>JAZQMI010000022.1:0-4054 GCA_045543375.1 Eubacteriales bacterium | reverse complement strand
TCCATAATGATGGCATCGCACTCGGAGTGCCCCGAGCATGCGTTGTTACCGCGCATATTGGAGCGGAACACCTGCTTGGATTTTCCCTTGGCGACCGAACGCGAGATGAGGTTGCACGAGCAGCCCTCGCCGTTCATATCGATGGTGAAGTCAGCGTCTGCGACCTGTTCGCCGTGCGTCATGACCTTTTCCTTGACGATAAGCGTTGCGCCCGCGCCAAGCACGGCCTCGGTCTTGCGGTAGGTCGAATCGACACCGCCAAGCTGGGTCGTTTCCATTTCCATATACGCGCCGTCCTTCAACTCGACCACCGACGTCGGGTTCATCACACGACCGCCGATACCGTCACCGTCGCCGTAGTGCTTTTCTACGTAGCGAACGCGCGCGTTCTTGCCAAGATGGAAGGCGTGGATACCGTCGTGCTGCGAGGTCTGGTCGCCGCAGTTGTGAATGCCGCAGCCCGCTACGATGACCACGTCGGCGTCGTCGCCTACGTAAAAGTCGTTGTAGACCATTTCCTTCAGGCCGTTCTCGCTGATGATAACGGGAATATGGACGCTTTCCTTTTTGGTGCCGGGCGCGATGATGATATCAATGCCGGGCTTGTCCTCTTTGGTAACGATGTTGATATTTGCCGTGGTGGAGCGCGCCGCGCTCTCGCCGTTGGCGCGAATGTTATACGCTCCCTCGGGAACGTCGTGCAGATCTGCTACCTCGCGGAGCAGTTGCTTTTGAATTTCATTAAGTGCCATATCTGCTCCTCCTTACGACAGCTTTTCAAGCAACGTGGGGCATGCCGACGAGCCGCGCAGCAGCTCGGGCAGCACCTCTTCACGGTTGCCCACGGCCGACAGCTTACCGTCTGCGATGACGATGATTTTATCGGCAATGTTAAGAATGCGCTCTTGATGCGAAATGATGAGAATGGAGCCGCCCAGCGTTTCGTGCATTTTCTCAAAGACAGCGATCAGATTGTTAAAGCTCCACAAATCAATGCCCGCCTCGGGCTCATCGAACACAGACAGCTTGGTGCCGCGCGCGAGCACGGTCGCGATCTCAATTCTCTTAAGCTCACCGCCCGAAAGACTTGCGTTGACCTCGCGGTTGATGTAGTCGCGTGCGCAAAGTCCGACCTCGCTCAAATATCCGCAAGCTTCGCCAATGGACAGTGGCTTGCCCGCAGCCAGATCGATCAGATCCTTGACCGTGATACCCTTAAACCTCACGGGCTGCTGAAATGCAAAGCTGATTCCAAGCTTTGCGCGTTCGGTGATGCCCAGCTCGGTGATGTTCTGACCGTCCAGCCAGATCTCACCCTCGGTGGGCTTGACAATGCCCGCAATGATACGAGCCAACGTCGATTTGCCACCGCCGTTGGGACCCGTGATGGCGACAAATCGCTCATCCACGGTCAAGCTGACGTCGTGCAATATTTCCTTGACACCGTCCGTGCCGTCTTCGGCAGGAACGGAATATGATACATGTTTGAGTTCAAGCATTCAATGTGTTTCCTTTCTTTATGCTTAGTATATCAGTATATCACAAAGTTTCAAAAATTACAAGACGTTTTCCCAATTTTTTTCAACAATAAAAAAAGCAACCAAATACACCTTGCTTGGTTGCTTTTTCGTTGACATTAAAGCGTTTCGTCCTCGACGCTGCGGCGACCTTCGAGGGCGCGGCAAAGCGTGACCTCGTCGGCGTATTCGAGATCGGCGCCCACGGGGATACCGTAAGCCAGGCGGGTGACCTTGATACCAAGCGGCTTGACGAGGCGTGCGATGTACATGGCAGTCGCCTCGCCCTCAATGGTGGGGTTGGTCGCCACGATCAGCTCTTCGATTTCGCCTTCGCCGATGCGGGCAAGCAGCTCTCGGATCTTGATCTGCTCGGGTCCGACGCCGTTCATGGGCGAAATAAGCCCGTGCAGCACGTGGTAAACGCCGCGATACTCGCGCACCTTTTCCATGGCAAGCACCGCCTTGGCATCGGCAACGACGCACACGGTCGTCTTGTCGCGGCTATCGTCACGACAGACGGGGCAAAGCTCGCGGTCAGTCAAATTCTGGCAGACGGGGCAAAGATGGATCTTTTCCTTGGCGGCACGAATGGCGTCCGCAAAGGCCATTGCATCGTCCGAGGACATATCGACCACCGAGTAAGCAAGTCGCATGGCCGTTTTGCGCCCAACACCCTCCAGCTTACCGAATTGCTCAGCAAGATGCTGGAGCGACTCCATATATTCTGCCATATCAGAACAGTCCCGGCATATTCATGCCGCTCGTGATGGAGCCCATGGCAGCGTTATTTTCCTTATCGACCTGCGAGATGGCCTGATTGACGGCAGCCATCAGAATATCGGACAGCGTTTCGATATCGTCGGGATCGACGATGTCGGGCTTAATATCCAGCGCAAGAATTTCCTTCTTGCCGTTGATGCGCACCTTGACCATACCGCCGCCGGCGCTGACGTCGTACTCCTTTTCGTCAAGCTCTGCCTGAAGCGCGGCCATGTCCTCCTGCATCTTCTGCGCCTGGCGCAGCATGGCCTGCATGTTCTGCGAACCGCCTACACCCTTCGGAATATTTGCTCTCATGTTACCCTTCTCCTTTATACGTCTTTGATTTATAGCTCCTCAAGCGCCTCGATGATCTCATCAAGCGCTTCGGCCTGCTGTTGCTTTGTTACGACCTCGCAAACAAGATCTCTCTCCTTGACTTCCCTTTGCAAACACACCGACAGCGCACCGCGAAGAGCGTCCTTGGTATCACCGCGGTCAAGCATCATGATGGAAAGCTCGTTATCGAAGCGAACGATCACGCGGCTCTCACCCTCGGTAAAGGCTCGTGCACCCGACAAGAATGAGGCGACGGCGGGATAAGATTTCATCATTCGGTCAACGACCTCGCTCCACGCGCGCAACGGGCGCAGCACTCGCTTGCTCTCACCTGCATCGGTTGTGGGGGACGGCGTTGGGACTGCCGCTTTGGCGGGCACGGCAGGTACATCTGCGGGTGCAAATGCAGCACCCGTTGTCACGGGCTGTGTCATCTCCGCCGGCTTTTCTTCATTGGCAGGCGGTACGATCGCCGCCGCTCTGCCCGACAGCACCAGCTCCTCCAGCTTGGCGATGCGCGAAAGCAGCGCCTCGTTGGAGGTGTTGAGCGTTTCGTCGCACATACGGGTCAACGTCAGCTCGGCCGTGACGCGCTTGAGTGCGTTGGCACCCTGCATGGTCAGATAGGCCTGATCGAGCAGTTGACGGTGAAACAGAATGGTTTCTTTCGAAAAATGCGCACACAGCTCGGTCAGCGAGCGGCATTCGGCATCGGTCAGGTCGAGATATTCTGCATATCGCGGCGTAGTTTTCACCAGCATCATATCACGGTACAGCGAAATGAGATCCTGCCAGAATACGCCGATATCCATGGACGATTGTACGATTTCGTGAACACGGGCGTACAGCGCATCGTAGTCCTTAGCAGCAATGGCACGGACGGTATCCATCAGCGCCTCGCGCCCCGCAAGTCCCACGGTTTCATTGACCAGCGCGGGCGTGATGGCGCGGTGCGCGCCTGCGCACAACTCAAGCAGCGAAATGGCGTCACGCATACCGCCCTGCGCCAGCTTGCCAAGCAGCGTGGCGGCGTCTTCCTCAATCTCGATGCCCTCCTCTTTTGCAATGTGCAGAAGGCGATCGCGTAACACGGGCGTGGCGATGCGACGGAAATCAAAGCGCTGGCAGCGCGAGATAATCGTCGCTGGCAGCTTATGCAGCTCGGTGGTTGCCAGAATGAAGACGACGTGGGCGGGCGGCTCCTCAAGCGTTTTGAGCAGCGCGTTGAAGGCGCTGGCCGTCAGCATATGCACCTCGTCGATGATGTAAACGCGATATTTGAGCGCGTTGGGTGCGTAAACGACGTCGTCGCGGATGTCGCGGATATCGTCAACGCCGTTGTTGGACGCGGCGTCCATTTCGAGCACGTCGGTCGCAGCACCCGAGGCGATAGCGCGACAAGAGTCACACTCGCCGCAGGGCGAGCCGTTTACGGG
>JAZQMI010000021.1:0-28208 GCA_045543375.1 Eubacteriales bacterium | reverse complement strand
GCTGCTGGGAGCTTTCCCATCCATCCCCCTGATAGCGGAAGGAGATTGCGCATCCGCATATCACGGCAGAAACTGCCAACGCAAAAAAAACCGCGCAGAAACGCCGCACCCCATCGGTGCGGTATTCCCGGGAATCATTCAGATTTGTTTTCTTCGACATCTATCCGTATCCTTTCCGCACGCCACCGCGAAAAGAGAATGCTCAGGCACAAAAACACAGTCCGTCCGACACGCCGCAGGCATATCGGGACACGACCTATACCATATCATAACTCTATATATTATATTATACATGAACCGCCGCCGCATTTCAATACTTTACGCACATTTTTTACTTTTCCTCCGCAAAGGTTTTTCATCCCCCAAGCGGTCAAGTGAGCCGATGCGAAAAAAATTCACATTATTTGTGCAGTTTTTCGCATAAAAATACGCTTCACTCTATTGAAATCCGCTTCATTCTGTGTTACAATTATTGGGTAATTTCTGAAAGGAGTATTCCGATAATGAATATTAAAAACGCATATCTTGCAGACCTTTATGAAAGAACCGCGGCACACAATCCCGGCGAGCCCGAGTTCCTGCAGACTGTAGCCGAAGTGCTGGAATCCCTCTCCCCCGTTGCTGATCAGCGCCCTGACCTGATCGAGGCAGGCGTATTTGAGCGCATGGTTGAGCCTGAGCGCGTAATCATGTTCCGTGTAAGCTGGGTAGACGACAACGGTAAGGTTCAGGTGAACCGCGGCTACCGCGTACAGTTCAACTCCGCAATCGGTCCCTACAAGGGAGGCATCCGTTTTGCACCCAACGTAAACCTCTCCATCATGAAGTTCCTCGGCTTCGAGCAGACCTTCAAGAACTCCCTGACCTCTCTGCCCATGGGCGGCGGTAAGGGCGGCTCCGACTTCGACCCCCAGGGCAAGTCCGACGCCGAGGTTATGCGCTTCTGCCAGAGCTTTATGACCGAGCTGTTCCGTCACATCGGCGCTGATACCGACGTTCCTGCCGGTGATATCGGTGTCGGTGCACGTGAGATCGGCTATCTGTTCGGTCAGTATAAAAGACTTGCGAATGAGTTTACCGGCGTTCTGACCGGTAAGGGCATTCCTTACGGTGGCTCGCTCATCCGCCCCGAGGCAACCGGCTACGGTGCCGTTTACTACACGGTCGAGATGCTCAAGCATTTCAAGGATGACATCAAGGGCAAGACGTTTGCCATCTCGGGCTTCGGTAACGTTGCTTGGGGTGCTGTCAAGAAGATCACCGAGCTTGGCGGTAAGGTCGTGACCATTTCGGGTCCCGACGGCTACATCTATGATGAGAACGGTGTGAACACCGAGGAGAAGATCAACTTCATGCTCGAGATGCGTGCATCCTGCCGCAACAGAGTTGAGGATTATGCCGACAAGTTCGGCGTGCCCTTCTTCAAGGGTGAGAAGCCTTGGGGCGTCAAGGTCGACGTCGTTATGCCCTGCGCGACCCAGAACGAGGTCGGCATGGCCGAGCCCGAGAAGATCGTTGCCAACGGCGTGAAGTACTACGTTGAGGTGTCCAACATGCCCACGACCAACGAGGCTGTTGCTTACCTGAAGGCAAACGGTACGGTCGTTGCGCCCTCCAAGGCAGTCAACGCAGGTGGCGTTTCCGTTTCGGGTCTGGAAATGAGCCAGAACTCGATGCGTTATAGCTGGTCGGCTGAAGAGGTCGATGCCAAGCTGAAGACCATCATGAAGAATATCTTCGATGCATCGGTCAAGGCTGCTGCCGACTACGGCATGGCTGACGATCTGGTCGCAGGCGCGAACATCGCCGGCTTCATCAAGGTCGCCGAGGCAATGAAGGCTCAGGGCTGCGTGTAATTTAAATACATCAGAGAGCGAGGGGGGCTTTGTCAAAAGGCCTCCTCGCTCTCCTTTCGTGTCTATCAAAAGAACAATGCGGTACGCCGAGGCGTACCGCATGTTATGTTATAATTGATTATTTCGTTCTCTGGGCGATGAAGTCCAGCACCGTCTGCATGGAGGGAATACCGGTCGAAGCACCGATGGCCTGTACGCAGTGCGCACCGACGGCGTTACCGAACTGAGCGGACTTGACCATATCCCAACCGCTTGCCAGACCCGTGAGGAAGCCCGAGCACCAGGAGTCACCGGCGCCGGTCGTGTCAACGGGCTTGTCAATGAGGAAGGAGGGAACCATGGTAGGCTGTTCGCCTCGCGGGCAAACGAGTGCACCCTGCTTGCCGACCTTGACGACAACGTTGGTCGGGCCCATGGTGAGCAGCTTTTCGGCGATCTTGTAAGGATCCTCCTCACCCGTCAGCTTGGCAGCCTCCTCAACGCTGGGGATGAAGTAGTCAAGCTCGGGCAGGCAAGCCTCGATCTTGGGCAGCCAGATATCGTCGAAGTCCCAAGCCGTATCCAGCACGGTGATCTTGCCCATCTCGCGTGCGCGCTTCATCAGCTTGCGGGTGGGCTCGCCGTCAAAGCTGGAGAGCAGCAGCGCACCGCCGACAAAGACGATGTCGCAGTCGGCAAGCACCTTGTCCGAGATGTCGTCGATGGTGAAGGCGGCCGAGGATGCGGGATTATACAGGAACGAACGCTCGCCCGACTCGTAGATACAGACGACCGATACGGTGGTCTGGACGTCGTCGCGCTGAACGATGCCCTTTGTGTCAACGCCAAACTTGGTCATTTCTTTCTTGACGAAATCACCCATCATGTCGTTGCCGACCAGGCACGAGATGGAAACGGGCGTGCCCAGCTTGGCTAAGTCGTTGGCGCAGTTGGTGGCGCAGCCGCCGACCAGCGTGGATACCGACTCCACGGCGCGCAGCGTGCCGGGGGCGGGAACGGTCGAGGCGGGCTTGACGATAATGTCAACGGTCACAGAGCCGATGCAAAGAATCTTTTTCATGTCAATATCTCCTTTGGAACATAAGATTACCTCACCATTATATTACATTTTCTTTCGAAAGTCAAGAAGTTTACGGGAATTATCAAAAGCCAAGCAAAAAGAGATTTTATGCTTGACGAATCACAATCGCCATGCTATACTGAGTGTGTAGTCCAATGTGCTCATTGATTCGAGTCCGTTTTAGACGCCCCGGAAAGTAGAAAGGAGAACGAAAATGAAAAAATGTACATGTATTGTTATATTGTTTTTTTTACTGCTATCTTCACTTTGCGTCGTTACGTCAGCAACCGAGGAGGGAATGGCATTCAGCACCGACCTTTACAAGTCTGCCAAGGCCTTTGATACGACACCCAGCACCTTTGAGGCGTGGGTATACTTTCCCGAAACAATGAATAAAAATACGCGTGGCGGTGTCATAATCGGCAACTATACGGGTTCGGACGCGTGCTTCAGCTTTGAAGTACAAACGGGCGGTGCACCGCGCCTTTACTGGACGGATAGAAGTGGCAGAGTCAGCGACTGGGTGTTCCGCGACGTCAATTTTATATGGGCAAATGGACGCACCAGACCATCGTACGTGATGAGGCGGCAGATGAGATTCGTTGCTATGTCAACGCCACGCTGGCTCAGTCTGTCAAAACGAGTGCTATGCAGTCGGACATCAGCAGCGTTGCCTTTGGCGTGGGCGGAGACCCACGTGGGGGTAACGGTCAGTATTTCAAGGGCCGCATCAAGGCGATCAGCGTTTATTCGGATGTGCGCGCTGAGGATGAACTGAAAACGGATATGATCTCTCCTGTTCTTGACGACGCGCATTTGCTCGTGGCCTACGATTTTACCAAGGAACCGCCCCGAAACGGCAGAATGATCGATCTGAGCGGTAATGACTATGATGCTAAATGCGTCCTATATTGGATGGACGAAAAGGCTCCTGTAACGGACTAGCCTATTCCTTCGCTGTGATTGGCGATACGCAGATTGTTACTGAGCAATATCCCGAAAAGCTTGCTTGCATTTACGATTGGATTGTGGATCATGCCGAGCAAAAAAACATTCAATTCGTCATGGGCCTTGGTGACATCACAAATTCAAGCAGTGCCGCCGAGTGGGAGGTTGCCAAGAAAAATATTACCAAGCTGGACGGCGTGGTGCCCTATTCGCTCGTTCGCGGTAATCACGACAGTGTGGCGACCTTCAATCAAGCCTTCCCATATGAGAATTATGCCGACCGTCTGGGTGGCAGCTATCAAAGCGATATGCGCAATACCTGGCAGGAGTTGGTCGTCGGCGATAGATATCAAATATCTGATCATGTCGTTGGATTACGGCGCCGCCAACGAGGTGCTGTCCTGGGCGGGGCAGGTAATCGGGGAGCATCCCGGGCATAACGTCATCATTACGACGCACGCTTACCTTTTTGAGGATGGAACGACGCTGGACGCCGGCGATGTTTGCCCGCCTGCAACCAACGGCGGCTACAACAATGGCGATCATATGTGGGACAAGTTGGTTTCTCTTTACGATAATATCGTATTGGTCATTTCAGGTCATCATCCTTGTGAACACATCATCATGTCGCAGGAGCGCGGCGTGCACGGCAACACTGTGACCCAAATGCTTATCGACCCGCAGGGCGTAGACCAAAGGCTTGGCGCGACGGGGCTTGTCGCTATGCTCTATTTCTCGGAGGATGGCCGACAGGTCGAGGTCGAGTATTACTCGACCGTCCGCGAGCAGTATTTCATTTCCGAAAATCAGTTTTCGTTCGAGTTGGCCGTCGTGGGCAAGCAGGTCCCCTCGACCGAGCCCGAGGAGCCACCTGTGACCGAGCCCGAGCAGCCACCTGTGACCGAGCCCGAGCAGCCGCAAGAGCCAACGCAATCCGATAAGCCTGAGGAAGCGGATCAGCCCGAACAACCGCAAGAGCCCGAACAGCTCGGCCAAACGGCACCGTCGGATGACGAGGAGTCGCTTGCCAAGGATAATACACTTGCCATCGTGCTTGGCGTTGCGTGCATGCTGGAGGCGGTTGCTATCGTCGTTTTGGCCGTGAAAAAAGAAAAAGGTGGCATAAGTCACCTTGGCAAATAGAAGACTGTAAATCGAACAAAGCGAGGTAACAACGATGCAACACAAAGTGATCTTGGTCTCCATTGACGGCATGCGCCCCGACGGCGTTACGTCGTGCGGCAACGCGTTCGTACAGAAAATGATGGAGCTTGGCTCCTACACGCTTGACGCGCAAACGGTCTTCCCGTCGGTCACGCTTCCTTGCCATATGTCCATGTTTCATAGCGTGCCGCCCGAGCGCCACGGCATGACGACCAATCTGTATATGCCCCAGGTGCGCCCCGTGAGCGGTCTGTTCGAGCAGATCGCGGCGGCAGGCGGCGTGTCGGCCATGTATTACGGCTGGGAGCCCCTGCGCGACGTGGCCCGTCCCGGCTCGCTCAAATACGCCGAGTATTTCAATGCCTATGCGGCCGACGCGACCGACGCTCGACTGACCGACAGTGCTATTGCACGTATTGAGGAGAGCCATCCCGATTTTGTCTTTCTTTACATGGTGGAGACGGATGAGAAGGGCGGTCATGACAGCGGCTGGATGACCGATACGTATCTTGACTGTATCGCTGTCGCGGTGGACAACGTGCGTCGCGTGTGGGAGCGGTTCGGGGACGAATATACCGTTATCGTAACAGCCGACCACGGCGGTCACGGTCGAGGTCACGGCTCGGATGCCCCCGAGGATATGACCATTCCCATGTTCTTTCTCGGGAAGCAATTCGAGGCAGGCCGCGAGTTGCACGGTGTCAGCTTGCTCGATCTCGCACCTACTATCGCCCATATCATGGGCGTGCCCGCCGCTCCCGAGTGGGAGGGCAAGGTGCTTTGTTGAATCACTGCGGGGGAGAAACTTCTTGAAAGAAGTTTCTCCCCCGCGCCCCCTTTTCAAGAACTTTTCCCAATAAGAATGACGCTCGCCGTGAGATAGCAAAATGGCGGCGTTTTTTTTGCTTGGGGCTATTGACAATAGCTCAGTAATATGCTATAATATCAACAGTTGAACAATTATTCAACCGTTTGAAAGGAGGAGTAACCGAATGTATGCCGATGAGCAAGAGCTGTGTGATGTGGCCGAGTTGTACCGCGTGTTCGGCGATAAGACGCGCGTAACCATCCTATACACGCTGGTGGATGCCGAGCGAGGGGTCAGCGAGATCGCCGAGACGATGGGAATGTCGCTGTCTGCCGTGTCGCATCAGCTGCGTATTCTCAAGCAGGCGCATCTGGTGCGCTATCGCCGTGTGGGTAAAAACGCGCTGTATTCGCTGTCGGACGATCACGTCCGCACCATCTTAGATCAAGGACTTGAACACGTCCGCGAATAATTTTTTGGAGGGAACATATCATGAAAAAATCATTTGCCATGCAGGATCTGGACTGCGCCAACTGTGCTGCCAAAATGGAGGCTGCCATCAAAAAAATCGAAGGAGTCAACGACTGCTCGGTCAACTTCTTTGCACAAAAGCTGGTGCTGGATGCCGACGACGCCCGCTTTGACGAGATCGTCAAGCTGTGCGACAAGGCCATTCGCCGCGTCGATCCCGATTGCCGTCTGATCGTCAAATAAGGGAGATGCTATGACACGCAAGCAAAAAAAGGTGCTCGCCCGCATTGTTGCATCGGGCGTTTTGCTCGTCGCGGCGGCACTTGCGCCGCTGGACGGATTGTGGAAGCTTGTCGCATTTTTGGTGCCCTATGCCGTTATCGGCTACGACGTGCTGTGGAAAGCCATCCGTGGCATCGCGCGCGGTCAGGTGTTTGACGAGAATTTTCTTATGGCATTGGCCACGGTCGGCGCGCTGTGCATTGGGGAATATGCCGAGGCGAGCTTCGTCATGCTGTTTTATCAGGTGGGCGAGCTGTTTCAGTCGATCGCGGTGGGCAAGAGCCGCCGCTCGATCGCCACGCTGATGAATATTCGCCCCGATATGGCGCGCGTCGAGCGTGAGGGCGCGTATATCGAGCTTGAGCCCGACGAGGTTGCTGTGGACGAGATTATCGAGGTGCGACCGGGTGAGAGGATCCCCTTGGACGGCGACATCGTCAAGGGTCGCTCAACGCTGGACACCGCCGCGCTGACGGGCGAATCCCTGCCGCGTGCGGTCGGGACGGGCGATGCGGTCATCAGTGGCTGCATCAATATCGACGGCGTGCTGCACGTGCGCGTGAGTAAGCCTTATGGTGAATCGACCGTGGCGCGCATTCTTGACATGGTCGAGAGCAGCGCCGAGAGAAAATCGCGCTCCGAGGCGTTCATTACCCGCTTTGCCCGTATCTATACGCCTGCGGTGGTCATCGGCGCGGTGCTGCTCGCCGTCATTCCGTCGCTCGTTACGGGCGATTGGGCGGTGTGGATCGAGCGCGCGCTGACCTTCCTTGTTGTATCCTGCCCGTGCGCACTGGTCATTTCGGTGCCGCTGTCCTTTTTCGGCGGTATCGGCGGCGCGTCGAGGCAAGGCATTTTGTTCAAGGGCTCCAACTATCTCGAAGCGCTTGGCGTGTGCGACACCGTCGTGCTTGACAAGACGGGCACGCTGACGCAGGGCTCGTTCCGCGTGGCAGAGATTTCGCCCGTCGAGGGTGTGACCGACGGGGAGCTGCTTGAAACGGCGGCGCTCGTTGAGCAATTTTCCTCGCACCCCATCGCACTCTCGCTGCTCCGCGCGTGGGGCAAGCAGCCCGATGCGTCGCGTGTGAGCGAGGTGGAAAACGTGGCGGGTGAGGGCATCCTTGCTCACCTTGACGGTGTGCCCGTTGCCGTTGGCAATATGCGGCTGATGGAGCGCATGAACGTTGCATTGACCGAATATTCCATCGAGCTTGCGGGCAGTGGGGTGTTTGTGGCGCGCGACGGCGTGCTGATGGGATATCTGACTGTCAAGGACGAGATCAAGCCCGACACCAAAGAGGCGCTTGTCGACATGCGCCGTGCAGGTGTCAAGCGCATCGTCATGCTGACGGGTGACCGCGGCGCGGTCGCGGCGGCGGTGGCCAAGGACTTGGCGCTTGACGCCTATGCCGCCGAGTGTCTGCCCGACGATAAGGTCAACCGCCTTGAAGCATTGATCGAGGAGCAGCGCGCGCATTCGTCGCGCGCCACGCTCGCCTTTGTGGGCGACGGCATCAACGACGCCCCTGTGCTCTCGCGTGCCGACGTGGGCATTGCCATGGGCGCGCTTGGCTCGGACGCCGCCATCGAGGCGGCCGACGTGGTGCTCATGGACGATCGCTTGACGGGCATTGCCACAGCTATGAGCATTTCGCGTCGCACCTCTCGCATCGTGCGGCAAAATATCGTCTTTGCTCTGGGCGTCAAGGGACTTGTCCTTTTACTTGGTGCTCTCGGCTACGCGGGCATGTGGGCGGCCGTCTTTGCCGACGTCGGCGTGGCGGTCATTGCGATACTCAATGCGATGAGGACATTGAAATAAGGCTTCCCCTTGAGGAGAAGGCTAAATAACGACACCGCCAACAGCGTTTGCTGTTGGCGGGGTTCTTTTAATTAAAGCAATTCAACGCCGTGCTTGCGGCATTCCTCGATCGTTTCTTCCGACCAGTACGAGGACTGCACTTCGCCGATGTGTGCCTTGCGAAGGAAGAACATACACATGCGCGACTGACCGATACCGCCGCCGATGGTGTAGGGCAACTCACCGGCGAGAAGTGCCTTGTGGAAAGGCAGCTCGGCTCTGTCCTCACAGCCGCGAATGGCAAGCTGGCGGCGCATGGCCTCCTCGTCCACGCGGATACCCATCGAGGACAGCTCAAGCGCGATGTCCAACGTCGGGTGGTAAACGAGAATGTCGCCGTTGAGCGACCAATCGTCATAGTCGGGCGCGCGGCCGTCGTGCGGCTTGCCGCTCTTGAGTGCACCGCCGATGCCCATGATGAACACGGCGCGGTGCTCCTTGACGATGTTATATTCGCGCTGCTTGCCCGTGGCGTCGGGCCAACGGTCCTCAAGCTCCTGCGAGGTCACGAAAGTGATGCTCTCGGGCAGCAGTCGCTCGCCGAAATTGTAGTCGTCGGCAATATAGTTTTCGGTGTGCTTGAGTGCCTCGTAAATGTAGCGGACGGCCTGCTTGAGCGTTTCCTCGTTGCGCTCCTCGCGGGTAATCACCTTTTCCCAGTCCCATTGGTCGACGAACATGGAGTGGATGTTATCGGTTTCCTCGTCGCGACGAATGGCGTTCATATCGGTGTAAAGGCCCTCGTGAACGGCGTAGCCGTATCGCTTGAGTGCCAATCTCTTCCATTTGGCCAAGGAATGGACGATCTCGAGCTGTGCGTCCGAGCCGAGCAGATCAAAGCTGACGGGGCGCTCGGTGCCGTTGAGGTTATCGTTCAGACCGCTGTCGGTGGATACGAATAAGGGGGCGCTGACGCGGGTGAGATTGAGCTCGACCGCGAGATTCTGTTGAAAGAAATCCTTGACTTTTTTGATGGCGATCTGCGTCTGACGTTGGGTCAGAAGTGAGCGATAGCCTGCGGGGATCACGGTGCTTGGCATGAAGGTCCCTTCCTTTCTTTACAAAATAATGGCTTATTATAGCACATTCCGCCGTACTTGTCAAGGCAAAAACAGTATCTTGACCAAATACAGCAACAAAAGATGTGCGGGATAAAAGGCGTAGTAGGTGTATTGCAGCCATTTGCTGTGGTATCCTTGGCGACCGCGGTACAGCCAGATGGGAATGAGCGCAAGCAGAGCAAGTCCCTGACGAACGAAAAAGTGCGTTTGACCGAACAGAACGATCTCATAGGACAGCCCCTGCAGCATCTCCACGTTGATATAGTAGAGCGCGGCGAGCTGACCGACGTAGCACCACCACTTGTTGCCGCGGAAAAAGTAAAAGGCGAGCACGGTCAGAATACCGGCCTGATAAAAATCGACGAAGGTGACGATGCCAAGCGGAATGGCCAGCAGCACGCTCGCCACGGCAACCAAAAGGCTGAGGTGCCACTTCCCTCGTTTTTTCGTCTTTTCGTTCCAATGAACGAGAAGGAGCGAGATCAAAAAGCTCCAGAGCACGTTTTGGTGGATGGGGTAAAACAGGCGGCTTCCCATCATCAGGTTGAACGGGATCTCGGAGATGAGCGCGAAGATGAGCAATCGGAGCAGATATTTCTTGAAATTTTTGGTGTGGAAATATCCTTCGACGATCATAAAGGCAAAGATAGGAAAGGCCAGACGACCGACGCAGGTCAGCCAATCGTTGCCGGGAATGCCGATGCCCCATATATGATCGCACAGCATGAACAGCACGGCCATGATGTGCAGCGAGGCAGACGTCGTTTCAAAAATTTTTTTGCGTGTTGTTGACATAATATCCTCCGTAGCGAGCGACACTCAAATAGTGTCGAGCGCGTTCAGATAGGCACGGTAGGCGGTGGGCAGCGCGTAGTCGGCTTTGAGCTCATCGGGGGTGACCCAAGTGAGCGGACGACCGTCCCACTCGTCGGAACGCTCGTCGCATGCGGCGATGTAGCCGTGCATGTGCCACTCGATATGGGTAAAAATATGCATGGCGTCAACCGTTCGCTCCAGCTTGCGCAGGCGTGTGCCGCACGATTTCAAATGCGCGGCGGCTTGCGCCTCGTCCATGGATGAGGGGACGCAGGGGAATTCCCACAACCCTGCGAGCAGACCGCTCGGCGGACGTTTGATCAGCGCGATGCGACCGTCGCATACGAGAATGAAAACGGTGCGCATTTCAATGCGGCGCGGCTTTTTGGGCGATCGGACGGGAATTTGGCCGGTCAAGCCCTCGGCGCGTGCGCGGCAGGCAAAGCCCAGAGGACATTCGTCACAACGCGGCTCGCCGTTGGGCAGACATACGCGCTCACCGAGCTCCATGAGTGCTTGCGTCATGCAAGCGGCGTCGCTCGGCTCGGTCGGGTAGACCTCGCGCAGTGCCGCGGTCACGGCACGCTTGGTGCTTTCTTTCATAATATCGCTTGTGTCAGCCGTCAGACGGGTCATGACGCGCAGCACGTTACCGTCCACGGCGGGCTCGGGCAGCCCGAAGGCAATGGAAGCGATAGCTCCCGCCGTATAAGCACCGATGCCGGGCAGGGCGCGAAGCGCGTTGTAGTCTGCGGGTAGCTCACCGCCGTGCTGTTCAACAATGCGGACGGCCGCTTTTTTGAGATTGCGGGCGCGGCTGTAATATCCCAACCCCTCCCACAGCTTCATAAGTTGCTCGTCGTCCGCTGCGGCAAGGTCAGCAATGGTGGGATAGACCGAGAGAAATCGCTCGTAATAAGGAATGACGGCCTCGATGCGCGTCTGCTGCAGCATGATTTCGGACAGCCAGACGTGATAGGGGCTGACATCGTCGCGCCACGGAAGCGGACGGCGCTTACTTTCATACCAAGCGAGCAGCGGCTCAACAAGCGAGGTCAGAGTGGATGGTTGTTTCATACGGCTCCTTTGAAAACGAGCCGCCCGGCATACTCCGAGCGGCTCGACGTTGACTGAAATTACAGACCGAGAACGGCTGCGCCGATGATACCGGCGTCGTTGCCCAGCTTGGCAATGCGGATCTCGGTTGCCTTGACGGTGCTGCCGCCGTAGCACTCCTTGCGGATCAGCGGAAGCAGCGCGTCGATGAGCGACTGACCCTCGCCGGAGATACCGCCACCGATGGACAGGATCTCGGGCTGGAAGACGTTGATCATATTGGCAAGACCGCAGGCCAGGTAGGACAGATAGGTATCAACCACCTCTTTGGCAGCCTCGTCGCCGGCACGCATGCCGTCGAAGGCAGTGCGACCGTTGACGCGTCCCTTCTTTGCGACCAGATCGGTCATGAGCGTCTTGCGACCTGCGGCAGCGCACTCGTCCAGCTTTTCCTGCGTCATACGAATGAGCGCCGTTGCCGACGAATAAGCCTCCCAGCAGCCGTTGCGACCGCACGAGCAAGGAGCACCGTCCTTGACGATGACGATGTGACCAAGCTCGCCACCCGCACCGTTAAAGCCGGAATATACTTTATTATCAATAATGATGCCGCCGCCGACACCCGTGCCGAGCGTGATCATGACCGAGTTGTCGGTACCCTTAGCAGCACCTGCGATGGCCTCACCCCAAGCGGCAGCGTTGGCATCGTTCTCAACGAACACGGGGATGTTGCCGCCCAGACGCTCCTTGAGCATGGGGGCGATGGGGAAGTGCTTGAAGGGCAGGTTGTTGGCATATTCAACGTAGCCGTCACGGCTGTTGATGGTGCCGGGCGCGGCAATACCGACGCCGCCGACCTCGTCAAGCGAAATGTTCTTATCGGCAAGAACGCGACGGCACAACATGGCAATGTCGTCCACAATCGCTTCGGGAGCGCGCTGTGCCTCGGTCGGCACGCTGTCCTTATGTACCAGATTGTAATTTTCATCTACGATACCGACGGCAATGTTGGTGCCGCCAAGATCTACACCCAAACGAACCATAATTTTTCTCCTTTTCTGTGGTGAGCAAAATGATGCGTGTACCCACCCGTGCACAGAATATTATACTTCATTTAGAAATAGAAGTCAACCGTCAAATGGCAAAAAACGAATGATTTTATGCGAAAAAGGTAAAAAAACTCACAAAAATTTATAAAAGCACTTTACTTTATTGTACAAAGATGGTAAAATATACGTATAACGGTGTCGTAAGGCACCGCTGAAAGGAGCTTTGGTACCATGAAGGATGATATTCGTGACGCCCGACTCGAGTTTTTGTTTAAAGGTATTTTGACGCTGAGCACGCTGGAGGATTGCTACAACTTTTTTAGCGACCTTTGCACGCCGTTTGAACTTCAGGAAATGGCGCAGCGCATGCAAGCGGCCAAAATGCTCAAGGACGGTCTGATCTACAGCGAGATCGCCGAGCGCACGGGTCTGAGCACGGCCACCATCAGCCGTGTCAACCGTTGTTTGCGTTACGGTGACGCAGGATATCTCAAGGTGCTGGGGGATGTGGAAAAGCAGGAGCGTCGCGATTGGAGAAATCGCTGACGTGGCAACAGGGGTCTTGAACGACGGAAAGTGAGTACATGTCTTTGAGCGTTGAAACAAACGAGCAGTACGACGGCTACCGCGCTCTGGCGCAGGTGTACGACCGTCTGAATGCGGAAATCGATTACCGGGGCTGGGCGGATTTCGTCGAGTCCTGCTTTTCATGCTATCTGGAGGGAAAGCCCGAGCTTGTGCTCGATCTGGCTTGCGGCACGGGCTCGATGACGCTCGCTCTTGCCGAACGGGGTTACGATATGATCGGCGTGGACGGCAGCATGGATATGCTGTCGGTCGCCTACGAGCGCGCCGCCGAGTGCGATGCACCCTCGCCGCTCTTTTTGCTGCAGGATATGCGCACCTTCGAGCTGTACGGCACGGTCAGCGCGGTCACCTGCTGCCTTGACAGCGTCAATTATCTGCTTTGTGAGGACGACGTGCGCCAATGCTTTGCCTGCGTGCACAATTATCTTGACCCCGACGGGCTGTTTTTGTTTGACGTCAACTCGCCTTACAAGTTCAAACACATCTACGGTGATAATGCCTACGTGCTTGAGGATGAGTGGACGGATGAGGACGGCACGGAGCGGTCGGCCTACTGTGGTTGGCAAAATCACTTTGACGAGCAAACGAGCATTTGCGAGTTTGACCTTTCGGTATTCGAACGCAATGAAAACGGCAGTTATACGCGCGCCGATGAGCAACAAAAGGAACGCTGCTACGACGAGGTGACGCTGCGCTCGCTGCTGGAACAAACGGGATTTTCGGTGCTCGGCATATTCAGCGATTACGATCGCTCTCCCGTCACGGACGAGAGCGAACGCTGGTATTTCGTGGCACGTTGTAATAAGAAATAAGGAGCATATGATGAGCAATTCTAAAATTCTGCGCGGCATGTCAAGAGATGGCAGCGCTCGCGTGCTGGTGATCCATTCGACCGATATCGTTAACGACGCCATCAAGGCGCACCATACCGCACCCACCGCCACGGCGGTGCTGGGTCGTCTGCTCACGGCAGCCTCGCTGATGGGCAGCATGATGGGTGAGAAGACGGACGCCCTGACCGTTACGCTGGACGGCGACGGCCCTGCGGGTCGCGTGCTCGCCAGTGCCGACTACTTCGGCAACGTGCGCGGCTATATTCAAAATCCCGAGGTCGATCTGCCGCTTCGCTCGGACGGCAAGCTCAACGTGGGCGGTGCCGTTGGTCGTGGCTTTTTGACGCTGGTGCGCGATGCGGGCGGCGAAGAGCCCTATTCGGGTACCATTCCGCTGACGTCGGGCGAGGTCGCCGAGGATATTGCCACCTATTACGCCAAGAGCGAGCAGGTGCCTACCGTGCTGTCGCTGGGCGTGCTGGTCGATACCGATTGCTCCTGCCGCGCGGCGGGCGGCGTCATGATCCAGCTTCTGCCCTTTGCGGACGAAGCCGTCATCGACCAAATTGAAAAGAATATTCCGCTGCTTGCCAACGTGTCCAAGCTGTTTGACCAAGGGCTGAGCCTTGAGCAGATCGCCAACATCGCCATGCGCGACATTCCTTACGATGCGTTCGACGAGCTTGACGTGGCCTACCGCTGCGATTGCAGCCGTGAGAGAATGCTGGGTGCCATTCGCGCCATGGGTCGGGATCAGGTTGAGGAGTTGCTGGCCGAGCAGATCGCCGAGGGCAAGGCCGAGGAGCTGGAGGTCGTCTGCCGTTTTTGCGGCAAACGCCACGTGTTCCCCGCAGACGAGTTGAGAAAAGAGCAATAAAAGAGAAAAGGAAGACCGGTGCAAGGTCTTCCTTTTTCGTTACGGTAAACAGAAATTTACTGCTTATTTTTTCATCTCCATATACGGCAAAACGGAAAAGCCGCTTTTTTCGTACAGCTCGATCGCGCGCTTGTTTTCCTCCTCCACTTCCAGACGGAAGATGCAGTCCGTGTACTTTCCCGTGAGGAATTCCATGAATTTCTTGCCGATGCCAAGGCCGCGGTACTCGTCCTTGATATACAAGTCCTCAAGCCAGATGCAAGGCTTTCCAAACTCGGTCGAAAAGCTTTTGGCGACCATGGCGTATCCTTGGATATCATCGGAGGTTTGCATGACATATCCTTCCAGATAGGGATTGTCGCCCGTGCACGCGTTGATATCGTTTTCGAATATCTCCTCCGAGCCGCTCGTATATACGGCGGGGGAGGCGTAAAACACCCGCATCATATCAAGGACGCTGTCCTTGTCTTGTGTGTTCATTTTTCTGATCGTGATTTCCATAGTGATAACCTCTCCGGATCTTGTTAACCGTTCTGCTTTCTGTAATCAAGCGGCGATACGCCCAACTCTTTTTTGAATGCCTTGCTGAAAAAGGAAGGATCGTCGTAGCCGACCTGCACGCCGATCTGGGCAATGCCCATGTCGGTGCCCAACAGCAGCTCGCAGGCGTGCTCCATGCGCTTGCGCGTGACGTACTGACGGGGCGGACAGCCTATTTCGGCAGCAAATACGTCATGATAGCGCGAATAGCTCAGACGCTCAAGCTGTGCGAGCACCGTGACGGGAAACGCCTCGGTGTAGTGTGCGTCGATGTACTCGAGCGAGCGTGTCAGCGAGCAGGGCTTGGCGCTCTTGGAATGGTCGTCCGTGGCGATGGCAAGCAGCAGGCGCTCCAAATGGCAGGCAAGGGCTGCGTCGCGCAGCACGCCGCCCGCACGAAAGGCCGAGAACATGGCCTCGAAGATCGAAAGGACTTCGCCCGTCACCGAGCACGTCTGCATCAAGGGCAGCTCGGCAAGCCCGAAACGGTTAAGATAATGCTCTGTATGCGAGCCCGAAAAATGCACCCAAAGATAGCGCAACGGCTCATTTCCGTCGTAGGCGTAGCGGTAATGATAGTGCGGCGCGAACATGAGCAGCGTGCCGCTTGGCACGGGCAGCTCCTCCTCGCCGCGCGTGACGGTCAACGTGCCGCCTAAGATCAGCATGAGATAATAGTCTTCGCGACCGATCGGGTTGTCGGTCTGAAAAGCAAAGCGCGTTTCAAAATTACCTGCGCAGTTGACTACCAGCGGTGCCTCATCGGTGCGGCGGCTGCCGGCCTGAATGTCAAGCGGCACGTCCGCGGGCAGCGCGTAATAAGAAAGATTGTTCATAGCATCTCCTGTTTCAGTAGAAAAATACAAACAATTGATAGAATAGTCGATGGACTTCTATTTGATGATAGTGTATCATAAAAGCGTATGAATGTCAAGTAAGATTTCCAAATTGATCATATTCAAACAAGGAGAATAAGACATGGAAAAGAAAAAACTCATTCTGATCGGCTGCGGTCTGCGCGGCAACACTTATACCTATTTTGCTTCCAAGCTGGATGGTTGCTACGAGGTCGTCGCCATTGCCGAGCCCATCAAGGCACGCCGCGACTACGTGCAGAAAATGCACAATCTGCCCGACGAGTGCGTTTATGAGAGCTGGGAGCCTATTTTCTCGCAGCCCAAGATGGCAGATGCCGTCATCATTGCAACTATGGACCGTGACCACTTCGCGCCCACCATGGCGGCCATTGAAAAGGGCTACGATCTGCTGCTGGAAAAGCCGGTATCGCCCGATCCCGCCGAGTGCGTTATGATCGAAGAAGCAGCGCGCGCCAAGGGCGTTCACGTGCTCGTCTGTCACGTGCTGCGCTACACTTCGTTCTTCCGTGCGATCAAAAAGATCATCGACTCGGGCCGCCTTGGCGATATTATCAACATTCAGCACGAGGAGGCCGTCGGCAACGTGCATCAGAGCCACAGCTTCGTGCGCGGTAACTGGGGCAACGTGCAGCAAAGCTCGCCCATGCTGCTGCAAAAATCCTGCCACGACATGGACATTCTGCAATGGCTGCTCGGCAAAAAGTGCAAGAGAGTACAAAGCTTTGGCTCGCTGACGCATTTCAACGCACAAAACGCGCCCGAGGGCGCGCCCGAGCGCTGCATCGACGGCTGCCCGCACGCCGACACGTGTCCTTATAACGCGGTCAAGCTGTATCTGGCCGACAAGGACAACGCCTGGTTCCGCAATTCGTGCGCCAAGCGCTTCAATCCCACCGACGCCCATATTGAGGAGGCACTGCGCACAAGCGATTACGGTCGCTGCGTGTACAAGTGCAACAACGACGTGGTCGACCATCAGGTGGTCAACATGGAGTTTGAGGGTGGCGTGACCTGCGGCTTCACCATGTGCGCCTTCACCGGGGGCGGTCGCTACACCCGCATCATGGGTACCAAGGGCGAGCTGACGGCCAAGATGGGACAGACCACCGTTCATATTTTTGATTTCGAAACGCGCAGGTCGCAGGATGTGTCGATCGCCGATCAGGTGGTGGACGACACCATCGTGGGCGGTCACGGCGGCGGAGATCAGGGAATCATCGCCTGCTTCTATGATCTTCTTTGCGGCAAGGAGGAGGACACCTCGCTGTCCGATATTTCGGTATCGGTGAGTAACCATATGATCGCCTTTGCGGCTGAAGAGTCCAGACTTTCTGGCCGCGTGGTCGACGTAGAGGAATATGAGCGCGCCTATCGCGAGCAGGTGGCAAAGGCATGAGCGCGGTAGCAGTACTGAACCATTACACGCACATTGGAAACATCGTCAGCTTCACGCCTTACGGCAACGGACATATCAACACGACGTGTCTGGTCGAGTGTGCGGACGGCTGTCGTTACATTTTGCAGCGTATCAACACGTCCATTTTCGTCCATCCCGAGCCACTGATGAATAACATCAGACTGGTCACCGAGCATATTCGTAAGAGTGTGGCGGCCGTGGGGCTTGACACCTCGCGCTGTACGCTGCGCATTGTGCGCACCGACAGCGGCGCGACCTACTGCCGCGACGGTGAGGACGGCTGCTGGCGCATGTACGATTTTGTCGAGGGCACGGTCGCAAAGGATCGTATCGACAGCGGCGATATGTTCGAAGCGTGCGGCGAGGCGTTTGGACGTTTTCAGCAGCAGCTTGCGGATTTTCCCGCCCATCAGCTTGCCGAGGTCATTCCGAATTTTCATCATACGCCCAAGAGATACGAGGCATTTTTGCGTGCCGTCGAGCGCGACGCCGTGGGGCGCGCCAAGGACGTATCTGACGAGATTGCCTTCGTGCGCGAGCGTGCCGAATTTGCCAAAACACTTGAGCTGGCGCACGCCGAGGGACGCTTGCCCTTGCGTGTGACGCACAACGATACCAAGCTCAACAATATTTTGTTTGACAGCCAAAGCGGCGCGCCCGTTTGCGTCATTGATCTTGATACGGTCATGCCCGGCTATTCGGTCAACGACTTTGGCGATGCCATTCGCTTTGGTGCCAACACGGCCGCCGAGGACGAGCGTGATGTGTCGCTCGTGTCGCTGGATCTTGATCTGTATCACCACTTTGCCAAGGGCTTTTTGCGCGGCTTCGGTGATGCCATGACCGAGAGCGAGATCGAGCTGATGCCCATCGGTGCCCGCATGATGACATTTGAGTGCGGCATGCGTTTTCTCGCCGACTATCTGGACGGCGACGTGTATTTCCGTATCCACCGCAAGGATCACAATCTCGACCGTGCGCGTTGTCAGTTTGCCCTGGTGGCGGACATGGAGCGTAAGAGCGAGCAAATGAAATTGAAATAACAAAAAATGCAGAGCCGCGGCTCTGCATTTTTTATTTGTGCAAATGATCGATCGAAATTTGGGCGTCGTGCGGAATTGGCTTCCACTTGACGGGACAGAACACGGCAAGGAGCATACAAATATCGCCGATCAAGGGGAAGATGGGCCAGAGCAGGCAGCCGATCACTTTTTTGTACCAAGGCATGGCGGGCATGCGGCGGTGTTCGGTCAGCGTGGCGTAGACGGGAATGAGCAATCGTGAGAGGTAATATTGCCCTGCGTCAAGACATAGCGTTACCAGAAGCGCCTGCCAAGCCTCGCTCGCTGCGCCCGACAGCCAGACGAGCGCAAACTCGCCCGTCAGGCGAAGGATCGAGCGGGTAACGAACAAGAGCGTTTCGGGAAAGGTCGTCATGAAAACGTCGTAGCAAATGAAAGCATCCTTCAAGCGGCGCTCGCCCTTGCGTGGACGGAACAGACGACGCATCAGCTCAAGCAGCAGCTTGCCCCCGACCTGTAAAAAGACGATCAGATTGCCGCGCGCCCAGCGTAATCTCTGGCGTAGTGCGATGCGCAGATTGGTGGGCTGCTCGTCGTAAAATATTGCCTCGTGCTGGTATCCCACGCGAAGACCGCGGCAGACGGCGTCGGCCGTCAGGTGCCTGTCCTCGGTCAGCGAGGTGTAGTGCCAGCCGTCCCGCACAAGCGCGGAGGTGAACAGATAGCCCGTACCCTGCAAGCGGGTGGAAAGTCCGAGATAAGAGCGGGCGCGGTGCTCGGTTCGGGTCGTGCCCAGCCAATGCGCACCGTAGGAATAGGCGATCCAGCCCGCATCAAAGTTTTTGGTGTTGCGGTAGGAGGCGACGATCTGCTCGCCTGCATCAAAAGCATCGTTCATATGGGCGACGTAATCTCTTTGGAGCAGGTTGTCTGCATCAAAAATAAAATAGCCGTCAAACGAGGCGCGGCCGAAGTCGCGTTCGATGCAATCGAACAAAAATTCCAACGCATAGCCCTTGGTGCAGTGGTCGCTGTCATGCCGCTCGTAGCAGATGGCACCGTGCTCTCGCGCGATGCGGGCGGTTTCGTCGGTGCAGTTGTCCGCCACCACGAAGGTCGTGATCAGCTCGGCAGGATAATCCTGCGCGCGGATGCTGTCCAGCAGATAACCGAGCACCCTTTGCTCGTTGCGCGCCGCGATGACGATGCCGTAGCGGTGTTGCTTTTGCGCCTTCGGATAACGGCGCACGCAAAAAAGACCGAGCACGAGATAGAGCGTGCGATAGGCGTAGAGCAGCGCTGTCACCGTACCGATCCAAGCGGCGACGGATATGAATGCTTCAAACGTTTCTCTCATGGCTCGGGCGCGCTCCTTCCTTTTTTCTTCATCTTATAAAGCATACCACATGCCCGACAAAAAGTCAACTGCCGGGAACAAAAAAGAAGGGCAGCGCGCGTGCGCTGCCCTTGTGCTTTGATTATTTTGCTTTCTTTCTGGCGTACAGCTTTTCAAAGTCTGCCACGAAGTCGTGGTAGTTTTTGAAGGTGGCGGTGGTGAAGTCGTAGCAAACGTACGCATCACTGTCCACGCCCTTGAGCTGCTTGGAGCCGATGGTTGCGTTCTTATTGAACACCACGGGAATGACGGGCATATCTGCCATGAGGATCTTTTCAGCCTCGTGGAGCAGCGTGGCCTCTGCCTTGGCAACGTCCTTGGGATCGACGCCGTACTTTTCGTAGGTGGCACCGACCGCGTCCAGAACAGCCTGGAAGTCCTCGGCACTGTCATAGATGACGAACGAACCAAAGTCAGCCGACGTCACCTGATTGTAATAGGGCAGGTAGAAGATAGCCTCAAACAGAGCGTCGTATTCCTCGTTGACATAACCCGTATTGTGAGGGTTCATATTGAACTCGCTGTCAACCATACCCGAGAAATCGGAGGCGAAGGGCGCGAGCATCGAGTAAGCCTCAACGGTATATGCGCAGTAGTCAAGAGCGATGACCTGATAGTCCTTGTTCAGCAGGTTTTCCAGATACAGCTCGTCGCAGATATCGGTAGGAATGCTGCCGATCGGCTTGTAGAAATCGTTGTTGAGAATGGTACCGCGGTTTTGAATCTTAACGTCAAAGCCCAGTGCCTTCCACGCCTCAACGGCAGCCTTGGCCATGAGCGTAAGAGCATCGTCGTTGGGGTTGACGATCACGGTGAAGGAATAATCCGAGGGCTTGACACCGGCTGAGGTAAGCAACTGCTTGGCAGTTGTGAGATCATCGCCGGTCGAGATGAGGCTGCCGCCCTCCTTGCGGAAGGAGCCCGAAGTACCCTTTTCGTAAATGCCGTTCGGAACCAGAGCGGTCGCGGCGTCGGCAAAGACAAGCGCCTCGGCTACAGCCTGACGGTCAAGTGCCATCGAAAGCGCCAGTCGAACGTCCTTGTTGGCAAACAGAGCAACCTCTTCGCCCGTGGACTTATTCTTGATGAGCGCGTTCTCGTTCAGGTAAAGCACCTGCGTGGACAGCGCGTCGGTCACGTCAGCCTTTTTCACAACGTCTGCATTGGTGCGCAGCGATACGGGAATGCTACCCATAAAGTAAAGGTCGCCGTTGATGGTGATGATATCGTTGGGCGTGCCGTAGGTATCGCCGTCCTCGTCAAACGAGATGGTCGTGCCGCCCTGAAGGGCTGCCCAGATCTGCTCGTCCGTCTTGGTGAAGTCGAGAATGATACGGTAGGGCTTGACCGACTTGTCCCAGGCAAGATCGTCGTCCTCGGGATCGCGCATGTAGCAAGCGTTGCGCTCCAGCACCAGCATAGAGTACTTGGCCTCGTTGCGCTGCTGTGCGGACGTGTAGGGCTCGCCGATGTCGTTGGTACCGTTGATATCGGGGTATCTGGTCTTCTGATTCTCGTCGAACATGGTCTTGCTGATCTTGAAAGCACCGCTGGTGACCATGGTACCGGGCTTCTTGGCCCAGTCATCCGTCTTGGACACGTAGTCCTCACGCAAGGGTGCGAGAGCGAGGCTGGTCAGATTGAGCAGGAAAGCCTCGTAGTCAATGGGCTTTTCAAACGAGATCTCCAGCGTGTTGTCGTTGAGTGCGACAACGCCCAGATCGTCGATCGAGCAGTTACCTGCCTTGACGGCACGTGCGTTCTTGACGTCAAACAGCAGCGCGGCACTGGCAAAGGAGTTCTCAGGGTCAAGGATACGCTTCCAGGCAAAGACCACGTCGTCAGCGGTGACCTTGGTCTTGTCCGACCACCAGGTGTTGCGCAGCGTGATCGTCATGGTGTATTCCTTATTTTTATCGTCTTCCTTGTATTCCCACTCCTTGGCAAGCTCATATTGCAGCTTACCGCGGCTGTTCAGCGAGAACAGACGGATGAACATCAGGCTGACAATGCTCTCGGCCTCCTCGTTCATATAGGCGTAGGCGGGATCGAAGTTGTAGATCTCGTCGGTAAGGTACATGGTGATGTAAGCACCCTTGTCGTCCTTGTCCTTTTTCTGCGCACAACCGACCATGGCGGTCAGGCACATGACAAGGCAGAGCAGCAAGGCAAGCAAACGCTTTCTCATGGAAAAATCCTCCTCGTGGTTTGGAATAACTGTTGTGAATAAAGTCACTTCATACTATTATAGCATAAAATAGCGCTCGGTTCAACGAGTTTTTGCGCCCTTGACCAACTTTTGGCTAAATGCACAAATCAAGCGTGCTAAATATGTGCAAAAAGAACATATTCGGCGTTGTCGGAACGGCGGGAGTGCCGCCATGTTTATGATACCGAAAAATGGGGAAAAATGCAAGAGCAAAAGCGATGAAAATGATGTACATTCTGTTAAATTTTCGGACAAGGGAGGCCGGATATGAACGAACGGAACGAAAATTATACGCGGACGGATCTGGCGTGCGAATGGTCGCGCGGCGAGCAAGGGAAAAACGGCACGAGATTGCAACGCGAGCATTGGGCGGGCGGTACGCTGGAGATTTTGCGCATCGACACTCCGCAAGCCGCCGAGCGCATCGGACGCCCAATGGGCGAATACGTGACGGTCAGTTGCGGTGCCGTCTGGAAGCTGGAAAGAGAAGGACAAGAGGCACTTGAGCGCGTCGTCGCCCGCGTGCTTACCCGCATGCTCCGTGAGGCAACGGGCAAGGAAGTGGATGCCGACATGTCGGTGCTTGTGGTGGGGCTTGGCAACGTCCAGATCACGGCCGATGCCATCGGACCCTTGTCGGTGCGCGAGCTGCTCGTCACGCGACATCTGCGCGAGCAACAGCCAAAAATTTTTGAACGCATGGAGTGCTGTGCCGTATCGGCGCTCTCGCCCGGCGTGCTCGGCCAGACGGGCATGGAGGTCGCCGAGGTGGTGGTGGGTGCGGTACGTAAATGCCGCCCCGATGCCGTGGTCGCCATTGATGCTCTGGCAGCGCGCAGCTGCGATCGGCTGGCGGCAACGGTACAGCTCAGCAGCACAGGCATCTCACCCGGCTCGGGTATCGGCAATCACCGTTGCTCGCTGACGCAGCAAAGCCTGGGCGTCCCCGTCATCGCCGTCGGTATTCCTACCGTGGTCGATTCTTCGACGCTCGTTTACGACGCGCTGCGTGAGGCGGGCATCGAGCGCGTGGACGAGCGGTTGCGCCATATTCTGGAGAACGGCAAGCGCTTTTACGTGTCGCCCAAGGAGGCCGATCTGATCACAACACGCACGGCAACGCTGCTGGCGCACGCCATCAACCGCGCCTTGGTCGGTGTGGCGTCATTGAGTTGACGGTATGTATGATCGCATGCTCGCATATAAAAGAAAGGGAGGCATAGCCTCCCAAGCTTTTATGAATGCGGGCACAGATCGCGCAAGGGGCATTCGTCACATTTAGGTGCGCGTGCGGTGCACACCTCGCGACCAAACCATACGATGCGGTGGCAAAAATCGCTTTGCTCGTCGGGTGCAATGATGGGGACGAGCGCAAGCTCGACCTTGGTCGGATCCTTGCAGCCGCTCGGCACAAGCCCGAGCCGCCCGCTGATGCGGATGCAATGCGTGTCGGCCACGATGGCGGGACGGTGATAGATGTCACCGAGCAGAAGATTGGCGATCTTGCGACCGACGCCCGGGAAGGTCAGCAGCGTGTCCATGTCGTCGGGCAAAACGCCGCCGTAAACGTCGACCAGCAGCGCGCAGGCGTCCTTGATGTTTTGCGCCTTGGTGCGATACAGACCGCAAGGGCGCACGATGCGCTCGATGTCCTCAATGGGCGCGGCGGCCAACGCTTCGGGTGTGGGACAGACGTCAAACAGCTCACGGCAAACGACGTTGACGCGTGCATCGGTGCACTGTGCCGACAGCCGCCCCATAACGAGCAGCCGCCACGGCTCTCCCTTGTATTCCAGCGCACATTCGGCCGACGGATATAGTTCTTTCAGACGCTCAACGATCGCCGCAGCGCGTGTGATTTTGTTGGCTTTGCTCTCTTTTGCCATGCCTTACCTCGCTTGAAACTTCATTGAATATAGTATACGGCTTGCGGGCACATTTGTCAAGTGGCGTGTCGAATTTTGGGAGGGGTCTTGACAAACGGGGGAAAAATGAGTATAATACATAATGATTTACTATGCGCCATCAGGCGCAAGGCCACGTTTTTCGTGGAGGAGGGTAAAATATGAAGGACGGATATATCAAGGTTGCCGCGGGCAGCGTGCCCGTTGTCGTTGCCGATGTCGAGCACAATAAGCGCGAGATCCTTGCGCGTATGCAAGAGGCAGACGCTCTTGGTGTCAATCTGCTGGTGCTGCCCGAGCTTTGTCTGACGGGATATAGCTGCGGCGATCTGTTTTTCTCGGACGCGCTGCTCGACGCTGCCTGGCGTGCAGCAGAGGAGATCGTCCACGCGACGATGACCGTATATCCCATCGTGGTGTTCGGCTTACCCGTGCGCCGCGGGGGAAGACTTTATAACTGCGCAGCCGTCGCCGCGCAGGGGCAGATGCTCGGTCTTGTTCCCAAGACGCACCTGCCCGGCTTCGGTGAGTTTGCCGAGCCGCGCCACTTTGCACCTGCCGCCATGCTTGACGGCATCGTGGCGACCGAAGAGGGCGTTCCCATGGGGCAGGGTATCGTGTTCCGTCATCGCTCGATGCACAGCTACGCCTTTGGTGTCGAGATCTGTCGCGATGTGTATGCGGCCACCCAACCGGCGGTCGAACTTTGTCTGGCCGGTGCCTCCATCATTGCCAATACGTCGGCTTCTGACGAGATCGTTGCCAAGGCGGATTGGCGCAGAATGCACCTGACCGCTTGCACCTCGCGTCTGCTCTGCGGCTACGTCATGGCCAATGCGGGTACGGGCGAGTCGACGCAAGACGTCGTCTGCTCGGCACATCATATCATTGCCCAGAACGGTAAAATTCTTGGCGAAAATGTTCCTTTTGATCATAAAACACTGCTCGTCAGCGAGATCGACACGGCAAGGCTGTGCCACGACCGCTTGCGGGATAACAACTTTGAACCCGTCGAGCCCGCGCTGACCGTCTGGTTTGATCAGGCGCTCCGCACGCATGAGCTGACCGCTCCCGTAGACAAGAGCCCGTTCATCGCCAAGGGCGATCACGGTGCACTTGAATGCGCGTTGCAAATCCAGTCACACGGTCTGGCGCGCCGCCTTGAGCACACCATGGCCAGATGCGCCGTCATCGGCATTTCGGGCGGACTTGACAGTACACTGGCATTACTCGTTGCCGTTCGTGCCATGAATATTCTCGGCCGTCCGCACAGCGATATCGAGGCACTCACCATGCCTTGCTTTGGCACGACCGACCGTACCAAGTCCAACGCCGTCAAGCTGTGCGAGCTGCTCGGTGTCAACTTGCGCGAGATCAACATCGGCGCGGCTGTCAAGCAGCACTTTGCCGACATCGGTCACGACGAAAACCAATACGACGTGACGTATGAGAACGCCCAGGCGCGCGAGCGCACGCAACTTCTCATGGACGTTGCCAATCAGAAAAACGGTCTGGTGATCGGCACGGGAGATCTCTCCGAGCTGGCGTTGGGCTGGGCAACCTACAACGGTGACCATATGTCCATGTACGCCGTCAATGCCGGCGTTCCCAAAACGATCGTGCGCGCACTTGTTCAATATGAAGCTGAGAATGCGGACGGACGTCTGGAACGAGTGCTCATGGATATTCTTGATACTCCCGTATCGCCCGAGCTGCTGCCTGCCGACGCGCAGGGCAACATTGCTCAAAAAACGGAGGATCTTGTCGGCCCTTACGAGCTGCACGACTTCTTCCTGTACCATCTCATGCGCTGGGGTGAGACGCCCGAAAAGATCTTTCGCTTGGCGCGTATCGCCTTTGCGGGCGAATATGACGACGCGACCGTCCTTCATTGGCTGCGCGTCTTCCACCGCCGCTTCTTCAATCAACAGTTCATACGCTCCTGCATGCCCGACGGCCCCAAGGTGCTGCCCATCTCGCTCTCTCCGCGCGGTGATTGGCATATGCCCTCGGACGCCTCGTCGAGATTGTGGTTGGAGCAGATCGACGCTCTTGCAACAGAGCGTTCATAAAAGCATATCAGAGAGGAACCGATCATGAAAAAGAATTATCCTTTGTATGAAACCACTGTGTTTGAAAACTTCCGCGTGCTGACCGAAAACGCCGCCGATCGCTATCCCGACCGTGTGGCCTGCATGTACCGCGTCCATCCGAACGACGCCGAGCCCGTCAGCGTCACCTACGAGCAGATGCGCTGCGATATCCGCCATCTGGGTACCGAGGAGCTCGCGCGCGGTTGGAATGGCGCGCACGTTGCCATCGTCGGCGAGAGCACCTATCATTGGGTATGCGCCTATTTCTCGCTCATGGCTATTGGCGCCGTGACCGTGCCGCTCGATAAGGATATGCCGCTGGAGGATATGGCGGCTACCATCAGGACGGGCGAGTGCGCCGTCATCTTCTACAGCCCCGCCTATGCCGAAAAGATCAACGAGGTCATCAAGCTCGTTCCCGATATCAAGGCCAAAATTTGTATGGCGGATAGCTGCGACGAGGCGGGCGTGACGTGCATGGCCGATCTGATTGCTGCCGGTAAGGAAAAATATGAGGGCGGCGATAACAGCTTTTACGACAACCCCATCGATCCCGACCGCCTGGCTTCCATCGTGTTCACGTCGGGTACGACGGGCAAGGGCAAGGGCGTCATGCTGTCCCAGACCAACATTGTGTCGGATATGACGCAGGGTATGTATAACTTTGCCATCACCGACCGCACCATGATGGTGCTGCCCCCTCACCACACCTACGGCTCGACGGTCAACTTCGTCGGTCACTTTTCGCAGGGCGCATGCGTCTACATGTCCAGCGGCATTCGCCATATATTAAAGGAAATGAAGGAATATAAGCCCACGCACCTGATCCTGGTGCCGCTGTTTGTGGAAACCTTTTACAAGCGCATCTGGTCGACGGCCGAAAAACAGGGGAAGGCGGATATTCTTCGCGCCATGATGAAGGTCAGTAACGGTATGCGCAAGGTCGGCGTTGATCTGCGCCGTAAGCTGTTTGCCAGCGTGCTCAGCGCCTTTGGCGGCGAGCTCGAAATGATCATCTGCGGCGGTGCGGCGCTCAATCAGGATATCATTGATACCTTTGAGGCCATCGGCGTGACCGTGCTCAACGGCTACGGTATCACCGAGTGTGCACCGTTGGTTTCGTGTAACCGCAATAAGCTGCAAAAGAGAAATTCGGTCGGTACCCCCATCATCGGCGAGCAGATCAAGATCGCCAATCCCGATGAGAACGGCGAGGGCGAGATCTGTGTCAAGGGTCCCAACGTCATGCTCGGCTACTACAAGGATCCCGAGGCGACGGCTGCGGTCTTTGATGAAGAGGGCTACTTCAAAACGGGCGACTACGGCTACGTGGACGAAGAAGGATGGATCTACATCACGGGTCGTATGAAGAACCTCATTATTTTCTCCAACGGTAAGAACGTTTACCCCCAGGAGATCGAAACCGAAATCTCGCGCATCTACGGCGTCAACGAGGTCGTCGTGTACGCGGGCGAGAGCCGTTCCAACCCCGAGCGAGAAGTGATCGTCGCCGAGATCTATCCCGACGCCGAGTCGCTGGCTGCGCGCGGTATCACCGATCTGAAGGCCTACTTCAACGAGAATATGAAGACGGTCAACGGTCGCATGGCTCCTTATAAGGCTGTCGGCCTGGTCAAGATCAGAAATGAAGAATTCATCAAAAACACCTCGCGCAAGATCACGAGGTTCAATATCGATAAGTCGATCGACTAATTCAATGAGCGGCGCCCTTTCGGGGCGCCGCGTCGCTTTTTCGCGTGATTTCTTCCTTAATATGTTGCGTTGCATACGGGCAACTTGCGCTGCATTGTTAAAAATGCACAAAAACGCCGTCCCTGCTTTGTTGTTATTGTTTAAAACGAGAAAACGAAAAATTTTTCAAAAAAATTCAAAAAAAGTATTGACAAAAGGGGAGTGAAGTGGTATAATATCCGAGCTGCCGCAAAAAAAGGCAGCAAAAAACCGCAGAACGAGTGCAAGTGCGAAAGCACTTGATGAACTCGCGAAGCGAGTTCG
>JAZQMI010000020.1:0-18001 GCA_045543375.1 Eubacteriales bacterium | reverse complement strand
TGCTTTTTTTCATTTGCTGTGCTACAATGATATCAATAACGATCGGAAAGGAACTCTTTACCATGATCTACCAAGCTTCAAACGGTGGCGCGCTGCACGTCGATTTCGACCGCGCGTGTATCACCGCCCTCACTTACGCAGGACATAACCTTGTCGCCGACGAGATGCCGCTATTTACCTTGCGCTTGTTGTCCTCGGACGGCAACACGGTCGTTTTGAGCGCCGCCGATGCGACCGCGTGCGCACGAAACGACCTTGGCGCGACCTACTCGGGCTTTGCCCTCGATCTTTCGGTCAACGTCACCTTGAAGACAGAGGGGGACGATCTTGTCTGGGGCATCTCGGTGAAAAACGGTACGGAGATGCTCGTCGAATGGGTGGATTTCCCCTCCGTACGCCTCAAGCCCCTCAAGGGGAACGGCGGCGTGGGCGAGGTGCTGTTCCCCTACAACGAGGGAGCGCTGGTCAGCGACATTCAGCACTACAATCGCTACATGGGAAAATACCGCGAGATCGAATACCCCTCGCTGGGTGCCTACCACATGTTCCCCAACATGATGTGCTCGCAGTTTATGGCCTACTTGTTCGACGGTCACGGCTTTTACATGGGCGCACACGACGAAGTCCGCGGCCCCAAGGCCATCACGCTCAAGCCCGAGGAGGGCGGTGCGTTTGAAATGCGCATTCGCTACTACTGCGGCGTCGGCTACGGCGAGGACTATGCCACCGACTTCCCCATCGTCTGGAAATTCTTTGACGGCGTCTGGGAGGACGCGGCCGATATTTACCGCACATGGTTTGAGGCGCATCTGCCGCGCGGTGCAAAAAAAATACGCGATAACCCCGCGCTGCCCGAATGGTACGAGGACAGCCCCTTGGTCGTCACTTATCCCGTGCGCGGCTATCACGTGTCGGACGGCTCGGACGACATGGAGCAAAATGCGCTGATCCCTTACGTCAACGCGTTGCCGCTGCTCGAGGATATTGCCGAGCGGGTCAAATCGCGTCTGCTGATTCTGCTCATTCGTTGGGAAGGCACCGCGCCTTGGGCACCGCCCTACGTCTGGCCACCCGTAGGCGGCGAGCAGTCCTTCTTTGAGTTCCGCGACGAGCTGCACAAGAGAGGACACATGCTGGGCGTCTACTGCTCGGGCTTTGGCTACACGCTGCAAAGTCACCTGATCAAATCGCACAACTGCGAAAAGGAATACGAGAAGCGCGGACTTTCCGAGGCCATGTGCACCGGTCCCGGCGGCGTGCTGTCGCTCAGCGGTATCTGCCCCGAGCAGCGCACCGCATACGACGTCTGCCCCGTATCCCCTAAAGGGCGCGCCGTGCTCGACGAGGCTTACGATCCGCTTTTCAAGAGTGGTATCGACTACACCCAGATCCTTGACCAGAACCACGGCGGCGGTCAGTATTTCTGCTACAGCGAGCACCACGGCCACGCACCTGCGCCCGGTCCTTGGATGACCACAAACATGCAGGATATGCTCACCGACTGGAATGACGCCGCCCGCGGCATGCTGTTCGGTAGCGAAACGGCGGCAGGCGAGCCCTTCATCGGTAACATTCTGTTCAGCGACAACCGATTTGAGCTGTCATGGAAGATCGGTCGCCCCGTTCCCATGTATGCCTATATCTATCACGAATATCTGCGCAATTTCATGGGCAATCAGGTTGCCGCGCCCTTCCCCGCCTACGTTGACACCTATCGCCACCGCATGGCCTACGCTTTTGCCGCCGGTGACTGCCTGACGCTCGTCATGCGTCCCGCCGACGGCGGACTGTTCTCCGATTGGGGCAACCATGATCTCTCCAATCCGCCCGACCGCGACAAGACGCTGAATTTTGCCGCCAATCTCACCAAGTTCTATCATGAGGTGGCAAAGCCGTATCTGTATAACGGTCGCATGATCCGCCCGCTTGACTTCACGGTGACGAGCGCGCCGAGCTACGACGACTGCCGCCGCATCTTCCCGCCCGTCTACTCGACGGCATGGCAGGCCGAGGACGGCAGCCGCGCCCAGATCTTCGTCAATGCCAACGAGCTACCCGTCACGCTGACCGTCAACGGCCGCGAGCTGACCGTGCCCGCGTCGGATGCGGTCATGATCGAACGATAATATCTCATAATAAAAAGAACGGCGGAGCCATGCTCCGCCGTTCTTGTTCAGTTTTGCTTTCTTACACTCTTGTATTCGTCGTAGTAGCGATAATAGGGGCACGCACGCGTCTGCTTTTGCACAAAGCGCGCCTGCTCGTCCTCGTCAAGATCCATACCGCACACGTAGGTGTCGGTGTCCTCGTCGTAGTCGTAATAGACACAGCTCTCGCAGTTGGTCGGACGATCGGCACGCGAGGGCTTTTTCTTTTTGTATTTTTCAAAATCCAGCGAAGGCTTGCCGTCCATACCACTCACCTTGCCTTTAACATTTGTGCGACGGCACACGGAACGAGATCGTCGATGGCCTCGCCGCGCGACAGTCGCTCACGTACCAGCGTCGAGCTGATGGTATCAAATTGAGGATCGGCAGGCAGGTAGAGCGTTTCGGCGCGCTCGTTGTGAGCGCGGTTGTACAACGCGTGCTTTTGCTCGTATTCGTAATCCACCGCATTGCGCACGCCTTTGACGATGATATCCGCCCCGAGCTCGTCGACAAGATCGATCAGCCTTGCTGTGCTGGATATCACACGCACGTTGGGCAGTCCGGCGCAAGCCGCCGCAGCCAACGCCTCTCGCTCATCCATCGAAAACAGATATTGCTTGCTGCTTGCCGTCGCCACGTATTTTTGCATATCGTTGGTCATGACCGCCACGACCACGCGATCAAACAGCGCAGCGGCACGGGAAATAACGTCCAGGTGACCCAGCGTGATGGGATCGTAGCTGCCGGGCAGCAGCGCCAGCGTCGTTTTACTCATGGTCAGCCTCCTTGTATTCGAGAATGGTCACGTGCGCCACGCCGTATCGGGCCGTCTTGCGGACGTCAAAATGGGCGGCGAGTGCCTCGTTTCCGTTCCATATATCCGCATCGCCACTCTCGCAAATGACGATGGCGCCGTCCGCAAGCTTGCCGCCCCGCAACAGCGCGTCAAGCGCGCTGGCGATCAGCTTTTGCGCGTAGGGTGGGTCGAGAACGACCAGATCAAACTGTCCGCCCACACGGCACACGGCATCGGCATAGTCGGCACACATCACCTGACATTCGGCCTCAAAATGCGTTTTTACAACGTTTTTGTTGATGATCTCAACCGCCCGGGGCGATGCGTCGACCAATACGGCACTCTGCGCGCCTCGGCTGATGGCTTCAAGTGCCATTTGTCCCGAGCCTGCAAACAGATCGAGCACACGGCGCCCGCGCAGCTCGAATTGAAGTGCCGAAAAAACGGCCTCCTTGGTGCGCTCGGCGGTCGGTCGGGTGGTCTCACCCTCCAGCGTACAGAGCTGGGTGCCGCGGGCGCGGCCGGTGATAATTCTCATCATATCGGTTTATTCCTCCGTATGGAAATAAGCGTAAACAGCAGCGGCGTCACGGGCGCTGATACCCTTGACGGCGGACAACGCCACCTCGTCCGCCTGTCTGATGGCGGCGAGCGTGCCCATAGCCGACAGCAGCTTTTTAGCTTTCGTCGCCCCGATGCCTGGGATCTTTTCCAGCGATGAGGTACGCAGCGTCCGACGTTTGGCATTTTGCATGCGCGAAACGGTGTAGCGGTGAACCTCCTCCTGCATGCGGTAGATCAGCGTAAACACCTGATTTTCTCTGGCAATGCTGATCTCCTCGGTGTCGGTGCACAGCGCGCGCGTTTTATGATAATCGTCCTTGACCATACCGAACACGGGAATATCCAGCCCCATCTCGTCGAGCAGCTTACGGATCACGCCGACGTGTCCGCGACCACCGTCAAGCAAGATCAGATCGGGACACTCGGCAAACGAGCCGTCGGTATCGCCAAGATGCGACAAACGGCGAGAAAGTGCCTCACGCATGCTGGCGTAGTCGTCTGTCGTGCCCTGCACCGTTTTGATCGAAAAGGTGCGGTAATCGGCACGATGAAAGCGTCCCTCACGGCAGACGATCATGCCCGCCGTCAGATGCTCGGTGCCAAGGTTGGAAATATCGTATGCCTCAATGCGGGCGGGATATCCTTCAAGACCGCAAAGCTGCGCCAGACGGACGAGTGCGCCGTCCTCTTTTTCCATGCTCGCCAAATGCTTTTGCGCACACTCGCGGGCATTCTCGTTGACCGTGCCGACAAGGGCATGCAACCGTCCCCGCTCAGGCACGCGCACGTTGACCTTGTGCCCTGCCAGCTCACCTAAATAAGCCGAGAGCAGATCTCGCTCCTCCCCGTCCATGGCAAAGCCCAGAAGGATCTCGTGGGGAACGTAGGCACGCAGACGATAATGCTCGCACAAAAATGCGGTCATATCCTCGGTTTCGGTCAGCCCGTCGCGACCAAACAAAAAGTCGGTCTTATCGGTCAGGGCACCGCCGCGAATATAAAAAACGGACACGCAGCCACAAAGATCATCGCTGTAAAGACCAACGACGTCCTGCTCGGTATCGGGTGATGCAACCGCATTCTGGCGGTCGGACAGTCGGTCGAGCGCTCGCAGCGTATCGCGGTGACGTGCCGCCGCCTCGTATCGCTCCTCTTCGGCGGCAGCGTGCATTTGCGCCTCGGTCTTGCGGCGCACCTCGGCGGTGTGCCCGCGCAAAATATCGGTCGCCATATCGATCAGCGCCGCATATTCCTCACGGCTCACCTCACCCGTGCACACGCCGCAGCAGCGTCCCATCTGGAGATACAGACACGGGCGCACCTTACCGATATCGCGCGGAAAGCGATGCTTACACGAAGGCAGCCCCAGCGTCTTGTTCAGCATATCAAGTACCGAATACACGGTGGACGTACCCGAATAGGGACCGAAATACTTTCCCTTATCCGCTTGCCTTGTACGCGTCATGACAAGTCGCGGATACTCCTCGGCGGTCACTTTAATATAAGGATAGGATTTGGCGTCCTTCAGACGAATGTTATATTTGGGAGAATACTGCTTGATGAGCGAATTTTCCAGCGTCAATGCTTCAATCTCGCTCTCGCACAGAAAATAATCGAAATCCGCAACGCTTGCGACCATTCGTGCCGTTTTGGTGTTCTTTTCGCTGTTTTGGAAATACTGCGACACGCGATTTTTGAGCTTGCGCGATTTGCCGACGTAAATGACTTTACCCGTGCGGTCGCGCATGATGTAGACGCCGGGGCAAAGCGGCAGTGCGTTGGCCTTGTCAAGCAGCTCACGTCGGCTCATCCGCGCAGGGGCTTGCTCACAGTCCGTGATTTTGCTATTCCGCTCACTCATGTCACGCTCTCCTTTCAAGTAAAAAGCGGCGTGAGCACCGCCGCACCCATCGGTGCTCAGGACATATGCGTCCCTTGCGCTCACGCCGTTTTTCAGTTTATCAATATCCGTTAAGCCTCAAATGCGTTGTTGATGAGCTCGGACAGCCCGTCAAGTGCCGCTTGCTCGTCCTGTCCGTCTGCGATGAGCGTGATGGACATTCCCTGAGCGATTCCCAGCGAAAGCACTCCGAGCAGGCTCTTGGCGTTGACACGGCGATCGTCCTTTTCGACCCAGATGGTGCTTCGGAAGGAATTCGCCTTCTGAATGAAGAAGGTCGCAGGGCGGGCGTGCAGACCGCTTGTATTGATAATGGTGACGTCGCGGGAAATCATAAATTCGCTTACTCCTATTCCATGTTTTTAACGATTTAGACAATGATCTGCTCCATGAGAGCACAGTAATCTACGATACATTATTAGTATACCAAAAAAACGTTCTAAAATCAAGAAGTTTTTTGTGGTGCTTTTTCATAAATTTTTGCTAAATGCCCATGGAATTATATCATAAATTTCACATAATGCACACATTTCCGTTCAAATGGCACAAAATGTGCCACGGTTTTCAACGAAGTGCGTCGATTTCCATGATACAAAGCACGAACGCCGTTTTCTCACTCACCACCGCCACGCGCTGTCCGGGCGAGAGTGAATAATGACCGCCGAGCAGAAAGGCTCCCTGCTCGTCATAAATGCCGGTGCACGTCAGCGTGCCCTGCAGGTCGACCAAGGCAGCACCGCTGACCGTCGCATTGACGTAATGGCCCTGCGCATCCTGCAACAGCACTTGCGCAGCGCTCATGGCAAAAGGACACGGTGCGATCGCCTGCTGATGCGCCTTGAGTTGACCGAACGTTGTGCCATCGGCAAGATAGACGGTATCTCCCACCGCCACAGCACTTGCAATACCGGGCAGCGTATCTTCTACGACAAAGCTCACTTGAACTGTCCATGCATTCAGATCCTGTTCCTGCGCCTGCGTCTGATAATAGCGCAAAACGACCGATGCAATGGCGGCAACCACCAACAACAAGATCACGATGTCAATGATGTTACCGCGGCGCCAGATCTTTTTGGTGTTTTTTACTTCCGTTTTCATTGTACGCCCTCCTGTGCTCTGATGACCGATGCGCTGTCAAAAGAGATGCAGCGCGCACTGCCCAAGAAATTAGGGAAACGCACCGAATAGGTCGCACCTACGCGGATCGGGCGCGAATTGACGCTGTATCCCTTTCCCTGACGGTAGTCCGCCTCGGCACGCACGGTGAGCGTAATATCTACGCGACCGGGGACAGGCGTTTCAGTTGCAATGCCCGCGCCGTTTTCGGATGACTGCACGGCCATCTCGGTATGCGGTTTGACCGTCGGAGCGGCCGTCACCTTGCCAAGCAGCTTACCCGAATCCACGTCGTAGATCTCATCGCCCTGTTTGATGGCGTCCGCATACGCCTGATCCACATCCGAAAGCGTGAGCGTATACGAGATGGTGCTCTTTTGGGTATCGTCGCCGAACAGATCGCTCACGCGCACGCCGACGGCCAGAAGAACGACCACCACAAGCACGAGCAAAATAACGATCGCGTCAAATAAATTCAGTTTTCCAAGTGCTCCGCGTTTGCGGCGTGCAGCGGCAGCACCCGCACGCGATGCAGGCTTGGCAGCACCGCTCATATCCTTTTCCCCGCGTCTTGCGGGTCTTTGATTTTCAGCCATATGAATATTCCGTCCTTTCACTTATTTTTCGTCCGTCAGCGGAAATGCAGTACGATCTCGCCCTGCGTGCGCTCATCGTCCACCCATCCGCTCTCCCGTTCGGCTTCAGCCCGAGCGACGCGGATCTGTGCCGTCACAAGCCCCATCACGGACCAAAACAGCATATAAATGCGGTAATTGTACCAAACATGATCAAACGCGCCCATCACGAGCAACGCCACGATGCCGGCGAGCCCGCCCAACACGACGCAGGCAGGCGCACCCTTGGGAGCACGGCGCAGCCATTCAAGCGTCCGCTGCAGCCAAAGCAACAGCCCAAGGGCAAATACGACAAGTCCCATCACGCCAAGGCTGCAAACGAGCTGCAGATACAGGCTGTGACTGTGCACCGCCGTTTCAATGCCCGACAATGCGTAGTCTGCATAAACAGCGCAAAAGGCACGCTCGCCCACGCCAACTCCCGTCAGCCAATGGTCGGAGAGCATATTGCCCACGCCGCGCCAAAGATGGAAACGGTAGACGATCGAGCTATCGGTATGCGACGCAATGCTGACAAAGCGACGCACCACCCGTTCGGGCACCAAAGGCAACAGCGTAGCAGCCGGCAGCACACCGACGATAACGTAGCTGAACGCCTTATGCCCCAGACACAGCACGTAAAGCAGCAGCGCGATCAGACAACCGAGCCACGCGCCGCGCGACCAGGTGAAGATCAGGGCAAGTCCCATAGCAGCAAGTGAAAGCGCCGCACCAAAGCCGCGCAACAGCCGACGCTGCATCAGCAGCACGGTCAGTGCCAACGGCAGCAGCAGCACCATGTGCTCGGCAAACACGTTGGGGTTATCCCAAAGTGCCGTTACTCTGCCGCCAAGGTCGGAAAACAATCTCATGTCCACGTATTGCAACGCAGGGCGGGAGAAGGTGTACTGCCAGACACCCAGAAGCGCCGATCCGACGCCCGAGAACAGCAGCGCGAAGGTCACGCGCCACACGCCATGTTGCGAACGAACCAGATTGGCGACCATGAAATACAACAGTCCAAGGCTTGCGTACGTCAGCGCACTGCGCAGCGAGGCCTGTCCGCCGTGCGTCACGAGCCCACCCAAAAGGATGAGAACGAACAGCCCGAAAAACAGCCAATCGAATGCCTGCATACGCAGCACACGCTTACCGCACAGCAATTTGACGGCGTAGCTTGACAGCGTGACGCCGACAAGCGCGAGCAGACAAAGCGTCGGGCGACCGGTCAGTGCCATAAAAGGCGCAGCCGCCAAGGAAAGCAGCATACCCACCTCGGGATCGCGGAAAATGATGAGCACGACCACGATACCCAGTGCAATCAGCAAAAGCGTGTGCGGCTGACACCAGAAGGTCAGCGAGCCGAATAGAATGGCCGTCACCAGTGCCTCAAGATAACGTTCCCTGCCCTTTTCGCCGTACGAGGCTAATCGCTCGTCGGCAATGCCCAAGGCGCGCACGAACAGCGCACGCAAAGCAAAGCTCCTGCGCACGCTCGCAGCCAGCGAGCGCGGGGCGGCAAACATGGGCAGCGAAATGAGAATACAAGCCGCACCCGTCAGCAGATAGGAGGAAACGACCTGCTCGTCCAGACTGCCGAGCACGTAATAATTCACGACACAGTAACAACCGAAAAACAGGAAAAACACGCCATAGCAGTGGACGGCCGTATGCAGCAAGCCCCTTTCCAGAGCGCCGATCCATCGACAGAACAAACTTCGCTCGAACAGACGCGACACCCATTGGCGGAATTGGAAGGAGGGGCGGTCTGCCCGCTTGCGCCGACTGTGGACCAGACGATACCAGCGCGACTCGCGCAACGCTTCATCAATATGGTGATAGCCCGTCAGCAAGCGACCGATCAGACTACCAAGGATCTGCGCATAGAGCCATGCAGAAAAGCGGTGCAACCAATGAAGAATGACGCTCTCACCCGTTTTTCTGCTTCTTCTTTGTGATGAATTCAAGCGTGCACCTCCTCACTCTGTATCGGCTCTGCCGCCTCGTCCTCGGGCGGTTTAACCTTTTTATGACGTCTTTTTTTCTTTTCCACGGGCGGATGCGCCAGCATCCACGCCTCGTACAAATCGGGGCGACGCTGTGCCGTCAGTGCCAACGACTGCTCCAGCCGATAGGCATCGACCTTGGCGTGATCGCCCGACAGCAAAACAGGGGGCACCTCTCTGCCGCGCCAGACGGCGGGCTTGGTATATTGCGGATATTCCAGCAGTCCCGATGAAATGCTTTCATCCTTGTAGCACGCCTCGTCCGACAGCACGCCGTCGAGCAGTCGCGCCACGCAATCAACCAAAATACACGCGGGGATCTCTCCGCCCGTCAGTACGTAATCGCCGATGGAGATCTCCTCGTCCACGATCTCGTCCAGCACGCGGCGATCCACGCCCTCGTAATGTCCGCACAAAAGGATCAGACGATCATAATCATGCGCGAGCTGTTCGGCGCGCGCCTGAGTAAACACTTGTCCGGCGGGTGAGAGATAGATGACGTGGCGACGCTCGTCCTCACGGGCGGGCGCTGAATTCAGGACAGCCTGATAACAATTCCAGATGGGCTGGGCAGACATGAGCATGCCCTTGCCGCCACCGTAAGGCGTGTCATCCACGCTGCGGTGCTTGCTCTCGGAATAGTCGCGAATGTGGTGCGTAACGACCTCGATCGCACCGCTCTTTTGCGCCCTGCCGATGATGCTCGTACCGAGCACCGTATCCACCAGCTCGGGAAACAGCGTCATAATATCAAATCGCACGGCCACCTCACCGCCTTTCTGTTTAAATAATCATCAGTCCTCTAAAAGTCCCGGAATGGGACGAACGTACACGCCGTCCTTCACGTCCACGCGATCAACAAAAGCGGGAACGTTGGGCAACAGCCGCTCTCCGTCGGGCGTCTTGACGACCAGCAGCTCTCTGCCACCGACAAAGCTGATCTCTTTGATGCGACCGTACTCCTTGCCGTTCTCGGCGTCGATCACCGGCAATCCTTGCAGGTCTGCCAGAAAATACGCGCCCTCCTCCATGGGAATATCGGCGCGGGCAGCATACAGCACCTCGCCCTTGATCGCCTCGGCAGCGTTCATATCGTCAATGCCCTCGAGCTGCATAAGCACGCTCTCCTGCTTGCGCCCCGTGTCGAGAATGCGATGCGCTACGTACGCGCCGCCCACCAAGCGATAGACGCAGGGCAACGAGCGCAGTACCTCGGGGCTGTCACAATAGGACTCCACCTTGATATGTCCGCGGCAGCCGTGCGTATTCTGCACCAGACCGCATTCCAGATATTCACAAGTCTTCATAAGAGCACCTCCGTGACAAAGTCCAAGCGGGCTTCCAAAATATGGGTATATTCCTTTATATTATATCATATCCTTTTGCGTTTTGCAAGCCCTCGTGCCAACTTTCACCGCCACTTACCCGCGCATTCGAATATTTTGCACCAAAAACAGATTATTTACAAATAGGGTCTTGCATTTTTTTGCGTTATCGGTTACAATAATAGCAATATATTCCAAAACGAAAAGGAGAACACCCATGAACACTTTGTTTCTTTTGACTGCCGGTGCGGCTGACGCCACAACTACCCAGCCCGGCGGTATGAGCTCGCTGCTCTCGTTCGGCATGATCGTGCTCGTCTTCGTCGTCTTCTATTTCTTTGCCATCCGTCCTCAGAAAAAGCAGGAAAAGCAGGCCAACGAAATGCGCAACGCGCTGACCGCAGGTGATGAGATCACCACCATCGGCGGCATCATCGGCCGCGTGGTCAAGGTCACCGAGGAAACGCTCGTCATCGAAACGGGCAAGGATCGCACCAAGCTGCACATTCTCAAGAGTGCCGTGCGCTCGGTCGACGTTCACGCTGCCGACACCATCGAGGCTGCCGAGAAGGAAAATAAGTGATTCCCCAAGAGCATTCGCCACGCGAATGCTCTTTTTTTTGTGCCGTCATATTTTGCCCGGCTGTCGCATATCATGTAGCAAGCATCAAGGACGGAGGCAATCAATGATGAGAGCAACTGCAAAAAAGCGACCCATGGCAGCGCAAGGGACAACAACCGAACCGAATACACTCGCGCGGCTATCTGCGGCGACCGTGCGCGGCAGCGCGTGGGGCGTGATCTCATCGCTCTTACTTTCGCTCGTCGCCGCGCTCATCGCTTATCTGAACGCCGATCCCGACGCGCTGCTTTGGCCGCTGGCGTTGGGGTGCCTGGCACTCTCGTGCATGATCGCGGGATTTTTCTCGCAACGGTCCTACAAAGCTGCCCCCATCGTATGCGGCAGCGTGTGCGCACTCGTGCTGTTGATCGTGTTGTGGCTGCTCGGCGCCCTGCTTCCCGAGGACGTATGCTCCTCGCTCTCATCGGGCGTTCGTTGGGGCATGCGCGGCGGCACCGTCGGATTTTGTATACTCGGTGCGCTGATGGCAGCCAACCTGCCGCGCGGCAAACGGGCAAGGCGCAAAAGAAGAAAATGACGAAAAAGGTCTGCACCCGCAGACCTTTTTTTCTTCGTCATATTGACTTTGCCACGTCTTCGTGCTATAATGCGACTAACGATATGAAAGCGAGGTTTCTCATATGAAGCTCGAAGGACTCAAGATCAATTTTCTTGGCGATTCCATCACGGCGGGTGCGCGCGTTTCCTGCCCCGAGAACTATTTTTGGAACGTGCTCAAGCGCGAGTGCGGTCTTGCCGAGGCGCGCGGCTACGGCCACGGCGGAACGCGTCTGTCACTGGAGCCCGGTCAGACGGATCTGTACGACTTTTTGACCCGCCTGCACAAAATGGACGACGACGCCGACGTGGTCGTCATTTTCGGCGGCACCAACGATTTCGGTCACTGCGATTCGCCGCTGGGCAGCATGGACGACCGTACGCAGTGCTCCTTTTACGGTGCCTGCCATTTGCTGTTCTCGTCCGCCATTGAAAAATATCCCAACGCCACCATCGTTGTGCTGACACCTCTGCATCGCTGCAACGAGGACAACATCCGTGGCGACGGCGCCAAGAAGAACTACTTCGCACCGCTTCGTGCATACGTTGACGTCATCCGCGAGGTCGCCGCATACTATTCGCTCCCTGTTCTCGACCTTTACCGCGTCAGCGGCATTCAGCCCAAGGTCGATATCATCAAAGAAAAATACTGTCCCGACGGTCTGCACCCCAACGATGCAGGACATGCCCGCATTGCGCAGCGTCTGAAGGGATTTTTGGAGGCACTCTGATATGAAATTGCAAGGACTTAAGATCAATTTTCTTGGCGACTCGATCACCGAGGGCGCAGGCGTTTCCACGCCCGAAAACTTTTACTGGAACAGACTCAAGCGCGAGTGCGGTCTTGCCGAGGCGCGCGGCTACGGCATCGGCGGCACCCGCTTTGCCAAGCAGCGCACCCCCTCCGCCAACGCGCGCTGGGATCTGGATTTCTGCTCGCGCTTGCCCCAGATGGGCGATGACGCCGACGTGGTCGTCATTTTCGGCGGCACCAACGATTTCGGTCACGGTGATGCGCCCTTGGGCAGCATGCACGACCGCACGCCGTACACCTTTTACGGTGCTTGCCATACGCTGTTTGAAGGTGCTATCAACAAATACCCCGACGCGACCATCGTCGTGCTGACACCCTTGCACCGTTGCAGCGAAGATAACATCCGCGGTGACGGCAACAAGGTCGCCAACCTCGCCCCGCTGTCCACGTACGTTGAGATCATTCGCGAGGTCGCCGAGTATTACTCGTTGCCCGTGCTGGATCTGTGGAGCGTCAGCGGCATTCAGCCCAAGGTCGATCTCATCAAGCAGAAATTCTGCCCCGACGGCCTGCACCCCAACGATGCCGGCCACGCGCTCATCGCCCGGCGCCTGAAGGGATTTCTGGAAATGCTGTAATTCGATCAAAAAAGGAGAAGCATATGCTTCTCCTTTTTATTTACATCTGCCCCTCAAAGCCCGCGACGAAGCCCGTCACGTCGGCCGAGCAAAGATCGCCGCCGATCACGCGATTGCGATATACCAACACGTTGGCGTACACCGTGCCCTCGAAATCTTTATAGTTTTTGACCGCAAAGGTGTAGCGCGTAACGTCCTTGCCCGTGTATTTGGACAGGTCCAGTCCTTGCCGCTTTTGCAGCTCGTTGTAACCGACGAACACCTTGTCAAACTCCTCGGGCAGCGTCACCTTGACCGTTTTGACCGACGCGCCGTCGACCTCCCAGCCAAACTGCCCCAAAAAGCTCGCCGCGTCCTGCGCGCTCTTGACCTTGTCGTAGCTGATCTCAACGTCGCTCGCCGTCTGTGCCGTCCCGCCGACGTCGGTGGGAACGAACGCGACCAGCGTGATCAGTGCGGCGAGTGCCACGCACAACACGCCGAAAAATTTGATGGTCGTTGCTCTGACCGAATATACAAACATAAATAAGTACGCCTCCCGTCCTTCTCGTATGATTTGCCCGCGCAGGGCTTTGGTTCATACATATGCGACCGGGAGATGTATTATGACCGATCAGGTCCAAATGGTCGAAGAACGGTTACGGTGAGCACTGACGCTGTGCACCATGCCAAACATCAAATAGGTGGCCAGCACCGACGAGCCGCCGTAGCTGACGAGCGGCAGCGTGATACCAATGACGGGCAGCACGGCAAAGCACATGCCCACGTTGATGACGACCTGCAGCATCAGACACGCAGCAAGTCCGACACAAAGATACGAGCCCGTGTCGCGCTCGGAGCGAGCCGCGATCCATATCATGCGCACCACGGCCGTGAACAGTGCGGCAAGCACGATAAAGCCGACCACAAAACCCATTTTCTCACACAGCGTGGAGTAAATAAAGTCGGTGTGCGAATAAGGCAATATCTCGTAGACGTTTCCACCGCCGACACCTTGACCGAAAAATCCGCCCGCCATGATGGCATCGCGGCTGAGCAGCGGCTGATAACCGTAGCCCAAGGGGTCAAGCGAAGGATTGAAGCCAACCAGAATGCGCTGCTGCTGATAGGGTGCCAGATGATCCCAGATGATGGGAAACGCCGCTGCAATGAGGGCGGCAAGCCCTGCAAAATACCAAAGGCTGAGCCCCGCGCAAAACATCATGAGCAGCGTAAAGCCGGCAAAAATAACCGCGACGCCCAAGTCGCCCGTAAGCAAAATGAGGACGATGATGCCCCCCGCATGGGCGGCAAGCCCCAACGCGACCAGCGGGCGATTGATGCGCTCCTTGACGCGAGAGAGATGATAGGCGAACGAAATGGCAAGTGCCGTCTTGATAAACTCGGAAGGCTGAATACCAAAGGGCAGAAAATCAAAATACAGCCAGCTACGGTTGGTACCCGCCGCCTCTCCTTTGACAAACAGCAGCAGCATGAGCAGCACCGAAACGCCGTAGAGCACGGGCGAGAGCTTGTCCGCGATGGGACGGTAATCAACGTTTGCCAGCACGACCATAGCAACGAAACCAACGATCGTCGCACCAAGCTGCATGATGACCGTTCGCGTTCCGAAATGATCCACACCGCCGATCAGCGTGAGAATACCCGCAAGTGAGAGCACACACGAGCACACAAGCAAGATCGGGTCAAGCGCGGATAGCTTGGCGCGGCAAAAGCGCCATATACGTCCGGACAGCAAAAGCCGCACCTCCTTTTTCAAAGTCAGGGGATGGTCGCCCATCCCCTGCTCTTTTTCTTCTTTTACTAACTATTCACCCGCGTTGTGGGGTAGGGGCCCCACTTCGGGGTAGCACTCGTTTGGGACGGCACGCAAAATGAACGCATCCGTTCCCCTTTGCCCCAAAGGTTTTAAGCGGGTGCAGGGCGATGCCCTGCAAAACATCCCTTAATACTGTCTACCCCAGATGACCATGTGCTTGGCGGGCTTGCCGCAGCACACGCAGACGTCGGCGAGATGATCCTCAACGAAGGGAATGCAGCGCGACTTGACGCCGCCCGTTTCGTCCTTAAGCTGATCCTCGCAAGCGGCGTCACCGCACCACATGGCACGGATGAAGCCGGGCTTGTTCTCGGCGATATCCAGAAACTCCTCGTGGCTGTGTGCGTCGCTCGTCTTTTCGGCGCGATTTTTCTCGGCGCGAGCCACCAACTCGTCGTGCACCTGAGCGAGCATCGCCTTGACTTCTGCTTCGAGGTTGTCAAGCGACACAAACTTTTTCTCGCGCGTCACGCGGCTGACCAGCACGCAAGAATTGTTCTCCATATCCTTGGGACCGATCTCCAGACGTACCGGCACGCCCTTCATTTCGTACTGGCTGAACTTCCAGCCCGAGGACTGGTCGCTGTCGTCCAGCTTGACGCGAAGACCGGCAGCCTTCAGGCGATCGTACAGCTCGTTTGCCTTGTCGAGCACGCCCTCCTTGTGCTGGGCGATGGGAATGATGACCGTCTGAATGGGCGCGATGGCAGGCGGCAGGATCAGACCACTGTCGTCGCCGTGCGTCATGATGATGGCACCGATCATACGGGTCGACACGCCCCAAGAGGTCTGGTGCGGATGGCGCACCTGGTTCTCGCGGTCGGTAAAGGTAATGTCAAATGCCTTGGCAAAGCCGTCGCCGAAGTAGTGCGACGTACCGCCCTGCAGTGCCACACCGTTGTGCATCATGGGCTCGATGGTGTAGGTTGCCTCGGCACCTGCAAACTTCTCTTTCTCGGTCTTCTGACCCGTCACAGCAGGAATAGCGAGCGACTCCAGATAGAAGTCCTCGTAGACCTTGAGCATGCGCAGCGTTTCCTCGCGCGCCTCCTGCTCACTTTCGTGCATGGTGTGACCCTCCTGCCAGAGGAACTCCGAGGTGCGCAGGAGGGGACGCGTCGTCTTTTCCCAACGAACGACCGAGCACCACTGGTTGTACAGCTTGGGCAGATCGCGATAGGACTGAATGACGTTGCGGAAGTGCTCGCAGAACAGCGTTTCGGACGTCGGACGGACAGCCAGACGCTCACTCAACTTGTTCTCACCGCCTACCGTGACCCACGCGCACTCGGGCGCAAAGCCCTCGACGTGATCCTTCTCCTTGGTAAGCAAGCTCTCGGGAATGAACATGGGCATATACACGTTTTCGTGACCGCACGCCTTAAATCTGGCGTCCAGATCCTTTTGAATATTCTCCCAGATGGCGTAGCCGTAAGGGCGGAAGATCATGCAGCCCTTGACGCTGGAATAATCCATCAGCTCGGCCTTTTTCACCACGTCGGTATACCACTGTGCAAAATCAACGTCCATGGACGTGATCTGCTCTACCATTTTTTTGTTGTCCTTTGCCATAAAGTCAACACCTGACCTTTCTCGTCTTTTCTTGTATGCTCATGCGCACATTGCGCCATAATACAGATAATATATTATATAACATTTGTGCCGTTTTGTCAACAAGTGCGCAAAAAATGATGCAAAAGAAAGGATGTTTTTGCCATGGAGCACGCCTTTTCCACCGTCTGCGTCTACGGACTGCCCTATCTGGACGCCACGCCCGCCGTTCTTGAAGCCCTGCTTTCTCACCGCCTGCGCGAGTGCCCTTCGACCACCGTCTTTACCCCCAACGCCAAGATCGGCGCAGATTGTCTTGCATCACCCGAGCTTCACCTGCTCATGACCCGAGCCGACCTCTTGCTGCCCGACGGTGCAGGCGTGCTCATGGCCTCGCGGCATCAGACGCCCGACCACCACCTAAGGCACCGCCTGCCCGGCATCGACGCGGGTGAGATGATACTCCGTCTGTGCGCCACGCTTGATTTGCCCGTCTATTTTCTCGGCGGCAGACCGACCGTCGCCGCGCTCGCCGCCGCCGAATGGAAGCGTCGCTTGCCCAAGCTGCCCGTTGCGGGTACGCACGACGGCTATTTTGAAAAATCGGGCAAGGAAAATGAAAATGTCATCCGCGAGATCAACAAGAGCGGTGCGGCGGTGGTGTTGGTCTGTCTGGGCTTTCCCACGCAGGAGCGGTGGATCGTGGAAAATCGCGATGCCCTGCCCCACGTGCGCATGCTCATGGGACTTGGTGGCAGCTTTGACGTCTGGGCGGGCAAGGTCAGGCGCGCGCCTCGCCTTTTCCGAGCACTTCGACTTGAATGGCTGTGGCGTTCGGTGCGTCAGCCGTGGCGACTGGGGGCCATTCCATCCATGCTGCGCTACGCCACGGGACGTGCAAAAGGGTAAAATTGCCCTATTTTTCTATTTCGTTGCCCCTCTTTTTTTGTCAAATAAACAAACTTGATAAATTTTACCCAAACTCATTGCATAAAAGGCTGTTTTGTATTATAATGTATAGGAATGGAAAGGTTTACCTGCCATTTCGAAAACTGTTAGCAAAAAAATTATATAAAACGGAGGATTTTACCATGTCTGTTAAAGTTGCTATCAATGGTTTCGGTCGTATCGGTCGTCTGGCTTTCCGTCAGATGTTCGGCGCTGAGGGCTACGAAGTTGTTGCCATCAATGACCTGACCAGCCCCAAGATGCTCGCTCACCTGCTCAAGTACGACACCGCTCAGGGTCGCTACGACGGTCACACCGTCGAGGCTGACGACGAGGCAGGCACCATCACGGTCGACGGCAAGACGCTGAAGATCTACGCTGAGAAGGACGCTGCTAACTGCCCTTGGGGCGAGCTTGGCGTTGACGTCGTTCTCGAGTGCACCGGCTTCTACTGCTCCACCGAGAAGTCCATGGCTCACATCAACGCAGGTGCTAAGAAGGTCGTTATCTCTGCTCCCGCAGGTAAGGATCTGAAGACCATCGTTTACTCTGTTAACGAGGGCACGCTGACCGCTGATGACAAGATCATCTCGGCTGCATCCTGCACCACCAACTGCCTGGCTCCCATGGCTAAGGCTCT
>JAZQMI010000019.1:0-23079 GCA_045543375.1 Eubacteriales bacterium | reverse complement strand
TGGTCGGAGTGACAGGATTCGAACCTGCGGCATCGACGTCCCAAACGTCGCGCGCTACCAACTGCGCCACACCCCGAGGTGCACCTATGTATTATAACAGCAAAAAGGCGATTTGTCAAGAGATTTTGCCCGCCGCATTGTCACGGTGGGCAAACTTTTTGAGCGGTCAGAAGATATGCATAAACAGTTTGGTCATCAAAAACCCGACAAGGCCGCAGCCGGGGAAGGTGAGCGCCCAGGCAAGGCACATTTGCTTGACGACACCGAAGTTGACGGCCGACAGCCGCTTCACGGCACCGACGCCCATGATGGCGGTCGTTTTGGCGTGAGTGGTTGAAACGGGCAGGCTGAACAACGAGCAAAACAGCAATGCGGACGAGGCCGCGACGTCTGCCGAAAAGCCCTGATACTTTTCCAGCTTGACCATGTCCATGCCGACCGACTTGATGATTCTTTTTCCGCCGATGGCAGTACCGAGCGCCATGATGACGGCGCAAAGCACCATGATCCATGGGGCGGGCTGCATCGTGGCGGGAATGTCCCGTCCTTGCGACATAAACAAGAGCAGAATGATGATGCCCATAAATTTTTGACCGTCCTGCGCGCCGTGCATAAAGGCGGAGTATGCTGCGCCCGCAATCTGTGCGTATTGGAAGATGGCCTCGGTGCGGCGGCGTTCGGCGTGGCAGAACAGCTTAGTGACGCCCTTGCAGACCAACCAGCCAAGCCCAAAGCCCAGCGTGACCGAGATCACGATACCGTAGAGAACCTTGACCCATTCGCTTCCGTTGACGCCGTCAAGGCTGCCGTGCAGCGCGATGGCCGAGCCGGTCAGTCCTGCGATGAGCGCGTGGCTTTCGCTCGTGGGAATACCGAACAAAAAGGCAGCGGTCGCCCACACGACGATGGCAGACATAGCGGCACACAATGCGATGGTCGCTTGATCCGGATCGCTGCCGAAATCGACCATTTGGGTGATGGTCTGGGCGACCTTTGGGCTGAGCAGCGTCATGATATAGACACCGAGAAAATTGAAGAAGGCGGCCATGGTAATGGCGGTACGCGCCCACAAGCAGCGCGTGACCACGCAGGTGGCGATGGCGTTGGGGGCGTCGGTCCAGCCGTTGACCAGAATGACGCCCAACGTCAGCATCATGGCAACTGTGAGTTGGGGGCTTGCAAGCATCTGCTCGGTAAAGAACGAAATACTGAACTCCATAAGCCCCCCCTTTTTTTGTTGCGATGGGTCGATTTTAACGGGCGAAGGAAACGGTCATCAGCGAAGCGCCGCGATCCCAGCCTGCGGCCTTTTCAATGCTGTTCCACATCTGCTCGCTTGCGCCAAAGCGCAAGCTGGTCAGAGCACTACAGTTGAGCAGAGCGTCCGAGCCGATGCTCGTGACGGTGGAGGGAAGGGACAGCGTCTGCAATCTGGAACAATGTGCGAAGGTATTCGGGCCGATCCTTTGGACGCCCTCGGGGATGCGGACAGCGGTCAGATACCAGCAATCATAGAAAGCGGAATCACCGATGTAGACGACGGAGGCAGGAATACTCACACTCGTCAGCGCGCGGCAGCCCGAAAATGCCGAGGGCGCGATGCCGACGGTGGTGGGCTTGAGCGTAACGGAGGTGGCCTGCTGATTGGCAACGTCCATGAGCCAGTTGTTCAGGTACAGGCAATCACCGTAGCGCTCGTATTCGATCTTATCGCAGTGCGCGAGTGCGCCCGAATTCAGCGTGCGCAAGCTGTTGGGCAGATTGATGGTAGTCAGGTTTGTGCAATAGGCGAAAGCACTTTCTGCGATATCCGTCACGCCCTCGGCGATGGATACGCGCTGCAGCGAGGTGCAGTACGAGAAAGCAGCTTCGTTGATGGTGCGCAGCGAGGCGGGGAGTGTGATATCCTTCAATGCCTTGCAGGCACGGAAGGCCTGGACGTCAATGGTCACGAGCGTGGAAGGCAGCGTGACGGTCAGGAGCGAGGGACAGTTGTAGAAAGATGCGACACCGATCGTTTCCACGCCTGCGGGAATGTCTATGGCGGTCAGATCCTTGCACTCATAAAAGGCGGCGTTGCCGATGTGCTTGATGCCGGCATCCGAGGGAATGACGCTGGTCGCACAGCCCGAGATGAGCGTGCCGGTGCTGCGCTCGATCAGGCAGTTGTCAAGACTGAAGAAATAAGGATTATTCTCATCGACGGTGATGCTCGTCAGCGCAGTGGAGCCGGGGAAGGGGCTGCTCAAAATGCTTTGAACGTTTGCAGGCAGATGGAATTCGGTCAGCGAGGTACAATACGAGATGGCACCGTTACCGATGATGCGCAGCGAGTCGGGGAGGATAAGGCTTGCAAGCGAGGAGCAGCCGTAGAAGGCGGAGTTGCCGATCGAAACGACGCCCTCGGGAATGCTGACAAAGGTCATGGACGAGCAGCCGAGGAAGGCAGCACCGCCGATGGTCTTGGTGCCGTAGCGGACGGTAAAGGTACCGCCTGCTGCCGAGGGCTGGACCGAGATCAGATGGTTGCCGATATACAGCACGCCGTTTTCCCAGAGGTTGTAGTTGGAATAGCAGGCGGTATCGGCAAAGGCGCTGTCGGCAATGTACTCGACCGTGTCGGGCAGGTCGATGGAAAGCAGCGACGAGCAGCCCGAGAAGGCGGCCTTGCGGATGGTCTTGACGCTCGACGGAATGGACAGCGAGGTCAGGCGGCGATTGTTGGCAAAGGCCTGCTCTGCGATCTCAACGACGGGAAGTCCCTCGTGCGTGGTGGGAATGCGCAGCTCGGACGTGCCCGTGGCCGTGCCGATGCCGACGCAGATGTATCCGTCGCCGATCTCGTTGAGCTCAAAGGCCAGTCCCTGCGTCGAGGGAGCCAGACGGGGAATGGAGGTGACCGAAGCACGCTCGCCGCAGCGCTCGCAGCGAATGGATTTTTCACCCTCGGCAAGCTCGGTCGGCTCGCGGTCGATCGTCCATTCGCCCGAATATTGATGTCCGAGTGCAGCAACGGGCTCGGGCGACTCAAAGATACGGCCGCAGCTGCGGCACTTTTGTCCCTCGGTCTGTCCCGATGCCGTGCAAGTCGGCTCGACGGCGGGAATGGTGTAATATTCGTGCTCGTGTACGGTCGGCTCGGGCTGCGAGCAGCCTGCGAGCAAGCAAAGCGCACAAGCGCAAAGCACGGTGAAAACGAGTAGCTTGAATTTCATGGGATCACTCCTTTGCCTGACGGTAGATCTAACAATACTATTATATATGAAAAACATTCGCAAGTCAAGAGGCGAAAGGACGGCTGTGAATTTTATTGACAAGACGGGGAGATTGTGATACAATAATATACGTTGAAAATGCTCGAAATATGAGGTGAGTTGGTATGCTCAAACGATTTTTACAATATTATAAGCCGCACGTGGGGCTGTTCACGCTGGACATGCTGGCCTCGCTCATGGTTGCTCTTCTGGCCGTGGTCTACCCCATGGTCACGCGGACCATGCTCAACACGCTCATTCCCGAGCGCCGCTACCGCGAGATCGTGTGGGCGGGATTGATCCTGCTTGGCATTTATGTGATCCGTATGCTGCTGCAATATTTTATTCAGTACAAAGGACACGTCATGGGCGTGCGTATGCAGGCACAGATGCGCAGCGATATGTTCCGACATCTGGAAAAACTGCCGTTCAGCTTTTACGATAACAACGAAACGGGTAAGATCATGTCGCGCATGACGAGCGACCTGATGGACATCAGCGAGCTGGCGCATCATGGTCCCGAAAATATCATCATCTCGTCCATTTCGGTCATCGTTTCGTTTGTCTATCTTTCGAGCATCAATCTTTATCTGACGCTCATCGTCTTTGCCTGCGTGCCGTTTCTGCTCATTATCGCCATATCGCTGCGCAAGCGCATGCGCGATGCGTTTCTGGAGAGCCGCAAGTCCAACGCCCAGATCAACGCTTCTCTTGAGAGCAGCATTTCGGGCATTCGCGTGACCAAGGCGTTCACCAACGCCGAAAAGGAGAGCGAAAAGTTTGAGGAGGGCAACGAGTGGTTCGTCGGCGCGCGCAAAAAGGCGTACGACGCCATGGGGCGCTTCCATTCGGGCACGTCCTTCATCACCGATATCTTCAACGTCGTGGTGCTCATCGCGGGCGGTCTGTTCCTTTACAACGGAAAGATTGACTTTGCCGATTACTCGACCTTCGTCGTGTCCATCAATCTGTTCATCTCGCCCGTTATGACCATGATCTCGTTCATGGAGCAGTTCCAGAACGGCGTGACCGGCTTCGAGCGTTTTCTTGAGATCATCGACGCCGAGCCCGAGATCGACGCGCCCGACGCTGTCGAGGTCGGACGTCTGGAGGGCAACATTCGTCTGGAGAACGTCACCTACGCCTATGGTGACGGCAAGGAGGTGCTGGACAACGTCACGCTTGAGATCGGCAAGGGCAAAAAGTTTGCGCTGGTCGGCCCCAGCGGCGGCGGTAAAACGACCATCTGCCATCTGATCCCCAATTTCTACCGCGTTGAGCAGGGTAAGATTTTGGTCGACGGCATGGACATCCGCAGCATTACCATGCAGTCGCTGCGCCGCAACATCGGCATCGTTCAGCAGGATATCTATCTATTCAACGCATCCATTCGCGATAACATTCTCTACGGACGACTGGATGCGACGGAGGAGGAGGTCATCGAGGCGGCCAAGCGCGCCAACATTCACGACTACATCATGTCGCTGGAGAACGGCTACGATACCGTCATCGGTGAGCGCGGCGTCAAGCTGTCGGGCGGTCAGAAGCAAAGACTTTCCATCGCGCGTGTCTTTTTGAAGGATCCCGCCATTCTCATTCTGGACGAGGCCACCTCGGCGCTGGATAACACGACCGAGATCCTCATTCAAAGCGCATTGGACGAGCTGTGCCGCGGACGCACGACGCTGGTCGTGGCGCACCGACTGTCCACCATCCGCAACGCCGACGAGATCGCCGTCATTGCCGACGGTCATATCAAGGAGCAGGGCACACACGAGGCACTGCTCGCCGAGGACGGCATGTACGCGAAATTGTATAAAGAACAGTTCAGAGAATAAAGAGAAAGAGGAGCACGTGAGTGCTCCTTTTTTCTGTTATTCGATGATCTCGCCAAACATGCGGCTGGGTGTGATCCCGAAATCTTTATGGATATAAAGTATGATATTGGCTTCCAGGCGCGGTGGAATGACGCCACTCTCAAGCGCGTTCAGGGTTCGGATGCCGATATGAAGCTTGTTGGCCATAGCAGTCTTGGATAGATGGTGCTGTTCGCGTAGCCTTTTGATATTTTTGCAAAAAATGATGGCGTCGATGGAATCGGTCATGGCATTACCTCACTTATTCAATTTGTTGCTTTTTTATATTATATCAACGAAATGAATATTTGTCAATGGGTTTCGACGAAAAACTTTTCATTTTGTTGTATTTTATTGACGCACAACAATTTGTTGATTATAATGATGACGAGGTGATATGCGTGAAATATTTGATCTTGCTTCGTAAAAACCGCGGATTGACGCAAAAAAATGTAGCGGAGCAGCTTGGAATATCTCCCCAAGCCTACGCCAATTACGAGGCCGGCAGACGCGAGCCGGATATTCAAATGCTGATGAAGCTGGCACGCTATTTTCAAGTATCGTTGGATGAATTGTTGGAGTATGACAGCAGTGCTGCGAAAAAGCACTCTGCAAGTGCGCTCACGCCGCACGAGCAAAAGGTGATCGTGGCTTATCGCAAGCAGCCTGCCATGCAGGGCGCGGTGGATAAGCTGTTGGGAATTGAATCATAAAAAACTCGCTGTAGCCAATGGGCAACAGCGAGTTTTCTTGTTTGTTTTAGGGAAAAACCCCACTTGTGGTTTTTCCCTCTTTTTCGCTACGCGAAAAATTCACCCTTTTCGGGCGCTTTGGAAGTATAAAGGATTTCGCGCGTTGCGACGCGCGACAAGGGCGCTGCCCTTGACCTGCAAGCCTTTTAAAAAAGGCTTGACCGAAAACTTTTACAATAAGGTCGCCGTGTGCTTGAACTTCGATGCTAACAAAGTGGGGAGGGGGCCCCACAAGCGGCTTGAAGTTGTTGCGCTAAAGGAAGATAGCTATCGCGCCAGCCTCTTTATTTTTTCTGTAAGTTTTTGAGGGGTCGTAGGGGGACTTTTTTCAAAAAGTCCCCCTACACGTCCTCCTTATTTCTTCTTCTTCTTCGTCTTCATCGACAGCGAAATTCTCTTTTTCTTAACATCCACCGACAGTACTCTGACATTGACGACGTCGCCGATGGCGACGACCTCGCTGGGGTGCTTGACAAAGCGGTCGGACAGCTCGGAAATGTGCACAAGTCCGTCCTGATGGACGCCGATATCCACGAACGCACCAAAGTCGATGACGTTGCGCACGGTGCCCTTGAGCATCATGTCGGGCTTGAGGTCCTCAAGGCTCATGACGTCGGTGCGAAGCTCGGGGGGCGGCAGCGTATCGCGCAGGTCGCGTCCGGGCTTTTCAAGCTCGGCAACGATATCAAGCAGCGTCGGCTCGCCAACGCCCAGCTTGTCGCAAACGGTAGCCACACCCATCTCGCGCACCTTGGCACCAAGCGAGGAGAGGTGTCCTGCGCGGACGTCGTCCTCGGTCATGCCGAACAGCGCGAGCAGCGCTTTAGCGGTGGCATAGGACTCAGGGTGAACGGCGGTGTTGTCGAGAATCTCCTTAGAGCCGGGCACGCGGAGGAAACCGGCGCACTGCTCGTAGGCCTTGGCGCCGATGCGCGGCACCTTGAGAATTTGCGAGCGCGAGGTGAATTCGCCGTTTTCCTCGCGGTATTTGACGATGTTCTTGGCGCTGGTCATGTTGATGCCCGAAATGTAGGACAGCAGCGAGTAGGAGGCCGTGTTGACGTCGATGCCGACCGCGTTGACGCAGTCCTCAACGACGCCCGTCAGCGCCTCGTCAAGGCGTGCAGGCTTCATGTCGTGCTGATACTGACCGACGCCAATGCCCTTGGGGTCGATCTTGACCAGCTCTGCCAAGGGGTCCTGCAAGCGGCGCGCGATGGATACCGCGCTGCGCTGCATGACGTCGAAATCGGGGAACTCCTCGGCGGCCAGCTTGGAGGCCGAATAGATGGACGCGCCCGCCTCGCTGATGATGATATACTTGCAATCCGTTCCCATTTCGTGCAGCAGCTCGGCGACGAAGATCTCGCTCTCCTTGGAAGCCGTACCGTTGCCGATGGCAATGACGTCGACCTTGTGGCTGTCGATCATGCGGCGCATGACTCGCTTGGCCTCGTCGGTGCGCTGGCGCGGCTTGGTCGGGTAGATGACGCCCGTGTCGACCACTTTGCCCGTCTTGTCGACGACGGCCAGCTTGCAGCCGTTGACGTAACCGGGGTCGAAGCCTAGCACCGTCTTGCCCTTCAAGGGGGATTGCATTAAGAGGTGCGAGAGATTGTCGGCAAACACCTTGATGGCACCCTCGCAGGCCTCGTCGAACATGTCGCTGCGGATCTCGCGCTCAATGGAGGGCGCGATCAGACGGTCGTAGCTGTCCACTACGGCGGCCGTCACGTGCTCGGCTGCGGGGCTTTTTGGGTTGGTCACCACGCAGTTAAAGAGATAATTGAGCACGATGTCGGCGGGAACGGTCACGCTGACCTTCAAAAATTCCTCTTTCTCGCCGCGGTTGATGGCAAGCACGCGGTGCTGCGCCACCTTTTTCAGCGGTTCTTCATACTCGTAATACTGGCTATACACCGAATCCTCGTCCTTGGCGGCGCGAACGACGAGCGCGCCATTCCCGAAGGTCTGACGGCGCAGCGCCTTGCGGTACTCTGCGTTGTCCGACACGTCCTCGGCAATGATGTCGCGTGCACCGGCAAGTGCCTCCTCGACCGACGCCACGCCCTTTTCCTCATCAATGAAAGCGGCGGCCTGCTCGGCAATGGACGGCTCGTAGCTGTTCTCCTGCGCGAGCAGAAGCTCGGCGAGCGGCTCAAGTCCCTTTTCTCTTGCGACCGACGCGCGCGTCTTGCGGTGCGGGCGGTAGGGGCGGGAGATGTCGTCCACCTCGGTGATGGTGACGGCGGCGTCGATGGCGGCGATCAGCTCGTCGGTCAGCTTGCCCTGTGCCTCAATGAGGTCCTTGACCTCCTGACGGCGCTTTTCAATGTTGCGCAGATAGTTGAGGCGCTCCTCCAAGGTGCGCAGCACGGTGTCGTCCAGACTACCCGTGACCTCCTTGCGGTAACGCGCGATGAAGGGAATGGTGTTGCCCTCGTCGATGAGAGCGACCGTCTTTTCGATTTGCTCGACGCCGAGATTCAGTTCTTTTGCCAGTGCTTCGATAATGTTCATGAATAGGGTTCTCCGATGCTTTTATTTCTCTACAAAATTGTTTTTGATAACGGCGTCTGCCTGCTGCTCGCCGACCACGGCGTTCTCAAGGCCGACGGTCAGAACGCTGTCAAGCACCAGATTGCCGATGTGACCCGAGGGCTTGATGTTGAGCATGCTGCCCGAGCGCTCGACGCCTGCGTCCTTGACGCACAGCGCGTTCTTGAGAATCAGATTGCCGACCTCGCCGAACACCTGAAGCTGCTCCATGCCCTGACTTTGTCCGTTCTCCAGAACGGTCAGACCGTCGATGATGAGGTTTTGCAGCACGGGCTTGCGTCCTGCGGGGAACTCGTAGCTTTCGATGTTGTTCGGGAAGGTCTCGTAGAAGGGCAGACCGATCTCGGCAATGGCACGGGCGTCAATGGGGTGCTCGTGGCGGATATTCTTGAGCGTCAGACAACGAATGTCGCCGCCAATCGAGAACAGCATAGCGGGACGGAATTCGTAATTGGGCTTGGTGTGCGTCAGGTGAACGTTCTCAATGAAAATGTCGCCGAAGTTGCCCATGGTCTTATCGGGGAACCAGGCGTTGATGTAAAAGCCGAAGCTGCGGTAAGTACCCTGCACGTTACGAATGGTCACGCGATCGACAAGACCCGTGCCGCGCGACAGAATACGAATGGACTGGTCGGCGTCATCGTGGTAGATGCCGTCCACCAGCACGTCGGTGATCGAGGATACACGGTCGCCCTCGTCGGGACCGATGTTCATAAAGTCGTCGCCCACCTTACCGCCGCAATCGCGTACCGTCAGGAACTGACCGGGCCCCCAGAAGTGGAAGCCGTCCTGATTTTGCGCCCACATGCGGTTGGGCAGATCGAGCCAGACCTTTTCAATGGTCACGCGGCGGAAATTGCCGATGGTGACGCAGAAGGTGCGGAAGTCGAGAATGGTCATGTCGCGCATGAGCAGATTTTCGACGCCGTAAAATTCAATGGCGAACACCCAGTGGATATCACCGAAGACGCCCTGACGGTCCACACTGTCGGGCGTGGGCACGTGGTGCTCCTGATTGCGGCAGTCCTGATTGTAAGTACCGCCGATGAGCGAGATGTTACAGTCGCGGATGGTATAACGGTCCCAATGAGCGTTGGTCACGATGGCGCGATTGGACTGGGCGATCTGGAAAAAGCCGCAGTCGGCGTTCAGACACTCAATGGTCGTGTTCGAATAAACGGTCAGACCCGATACGAGTGCCGCACCGTCGACGATCAGATAGACGCCGCCCTCGTCGCGTGCAATATCCAGCAGCGATTGGATCGCAGCGGTGTCGTCGGTGCCGCCGCCCGTGCGGACGTTACTGTCAAGCTTTGCAACCGAGCTTGCGTATACTGTGCGAATGTTTGCCATGTTGTTGATCTCCTTTGTTTTTTTATATTTGTAAAGGTGGACCGATCGTCCACGCTTTATTCCATGCGTCCGCGCATGCGCAGATATCTGGCGGCCTCCTCGGCGTCGGCATTGAAGACGCGCGGGTGCAGTCTGCCGCCTTTGAACTCGATGATACATACGCCCGCGTTTTTGGTGGTGGTGCGCTGCAGCTCGGGCTTGCCGTACAGCCGCACCATGACCGATTTGATGGCGGCGCTGTGCGACACCATGATGACGTTCTGATGCTTTTCACGGCGCGCGACGTTGAGTATAGTGCGCATCATGCGCTCGCGCACCAGATAAAGCGGCTCGTTTTTCTGGTTGCCGCCACGGGCACGGTAGGCTCGCAGCTCGGCGTCCGTCATGCCGTCCACGTCGCCGAAATCGCGCTCGATCAGACCTGCGTCGCGGCGGATGGACTGCTCGTCCACGCCCAGCTCGCGTGCCAGAATGGCGGCGCTTTCGGTCGCGCGGGACAAGGGGCTCGTCAAAATGGCGTTCACGGGCAGACCGCGCAAGAGGGCAGCGCAGCGTTGCATTTGCTCGCGCCCCGCCTCGTTGAGAGGCACGTCGCGGCGCCCCTGACGGCGACCCTGGTGGTTCCAGTCGGTCTCGCCGTGTCGGATGAGAAGGATCAGCATTCCGTACCCTCCTCTCGGTCGCCCTGCTCAAGGGCGGTGACTTCGTCCTCGGCCAGATATCTCCACGCGCCGCGCGGCAACGTGCCGTCCAGGGACAGCGGTCCGAAGGATACTCGCTCCAGCGTGACGATCTTGTTGTCCACCGCCTCAAACATGCGCTTGATCTGGTGGTATTTGCCTTCTATGAGTGTGATCTCGCCCGAAAGACCGTCCTCGCTCGCCTTGATGCGCGCGGGCTTGGTCGTGTAGCCGTCGTCCAGCGTTACGCCGCCCTCCAACAGCACGCGGTCGCTCTCCGAGAGCGGCGAGCGGCAGGTGTACAGATAACGTTTTTCCACGTGGTGACGGGGCGAGAGCAAGCGGTGACCGAGCGGGCCGTTGTTGGTCAGCAGCACCAGCCCCAGCGTGTGCTTGTCAAGGCGTCCGCAAGGAAACAGACCGATGCGTTGCAGCTCGTCAGGGAGCAGGTCAAGCACCGTCTTGTCGCGTCCGTCCTCGGTCGCGCTGACCACGCCGTCGGGCTTGTTGAGCAGAATATAGGTATACTGACGGTACGAAATGATCTCACCGCCCAGCGTGATGATATCGGCATCGGGATCGATCTGTCGGTCGGCGTGCTTTTCGACGACACCGTTGACGGCAATCATGCCGCCGCGCGCAGCGCGTCCCGCCTCGGAACGGGTAGCCTTACCCGTGGCTACGAGAAACTTATCCAGGCGCATCGGGCACACCTCCTTCTGACTTTCAGCTTTTAATAATTCAGTATACCATAATTTTGCTCTTTTGTAAATACTTTAAGATAAATCCGCGCGCAATTTTTCGCGCAAAAATATGCGTATTTGATTTGACAAACGTGAAAAAATATGGTAGAATATACTGTATTACTCTGCGCGCACGGCCGCGCGGCAAAGGGAGGCGACGCAGTACGTGAGCGTATATGTGAAAAACAGCAAGCAAATGGTGGCGCGAGCCGCCGTTCGTTACGATGATATCGGACTTGATCGCTCGGTGGAGCATCCGCCTTTTCTTTTGGGTAACGGCTATTTCGGCGGCTGCGTGGATGCGCTCGGTCGCTTTGACGCGCCGGGTGCACGCCCGCGCCATTTCGTGTGGCACAAATACCACGTCGAGGTGGGCAGAGATCAGCTTGAATGCCGTCTTCCGCTGCTGCTCGTGCGCTATCGCTTTATGCGCACAGGTCAAGAACTGCCGCTTGACGAGGCAGCTTTGCGCGATTACAGCCAGACGCTTGACGTGGCAAGCGGCACCGTCACGACTGCCTATACGCTGATGGACGGCGACGTGCCCGTCGCACGCGTGTCGCTGTGCCAGTTTATCTCACTTGCCCGCGCGGCACTGATGCAATATGAATTTTGCGTAACGCCGTTGGTATCGGGACTTGCACTGACCGTCGAGAACGAGATGCCCAACTCATGCACCTCGCATCACGGCGTGCATATCGATTATGCCTGCGAGAGGACGACGCTTGGCGATACGCTCGCGCTGCGTTCGACCACCACGCGCGGCACGGCGATGCTTGCACTTTGCTCGCCCGATGCCGTAGCAACGCTCACGCGCGAACGTGTGCTGTCGCTGACCTTCGATTGCGCCCACGCGGCAACCTTCGCAGCGCAAACGCTGCTTGCCACTTCGCATGACGAGATTACGCCGGATGAGGCGCTTGCCACCCTTTTGTCAAGCACGCCCGCGTCCGAGCTGGATGCACATCGCGCGGCTTGGGCAGAATTTTGGTCGCGCTCGTCGGTCAATATGGGCGACGAGGCGCTCAACACCATGCGATTGCGCTATATGTACGCCATGCGCTGTTCGGAGGGCGGCAACGTTCCTCTCTCACCGGGCGGTCTGGCCAGCACGGGCCTTTGGCCGTTTGAGTTCCCGCAGGACGTGGCATGGATGTTTGAAGCCTATATGGGCACGGGCCACCTTGACGTCGTCAAGGGCACCGCATACTACTGGGTCACCATTCTCGATCAGGTCAGACATTTTACCGAAAAGTATTTTAAAAAAGAAAACGGGGAGCCCCTTGGCGGCGCGTTCTATCCTTGGATGTGCCCGCAGTACGATCTCTCGCCCATGCCCGCACCGCCCGTGGATCCCCCGTACGCCAATCAGCTTCACAACGGTGCATACCCGGCGTTTATATGTTATCTGTACTGGAAATATACGGGGGACGACGACTATCTTCGCAGCGTTTTACCCGTTGCGCGTGCGGCGGCTGATTTTTACGTCGGCATCAGCACCTATGAGCCCGAGCAGGGCAGCTACGCCATTCGTTACAAGCCCTGCATGGGGCAGGACGAGCTTGGCAGCTTCAACCGCGACAACTATATCTGCTGTGTCAGCAGCGCTGCCTGGACGATCGACGGCGCGATCGAGATGTATCGCGCCGCGGGCGAGCAGCCCGATGAGCGCTGGCTTCATATTCAGGACATGGGATATTGCTTTGATACGCTAACGGTCGACGGACTGCTCACCTCGTACGAGGGCGGCGTCACGCCCAACCCGCAGCAAAAGCACCCCGCCCAGCTCAACGTCATCACGTTGCGCCCCGCGCCTGCGGCCTACGCCACACCTGCCTTTGCCGCCACCCACGCTCGCCGTTATGAGTTCTGCCGTGAGGCGGAAAAGAATTTTTGGATGGGCTGGTCGCTTTGCACCTTTCTCATCAGCTCGGTGCGCGTCAAGGACGAGGCGGCCTGCCGCCTGGATTTCGGTATGCTGCGCACCAACGGGCAGACCGACCGTCCCTTGGTGGACAAGCACGGACTTCAGATGCTCGAAACGGGCGGCTGCGGCTTGGATGAAAGCTATTACATCACCTCGATGTGTATGGTCGTAACGGCCATGACCGAGCTGTTTTTGCAAAGCTTTGACGGGAACAACTGCGACATTTTGCCCGTGACGCTCACGGACGCGCCCGTCGCGTTTGAGGGCTTGCGCTCGTCCTTTGGCTTTACCGCCTCGGGACGCCTTGCGGACGGTTGCGCCGAGGTGACGCTGCACGTCGAGCGTCCGACTTCGGTGACGCTGCGCCTTGGCAAGTGCTGCCATGGGGACTACGTCTTGCTTGATGCCGACGACCGCGAGGTCGGTCGCTTCGAGCAGGGCAGGCTGCATGCCGAGATGACCGAGGGCGAGTATCGTATTCTCGCTCTTGCATAAACGATAACGATTGAAAATGAAAGGAGAAAACCATGGTCAAGATCACGTCTGTTTTGCCCCATTCGCGCGCCGAAAAGGCGGGTCTGCGGGCAGGGGATATGCTTCACACCATCAATTTCCGAGAGATCCGCGACGTGTTAGACTATCGCTTTTTCCTTGCCGAGCGCACCGTGCGGTTGTGCTTTCTTCGCGGCGATGAGCGACATGAGGTGGTCATCAACAAGCAGGAGTACGACGACATCGGGCTTGAATTTGAAACGCCGCTGATGGACGAAAAGCATTCGTGCGAAAACCGCTGCATCTTTTGCTTTATCGATCAGCTTCCCAAGGGTCTGCGCCAGACGCTGTATTTCAAGGACGACGACAGCCGTCTTTCCTTCCTGCACGGCAACTATATCACGCTGACCAATCTTGACGAGCGCGATATCGACCGCATCATCGAGATGCATATCTCCCCCATCAACATTTCAGTGCACACCACCGACCCCGAGCTGCGCGTTAAAATGATGCGCAACAAGCACGCGGGCGAGGTGCTGCGCTACATGCGCCGACTGGCCGACGCGGGCATCACCATTTGCGCCCAGGTCGTGCTGTGCCGCGGCATCAACGACGGTGAGCATCTTGAGCGCACCATGCGCGATATGCTCGACTACATGCCCTCGCTCTCAAGCGTTTCCATCGTGCCCGCAGGGCTGACGCGCTACCGTCAGAAGCTGTATCCGCTTGAGCCGTATACACCCGAGCAGTGCCGCGATATCATCGCGCAGGTAAACGCTGTGGGAGATGCCTGCGTCGAGCAATACGGTCGCCGCGTCTTCTTCTGCGCCGACGAGATGTACATTCGCGCGGGGTTGGAGTTGCCCGACGACGAATTTTACGAGGACTATTCGCAGCTTGAGGACGGCATCGGCATGGTAACGTCCATGGGCTTCGAGTTTGATGCCGAGCTGCGTTTTCTGGAGGACGATCTGGCGGATTATCACCCGCCGCGTCACGTCACCGTCGCCACGGGCGTGGCCGCCAAGGCAAGCATTTGCGCGCTGTGCCAAAAGCTTGAGGCACAGGTCGAGGGCTTGACCATCTCGGTCGTTCCCATCGTCAACCACTTTTTTGGAGAAACCATTACGGTCGCGGGACTTCTGACGGGACACGATATGGCCGAGCAGCTCTCACCTCTTGACCTTGGCGACGAGGTGCTCATTCCCGAAAACACGCTGCGCGCCGACGGTGATCTGTTCCTTTGCGGCATGACGCCCATGGAACTGTCCGAAAAGCTCGGCAAGCCCGTGCGCATATCTCCCAACGACGGCGCGGCGTTTTTGACCGCGCTGCTCGGCACCAACCAAGACACACCCATTTACGACGCTCATGCGAGCGAAGGAGGTAGATAAATTATGAGTAAGCCTATCATCGCCGTCGTCGGACGTCCCAACGTCGGCAAAAGTACGCTGTTTAACCGCCTGATCGGCGAGCGCCGCTCCATCGTCGAGGACACGCCCGGCGTCACGCGCGACCGCATTTACGGTGAAACCGAATGGAGAGGCCGCACGCTGGTCATGATCGACACGGGCGGTATCGAGCCCAAGACGGACGATATTATTCTGGCGCAGATGCGCAATCAGGCGCAGATCGCCATCGACACGGCCGACGTCATCATTTTCGTATGCGACGTGCACACGGGCGTGACGGCCAACGACCGCGACATTGCCACCATGCTGCAAAAGAGCCGCAAGCCCGTCGTACCCTGTATTAACAAGTGCGACCGCACGGGTCAGACGCCGCTGGAATTTTACGAGTTCTATGAGCTGGGCTTTGACTGCGAGCCCATTGCCGTTTCGTCTGTACACGGCTCGGGCACGGGCGAGCTGCTCGACGCCTGCCTTGATCTGCTTCCCGAAGAGGAGGAGGGCGAGGTCGAGGAGGACGAGTGCATTCACGTGGCCGTCATCGGCAAGCCCAACGCGGGCAAGTCGTCCATCATCAACCGCTTTGTCGGTGCCGAGCGCATGATCGTTTCCAACATTGCCGGCACTACGCGTGACAGCGTGGACACGACGGTCGAAAACGAGCACGGCAAGTTTACCTTCATTGACACGGCGGGTATTCGCCGTCAGTCCAAGATCAACGACAAGATCGAAAAATACAGCGTGCTGCGCGCCCATATGGCGGTCGAGCGCGCCGACGTGTGTCTGCTCATGATCGTCGCAACGGCGGGCATCACCGATCAGGACGAAAAGATCGCGGGTATTGCCCACGAATCGGGCAAGGGCGTCGTCATTGTCGTCAATAAGTGGGACTTGGTCGAAAAGGACAACAAGACGGTCAAGGAATTCACCGACCGCATTCGCACCGCGCTGGCCTATATGCCCTACGCGCCCATCATTTTCGTGTCGGCCATGACGGGTCAGAGATTGCCCAACATTTACGAGCTGATCGCCAAGGTGCAGAATAACCGCACCATGCGCGTACCCACGGGCGTGCTCAACGACGTGCTGGGCGAGGCGACCATGCGCACCCAGCCGCCCTCGGACAAGGGTCGCAGGCTCAAGATCTATTATATGACGCAAAACGCCGTGGCACCGCCCACCTTCGTTCTGTTCTGCAACTCGATCGAGCTGTTCCATTTCTCGTATCAGCGATATATCGAGAACTGCCTGCGGGATACCTTCGGCTTTGAGGGAACGCCCATTCGCATGATCATCAAGCAAAAGGGCGATAATTAAGGATCGGGGAAACCCCTTTCAAAAACCCTCAAAAAAGAAAACCGGCGCGTTTGCCATCTTCTTTTATCCAACGACCCCTGCGCTGAATTGGGATTTCTGCCCCAAAACGTGCAGCGGCAAGGTCGTTTGCATTCTCATTGGCTAATTCCCTTGGGGAAAGGAGTATTCACAGTATGTCAACCCAATTTATTGACCACGTCAGAATTGACATCAAGGCGGGCGACGGTGGCAACGGAGCCATCGCCTTCCACCGCGAAAAATACGTGTCCGCAGGCGGTCCCGACGGTGGCGACGGCGGACGCGGCGGCAATATCATCTTCCGCGTCGACGAGGGCGTCAATACGCTGCTCGCTTACCGCTATCGCCATAAGTTTGCTGCCCAGAACGGCGCGGACGGCAAGGGCGGCAAGATCCACGGCGCATCGGGTGAGGATACCATCATCCCCGTGCCGCGCGGCACGCTCATCAAGGACGCCGAAACGGGTGCCGTCATTCACGATATGTCCGACGGTGAGGACTTCGTTGCCTGCCGCGGCGGACGCGGCGGATGGGGCAACCGTCATTTTGCCACGGCGACAAGGCAGGTCCCCATGTTTGCCAAAAACGGCACCAAGGGCGAGGCCAAGACCGTTTTGCTTGAGCTCAAAATGCTCGCTGACGTAGGCCTCATCGGCTACCCCAGCGTGGGCAAATCGTCCATTCTTGCCCGCATCAGTGCGGCGCGTCCCAAGATCGCTGACTATCATTTCACCACGCTCTCGCCCAATCTCGGCGTCGTGCGCGTGCATGAGGAGGCGGGCTTCGTTGCCGCCGATATTCCGGGACTGATCGAGGGAGCTGCCGAGGGCGCCGGTCTTGGTCACGACTTTTTGCGCCACGTCGACCGCTGCCGACTACTGCTTCACGTGGTGGACATTTCCTGCTTTGAGGGACGCGATCCCATCGACGACGTCAAGACCATCAATCAGGAGCTTTTGCGATACAGCCCCGTGCTTGCCGAGCGTCCTCAGATCATCATTGCCAACAAGGCAGACGCGCTGGATCGCGAGGTCGTGGACGTCGACGAGTTTGAGGAGTTTGTCCGTGAGAATGGCTGGGAGCTGCTCTACGTTTCCGCCGCGACGGGCGAGGGCCTGCGCGAGATGATCGAGCTGGTTTGGGATCGCTTGCAATCGCTGCCGCCCATTCTCACCTATGAGGCCGAGTACGTCGAGCCCGAGGAGGTCGAGGGCAAGGTAACGGAAATTCGCCGCGAGGGCGGCAAGTTCATCGTCGAGGGACAGTGGATCTTCAATCTGATGAACCAGATCAACTTCGACGACTACGAGTCGCTCAACTACTTCCAGCGTGCGCTGCAAAAGGGCGGTGTGTTTGAGGCGCTGGAACAAAAAGGCTGCGGTGACGGCGACACCGTATCCATCTATGAGTTTGAATTTGATTACGTCAAGTAAGACGGGCGTATACTGTTAAAACGATGAATTTTGGAGGTGCGTATGAATATTTGGCACGATATGGATCCGGCTCAGATCGGCGTGAATAATTTCACCGCCGTGATTGAAATTCCCAAGGGAAGTCAATGTAAATACGAGCTTGACAAGCACACGGGTCTTTTACGGCTCGACCGCGTGCTGTACACCTCAACGCATTATCCCGCCAACTATGGCTTTATCCCGCGCACCTATGCCGATGACGGCGACCCCTTGGACGTGCTGGTGCTGTGCAGCATGACGCTGTATCCGCTCACGCTCGTGCAGGTCTATCCCATCGGCGTGATGCGCATGATCGACGGCGGCAAGCTGGACGATAAGATCATCGCGCTGCCGTTCTCCGACCCGACCTATGGGGGCATTGACAGCCTTGAGGAGCTTCCCGCGCATATCTTTGAGGAAATCATGCACTTTTTCACCGTCTACAAGCAGCTTGAAAACAAGCAGACGGCGGTCAAGGAGCTGTTCGGTCGCGCCGAGGCGGAGCGCATCATCGCCGAGGCTATTGAAAATTACAATCGCTGCTTTGGCGGCGAGGGTGCCAATGGGTGTGAGAGCATATGAAATGTTTTTTGATTTGGATCATTGTACTGGTTGTGCTGCTCACGGTGGGCTGTGCGCCTGACGACAGTACGCCCGAGCTGCCCTCAACCGACCCTTCCGCCCCCGACGGTGAGCTCTCCGATCCCGACGGCGAGCCCGTGATTGAGGGTTTGCAGTGGCTTGGCGATCAGCCGAGTGAGCGGGTCAGCTTTCCGAGCCGCGGCGTGCATATTGCCTACGTCGTCAATTCCACGGCGGCAGGTAAGATCCTTGGCGAGTGCATGCAGGAGGTCACGGACGGCATGGAAACAAGCAGAGTGAGTGCCGTGGCCAATTACGGTTATCGTTTCGTTTGCTGGAGCGACGGCAACACCTCGCCGGCACGCCGTCTGGATACCGCCGAGCAAAACACGGTCATCACGGCCATTTTTGATTATGATTGCTCCGATCTGCCCGCCGTCGTTCTGACGACGGAAACGGGCACGGACGTGCAGAGCAAGACGGACTATATCGGCGGCACGCTTGCCATCATCAATGCAGGCGACGACGAACTTGGAGAGAGCACGATCGAGGTGCGCGGACGCGGTAATTTTACCTGGACGGCGCACGAGAAAAAGTCTTACAAGGTCAAATTCCCCACCAAGATCGCGCCGCTGTCGGTCGGTGAAAAGAATAAAACGTGGGTGCTCATGGCCAACGTGTGCGACCTGTCGCTGCTCCGCAATCATACGGCACTTCGTATCGTTGACGAATTCGATCGTATCGTTTATTCGCCCAATTCGACGTGTGTCGATCTGTATCTGAACGGAGAGTACCGCGGCGTTTATCTGCTCGCCGAGGAGATCACGGCGGACACGCACGTGGGACTTGACGAGAGCATGCGAGATGCGGACGTCGATACGGGCTATCTGCTCGAGCTTTCCACTTATTCGACCGATGTGGCCTTTACGCTGCAAGACCGAAAATTTGAGATCAAAAACGATCTTTCAAGCAACAAAACCCTTGCCAAACAGCAAAAGAAATACATTACGGAATACGTAACGGACGCTTACGGGGCACTTGCCTCGGGCAACCGTGAGTTGGCTGAGCTGTATATCGACGTCAACACGCTCGTGGACGCCTATCTGGCCGAGGAACTGCTCAAAAATCTGGATATGGGCTGGGATAGCTTTTATCTGCACAAGGATCGCGGCGGCAAGCTGCGCTTCGGACCGCTCTGGGATTTTGACCTGGCGCTGGGTAACAGCAATCTTTCCTGCCAGTACGTGGACGGGCTGTACTGCGCCGAGGGCAACGAGGACACGGCCATGCAGCGCAATCCTTGGTTCATTGCTGCAATGAAGCAAGAGTGGTTCCGCGATCTGGTCTGCGAGCGTTGGGATGAAATGCTGCCCAAGCTGCAAAAATACCCCGCTGAAATTTTGGCGTTGGGTGCACGGTATGAAGCGTCCTTTGACCGCAACTTCGTGGTCTGGCAAATTTTCGGTATCAAGCAAAACCGCGAAACCCCGCTGATCACAAGTATGTCAAGCAACCGCGAAAACGTCGAATATCTGGCAGCGTGGCTTGCGGGACGCATCGAGTGGTTGGATACGTTTTTCCACAGCAGCGCGTATGCCCGAGGGCATAATTCCTATCCCGACGGTGTGAATACGGCAGAGAGTAAGCGCGCCCTCGAATTTGCCGAGGAGTTGGAGCTGCTTGAACTGCCGCTGAGCGAATATATCTCGCAAAACAAGATCACGACGACGGCGGCTGCCGTGGAAAACCGCGCGGTCACGCTGCTGTTTGATGGCGATACGGCGACCAAATGGTACGCGGAGATCACGCCGAGCGAGAGCTGCGTGGATGTCTGCTGGCGCACGACCGAGCCGGTCGTGTTGAGCGGATACACCATCGCCACCGGCAACAATACGGCCGATAAGCCGCAACGAAATCCGCTCGTCTGGGTGCTGTACGGCTCGGACGACGGCCGCAACTGGACGTTGCTTGATATGGTCGGCAGTGCGGACGAGATCTTGGGCAAGACGAACCAAACGGCATACGGCTTTGAGGTTGAGGACAAAGGCGCGTATAACCGTTTTATGCTGCGCATATGCGGAAACAAACAGGTGCAGCTTTCCGAGATCGTGCTGTACGGTACGCCAAAGGAATAATCTGAAATATACCACGCCGTGCGCGTGGTATATTTTTTTCTCTCCTTGCATACATTGAAGCGACAACGAATATGGACACGCCACCACGGCGTGGGGAGGAGAGAGCATGGAAGGTCAATATAACTCAATGAATAAGCAAACGCGCGTCATGCGTATGCAGCTTCCCATTTGTGACCGAACGGTCACAAGCGAGGTGTCAAGTGATATTTCGCTGCCCGATTATCAGCCCGAGATCAAAAGGCTGCTTCGCGTCAGCGCCACCGTTCAGCCGCCCTCGCGTTATATCGGCGGCGGAGCCGTGGAATTTTCGGGCACGGTCGACTATTGCATTTTGTACACGGGCAACGACGGGCAGATGTACTGCTTCCCGACCTCGGCGGACTACGCTTTTCGCGTGCCGCTTGAAGCAGGTGCCGACTTCGATCTGAGCGACGCACTCGTTGCCTACGCGTACAGCGAGCCTGAGTCGATCATCAGCCGCGTGGGCGGTCCGCGCCGCATGAGCGTCAAGTGTCGTCTGCGTTCTCGTGTGAAAGCATACGGCAACTGTGTCATCGAGGAAAAGCGTTCGGGCGCAGGCAATGTAAGCGAGCAGCGACTCTTGCGTGAGAATGACGTGTCGGTCGCCTCGTACGGTGTCAGCGCGCCGTTCCACGTCAGCGACGAGGTGGCGCTCGACGCGGAGGAGGACGGTGACTGGCGCATCGTCAGCGGCGACGTTCAACTTCTCGTGAATGACGCCGCCTGTTCCGTGGGGCGCGTCGGCTGCCGCGGCGAAGCGGTGCTCAAGCTGCTGCTGCAAAAGGAGGGCGAGGGCACATTGCCCGTTGTGATCTATCGCAAGATGCCGATCGATCATGCCTTTGACATGGACGGCGTGAACGCCATGAGCCGCGCCTGCGTGGTAGGTAGCTGCACCGAGTTGAATCTGAGCATGGAGGACGGACGCGTGCTGTGCGAGGCTGAGATTGTGCTGGAGGCGCACGCCGAGCGTCCGGAAACGCTGAGCTATACCTGCGACGCCTATGTGCCGGGGCACGAGAGCCGCTGCACGACCAAGACCTATCGCCCCGAGCGCGGCATGTGCCGCGTCAACGTCAACTTTACCCAGAGCGAGATGCGCCCGCTGGATGAGGTCAACGTGCCGCCCACGGCGCGCGTGATCGACGTCTACGGTACGGCACAGCTTGAGAGCGTCGAGAGTGAGCGCGACAGACACGTGCTGTCGGGTAAGTGCCGCTACACGCTGATCGTCGTCAACGAGGGCGAAATCGGCGTCAAGGAGATCGAGCTGCCCTTCCGCTACACGCTGGACGGCACGGCAACGCCGAATACGCCTTTTAGCTGGGAGGGGCAAGCGCAGCTCGTCAGCGCACGCGCTCGCATGGACGGCGAACGGCTTGGTGTGGACGCAGAGATGGGGATCTGGCTGTGTGCCGTCGGCGAGCAGGGTGTGGATATGGTGGATAGCATCGAGGTGGGCGCACCCATCACCCGACCGACGGGGCAGATGCTGCTGTGCTACCCCGAGGCGCACGATACGCTGTGGAGCGTGGCCAAGCGATATGGCGTGTCGCTGGAACAGCTTGAGCAGGGCAACGGCAAGTGCATCGAGGGTGAGAAAAGAGCAGACGACGCCGCATCGCTTGCGGGCGTGCGCTGTCTGGTCATATAAAACGAGGCGGGGCGGTGAAGCATCACCGCCCCGCCTGACTTGACAAAACGCCGAAAAATCGCTATAATAAGGGAAAGATATCCGAAGGAGGGGAGAGAGGTGCACATCAGCATTTGTCGGATCGACGGCGTGAGCGAGCAGGACGTCGAGCGGGTTCTGGAATGTCTGTCGCTTGCAGGATTGAACGCGAATGAGTGCGCACGCTTGCGCGGTATTCGCCATTTGAGAGCACGCGCGGCAAGCGTCGGCGCACGGCTTGCGCTGCTTTGGGCACTGGTGGATGGAGGCGAGCGCTTGTCTGTTCACGATCTTTGCGATCTCCCTTTTATGGGGGACAAGCCGTTGGCGAGCCTTGTCCGTACCGAGAGCGGTGCGCCGCGTTTGACCGATGACGACCGCTTTGTATCGTTTGCCCACAGTGACCGTTTGGCGGTCTGCGCACTGTCGCACGCGGGTCGCGTCGGCGTGGACGTCGAGCCGCTTGACCGCCGCGTCGCGCGCGCCGACGATATCGCCGCCCGCTGTTTTTCGGACGGTGAGCGCGCTTTTCTTGATGCCGCACCCGACCGCGACCGCGCCTTTTTGACAATATGGACGCGAAAGGAAGCACTTGGAAAAGCACTTGGCACAGGACTTAACGCTGACGTTGCTACGCTGGATACGACCGTCGATGCCGCCGACCGCTTTATGGAACAAACGCCGGAAGGGGCACTTGTGAGCGTGTGCGTGCTTGCGGAGGTGGAGTCATGAGGCTGTATGCACCGCGCTATTATTTGGATTTTGCCTGCACTGCCGACCGTTGTCACCATAGCTGTTGCGTCGGCTGGGAGATCGATATTGACGCGCAGACACTCGCTTGCTACGACGGCATGGATG
>JAZQMI010000018.1:0-25531 GCA_045543375.1 Eubacteriales bacterium | reverse complement strand
CTCCCACCAACAAAAAAGACCATCCGACGGATGGTCTTTTTTGTTGGTGCTTCGCACGTGGATTCGGAAGCCTGTGCCTATCGCGTAGCGAGGCAAAAATGCGCCTGTGGCGCATTTTTAGGGCGTGGACTTCCACTTTGTTTGCACTCGCTAACGTGCGCGAAACCGCGCATCAGCGCGCGGCGAATTTGAAAGCCTGTTGTGATGAAAAGAACCGAACGAATTTCGTTCGGCTCTTTTTGCTATTTCGCATCAAACCAATTCTCGCCCATGGCAATACCCACGTCGAGCGGAACGGACAGCTTGACAGCGTTCTCCATTTCCTCGCGGAGCAGCCGTAGCGCCTCGTCGGCGCAGCCCTTGCTTGCCTCGATCAGCAGCTCGTCGTGCACTTGTAAAATAAGCTTGGCGTCCATACCGCTCTCGGCAAGGCGGCGATGGACAGCGATCATGGCGATCTTGATGATATCGGCGGCCGAGCCTTGAATAGGGCTGTTCATGGCCACGCGCTCGCCAAAGCCACGCACCATCTTATTGGGCGAGGAAAGCTCGGGGATGTAGCGGCGACGCCCCAGCATGGTGGTCACATAGCCTTTCTCTGCCGCCTCTGCCTTGATGTTTTTCAGGTAAGCATCAATCTTTGGGTAGGTGGCAAGGTAGTTATCGATATGCTCCTTGGCCGCCTTGCGCGAGATGTGCAGATCCTCGGCGAGCGAAAACTCGCCCATGCCGTAAAGAATTCCAAAGTTGACCGCCTTGGCGGATTTGCGCATTTCCAATGTCACGTTCTCCGGTGCGATGCCAAAGACCTTGGCTGCCGTTGACGTGTGAATATCAGTGCCGTCACGGAAGGCGGTACACATATGCTCGTCGTCTGTGATGGCGGCAAGCAGGCGCAGCTCGATCTGGGAATAGTCAGCGTCAATGAGCACGGAATTTTCCTTGCTCGGCACAAAAAAGCGACGCAATTCCCTGCCAAGTTCGGTACGAATGGGAATGTTTTGCAAATTTGGCTCGGCCGACGAAAGACGTCCTGTAGCGGTGCCGGTCTGCTTGAAATTGGTGTGCACCTGACCGTCCTCGCCCACCACACGCAACAGTCCGTCGACATAGGTGCTCTTGAGCTTGGTGACCTGTCTGTAATCGAGAATGTCCTCGATCACGGGGTGATACGGCGCAAGCTTTTGCAGTATCTCGGCACTGGTTGACCAACTGCCGGGCTTGCTCTTTTTCGGATACGGCAATTTCATGCCGTCCTCACCGAACAATACTTCTCCAAGCTGCTTTGGTGAGTTGAGATTAAACTGCCGTCCAACGTAACAGAATACGCGACCTTCGAGCTCTTTTGCGACGATATCAAGCTGCTCGCCGTAGGCGCGGATGCCGTCACAATTCAGATGGAACCCCTGCTTTTCCATGTCGGCAAGCACCGCAGCAAGTGGCATCTCAACATCGTAAAACACGTGCGATTGCTCACTCTCGGTCAGTTTTTGGTCAAGCACGGGATAAAGCCGCCATGCAAGGCGGGCCACGGGTTCATTTTCCGGCAGAACCTCGCCAAGATACGACAGCGACAGTCGTTCTGTGTCAAACGAGCCGTCACCGGCGTTGATGACATACGCAGCGAGCATGGTATCAAAATAGCAGCTACGCCAGAAAATACCGAGCGCATCAAGCGCGTGATAAAGGGTCTTGCAATCGTGGCAGATCAGCTTACCGTGCCCCGCCAAAAACACTTGAACGCCTTGCTTGTCTGCGCTTGCGAGATCAAGCGAATACACGTCTTTTCCATCGTATACCTGCAAGCTGCCATCAAGCAGCGCGAGGGCAAGAGGCTGATCGTCGGCAAAGCGGGATAATTCGTCCGCACCGATCGAGCAGCATGGTTGGGCGGCGGCAGGCTGATCTGCGGCGGCTTGGGAGAGTTGCTCCGTCAATCCAAGGCGCTTGATATGCGCAGAAAATTCAAGACGCGTGAACAACTTGAGCGCCTCGGGGCGGTCGATACCCTGCGTGGCATATGCACCCAGCGTTTCGTCCAGAGGGACCTCACAACAAATGCGTGCCAGCGTTTGCGACAAATAGGCACACTCTTTGCCGCTTTCAAGCTTGGCGCGGTTGGAGGGGGTGAGCTTGGCAGTCGGCAATGCCTCGTAAACACCGTCGAGCGAGCCGTAATCGGCGATCAGCTTGAGTGCCGTCTTCTCACCAATGCCGGCAACGCCGGGGATATGGTCGGAGGTGTCGCCCATCAGAGCCTTGACATCAACGAACTGCGAGGGCTTGACGCCGTATTTATTAAAAAAGACCTGCTCGGTATAATCGATCGTTTCGGCGTTGGTCGCAAGCAGCACGTGGACGTTCTCATTGATGAGCTGCAGCGCGTCGCGGTCGCCCGTAACAACGTAGCACTCCATATCCTTTTCGGTCGCCAAGCGAGAGAGAGTGCCGAGAATATCGTCTGCCTCATAGCCCTGCATTTCGAGCACGTGAAAGCCAAGCGCGCGGGCACAGTCCTTGGCAAGCGGAAATTGTGCGATCAGCTCGTCGGGGGCGGGACGGCGGCCTGCCTTGTACTCACCGTACATCTGATGGCGAAAGGTCGGCGCCTTGAGGTCAAACGCCATGACGGCGTAATCCGGACGTATCGCTTCAAAATGTCGGCTGACAATATTGACCAGACCATACAGCGCGTTGGTCGGCTGCCCGTCCTTGGTGGACAGCGCACGAATGCCGTAAAACGCGCGGTTGAGTATGCTGTTGCCGTCAACGACCAATACTCTTTGCTTGCTCATAATAGCCTCACTTGTTCTCATCATTTTTCTGATTTTTATGAATTAAGTATATCACATTGTGTGCTCATTGTCAAGATTTTTGTTGAAGGTGCTACGAAACGTCGGATGGTTTTTGTGGAAGTTGCTTGTCTATTTTTACCCAAATCAACTTGACAATCTCTTCCTATATGGTATAATTAAAGTAATATATTTTGATTCGCTAAAAGGAGAATTCATGAAGAGTGAATACGAGCGCACCCATATGACAGTTTTTCCTTTATTAAGTGTTGATATTATCACTTGCAGTGACACGGCGCCCGTTACGGACACCGAGCCGATCGTTCTTCCTATTCATCCTTTTACTTCATCAAATTAAGGGGGATTTGATTCAATGAAAAAAATTCTTTCTCTGTTCCTTGCAGCGCTCATGTTCTGTACTTGTGCGCCCTTCGTATCGGCGGCAGAAAACCCCGTTACGATCAAAGACGAGTTACGCATCCTTCCCGTTTCGACCATGGACAGCATGGACGGCTGGTCCGGCTCGGCAACACTTGATACAACGAGTCCATTTCAAGGAACCGGATCGCTCGGGCACACCTTTGAAAGCGTGAGCGGCGCCGGTGCGATCAAATTTCAATACAAGCTCCCGTCGGGCACGTACGACATTTCCGACATGAGCTACGTTTGCTTTGATATTTATCTTTCGAATGCGGCTTCCCTGATCGGAGAAAGGTTTGAGCTGGAGCTGCGCTCGCCCGGCGGCACCGACGATCACGAGTATCGCATTCAGCAACATCTGGGTGATTTTATCGTCGGCACGCCCCAGGACGGATGGAACCGCGTTGAGGTCCCCATCGCGTCGATGGAAAAGGTAGGTAAGGTGCTGACCTCCGCTTGGTGTTACCTTAGATTTTTCAACTCCTCCAACGTGACCATCGGGCAGTCGGGAACGACGACCACCATCAAAATGGACAACCTCTATTTTGCAACCGAATCGTTTACGGTACGGTCTGCAGACGAGAGCGGCTGCGTGCTCGACGCTGCAACGCTGCTGCTTGACGACTCCTTCAACATCACCTTCCGCGCCGTTTTTACCAACGGCTACGCCCCCTTCATGCTGCTCGAAGACGGAACCCGCATCGACGGTGAGGGTACAACTGTGAACGGCACGTATATCTTCCCCTACAACAAAATCTACGCTCACAGAATGTCCGACGTGATCAAGCCCACCTTCTGCTATCTGGACGGTGCGGGCAAGCTGAGTTTCTATACCTACGAGCAAGGCTACAGCGTCAAAAGCTACTGTCAAAACATTCTGAATAAAATTGAAAGCAACGATTCCTCGCTTTCCGAATATACCGATACACAAAAGGCTGCGCTGAAGCGTCTGCTTTCGGATGCGCTGTATTACGGTGCCGCCGCCCAGCAATATGCTTCTTATCAACACACGGACGGTAATCTGGCAACCGACGGCGTCACCAATCTGCTTGAAGATCAAGCGTATAGCGCGCCGACGGACTACATTCGTTCTCCCTTGCGCGGCGTGAAAAAGGGCGGTACGGCAAGCTGGTACGGTGCCACGCTGGTGCTGGACACCACGATCAAGGTGCGTTTCCTGTTTACCTCGACCGATCTTTCCAAGGTCAAGGTCGACGTCCTAACGAACGATCACTCGTCCTACGAGCTAACAACCTTCTCTACTTTGTCAAACGAGAACGGAACGTTTTATTATTTTGAGGTCCCCGTTCCGGCGCACTGCTACGATCAGGAGATCTCGGTCAGCTTCGAGGATTACCACGAAAGCCGCGTTTCGTACTCAGTCAATACATATATCGCAAAAAACTACAAGGCTGACGGCTCACGGCTTTCTGAACTTCTCAGTGCCATCAACAACTACGGAAACGCCGCCAAGACCTACGTTTCCACCTTTAACGCCGAGAGTGAGGGTTCTATGAGTTATTATGAGTTTACCGAGGCAGATCGCGCGCTGTTTGAAAACTCTTACAACGGCTTTGCTGACCGCGTACGCGAAAACGGCTATGCGCAGACCTCCGTTACGGGTGCCTATTCCGGTGAGTTCATGCGCGACGCTGCCTGCCAGCTCCGTGCGCACCTTGCCAACGGCGATTACGATCTGGTCAAGCGTATGCTTCAGTACATTGTTGGCTACCACAAAGCTGACGGTGTTCCCTATGCACGTCATATCATTGACAACCTTCAAACTTCGGCCACCTATGATTATATCGCCACCAAGACCGGTGCTGCCGACACCTCGGATTACATTCAGGCAACTTATCCTACGGCACTTTTCAGAATTCAACCGGATACCAACGCATGCGCTCAGAAGTTCCGCGTTCCCGTTGACAGCATCTCGGGCATTTCCGTTTATCTGAAGAATATTCCCTCCGACGGTCAACTGATCCTCGAGCTGTCCGCCACCGCTCCCGCCCAAGGCAGCACGACGGTTGCGTTTGCACAACCGATCGCAAGCGTGACGCTGGAATGCAAGGACGTCAGCGTCAAGAACGGTTGGACCGCGTTCGCCTTTGAGGACGATGTCACCGTCACCCCGAATCAGTATTATTATTTCGCCGTTCGTCTGGAAAATTCCACGACGAATGCAAACGCCTACGGCTTGAACGTCGCTCCCGGTTCTGCCTTTAACTTTGACAAGAAATGGCAGGGACAGCACGCAAGTGCCACTCTGGCCTACGAGGTACATTTTGGTGGGGTGGACGCTGCGTTTATGTCACAGACCAAGGTAACCAACCAGGCTAGCTGGATAAAAACAACGACGCATGCGGCGGCGCAGTCCTTTGTTGCCACGACAGAAACGATTTCCGCTATTTCGGTATGCATCGATTCCCCCGCAGGTCTGAATGCCGACGGCTCGGCACGCAGCGGTGCCCTGACGCTCAGCATCACCAAGACCGATCCTCTCACCTATACGGGTACGACGATACCCGACATCATTGCCAGCACGACGTTGAGCATTGATAAGATCAATCCCACAACCGATAGAGGTCGAAATCTGTGGACCAAATTCAGTTTTGGCATTCCGGTTGAACTGACCGAAGGTGAAACCTACTACTTCACCGTTACGCAGACCGAGGATCTCACCGACGGTGAAACCAACGTATTCCAGCTTTACGGTAATACGCAAATCAGCGGCGATTACGGCTCTTATACCTTTGACAAAAAATGGGCGCTCAAGACCTTCGAATTTGGTTACGTGCTTTACGAGCCCATTCAGATCGAGCTGATTTATAAGAATGAGAACATGCCCATCATGGGTATTCACAACATCCGTCAGGAGTCCGGCGATAACACGCTTGGTGGCGGTGGCTCTGCTTTCGTGGCAAAGTCCGAATATCTTTCTGCGATTGAGGTGTATCTGAGAGGCGCTGATTCGAGCGTTGGAACAGTTACACTGTGGGTTGGTGACGTCGCGCCGAGTGGAAGCAATGTAAACGCCCCCTTCTCGACTCCTCTTGCAACCAAGACACTCAATCTCAAAGACGTAAAGACCGGCTGGATCAAGTTCGCATTTGATGAGCTCGTTCCTACTACGCCGGATCAGACCTACTATTTTGTACTTACTGCATCCTCCGATGCGGCCAATAAGATCTTTACCGTTGGTGCTACCAATCAGGGCGACAATGCCATGGCTTACACCTACAATAAGGGTTGGAGCAAGCACAAAGAACACAACATAGCCCACCGCATCTACGGTGATGCTCCCGACTTGTATTCCTCCTTTGTCACGCTTGGAGGCGGTGTCGTCGCTTCTCAGACGGTAGATTCCTCGATGAACGGACGCTACGTCACCTGCGCCGATCTCTATCTGTCGCGTGTCGGCGAAGCGAGTGCCAACGATACCTTCACCGTTTCACTCTATAAAGGCAACGTGCTTGTTGACGAACTGACCCGTCCGCTGTCCTCGCTGAAAGATGAGAAGTCACTCGTTCACTATGAATTCTGCTTGCCCATTCTTGACACCAATGCGTCCGATGCTTACGCTGTCCGTGTCAGCGCATCCAAAGACGCAAGCGTCAAGTGGTACGGCATCAGCGGTGCCGATACAACACACCCCGCCACGCTTGACGGCGTAACGCAGGACGTTCTGCTGTCGCTGATCGTCGGCTCGATCCAGGACATTCGCATCGTTGACGAGAAAATTCAGGTTGACGGCCACTACCAGCTTCTGGATGCTTACGCCATGTTTGCACTTGAATGCTACGACGAATATCCCGAATTCATCGAGATCACCTACGATATGATGAAGGATTACGCCAACTACTTCTTTGATCCCGCAAACACCTACGTAAGAAAGAACTATACGGCAGATAAGGTCTACGAGGTCGTTGGTGAGTTTTCCTACTCTGATCCCGATATGATGGGCGGTCTGATCCTCAATCCTTGTCTTGAGCACTCGCGTGAGGGCAGCTATTGGGAGGGCTACGACCTGATTACCAACGTGTTTGCCGCCGAATCGACCAACAAGATGAGTCAGGTTGCAACCATGCTGGGTAAAACGGAGGACGCCACGGCGTTCAAGCAAAAGGCCGACTCGCTTTCCGCCGCCATCAACAAATACATGGTTGCCAATTTTGAGGGCGAAAAGATCTATATTGAGCTGATCACGCTGTCCACCATCAAGCCGGGAGACGTCGACTACGTTTACCGCGATTGGGAAACCACCTACGGCTTCTCGTTCGTCAGCCTCTCCCCCGTTGCCTCCAACTGGTACGCCGTGGACGACGAAATCATGGCAAACACCTACGATGCCTACATCGGGCATTCGCTTGAAGTATACAAGATCTCGTCCGACGGCTCGCAATACGTCATTCGTCCCTCGGTATGTACCCTGGACGACGAAAACCGCACGACAAAGCTGCACTCGCATATCATCGGCAAGGACATTGCATGGGAGATCTACTATATGTACAAGACGGGCAATACCGAACGTCTTGAGCATTTGATGGATTTCCTTGCGAAAGCTTCTGTGAGCGGCTCGTATGCCGAAACATACAGCCGTAACGGAAAGCTGGCAGACGTCGGCAACCAGGAGCAGACCGGTTGGTTGCTCTATGAGATCGCACGCATTGCCGGTATTTACGAAAAGTAAAACGAAAACGGGCTGTCGCACAAGCGACAGCCCTCTTATATTAACCAAAAGGCTTTGCAGGTGCAAAGCCTTTTGATAATCAATTTGGTTAAGCAAGAACCTCGTCATCATCTTCGCTGACGACGGTCTCAAAATCATCCTTGCCTGCACCGCAAAGGGGGCACACCCAATCGGCCGGAAGATCTTCAAAATCCGTTCCTGCCTCAATATCGTTATCCGGATCGCCGACGCGAGGATCGTACTCATATCCGCAAAGTACACATACGTACGTTGTCTTCATCGAAATACTCCTTAAACATGAAATTTTGCATACAATATCATACAGTAAATGTCATAGTTTGTCAATTCCAAAAATTCAATAATTTTATACCTTTTCTTGTCTTTGCTCTATGTTAAGTATATACAAACGAGTGGCAGATTGACATATTGAACGTATGATGGCGATATATTTTCTATTGGATAATCAATGAGTGGGGTGGAGGCAGTATGAAGGTGAAGCGGCGTTTTTTGTTTCAGGGATTATTGCTTACGGCTGTGTCGCTGCTGCTTCGGGCCGTTGGCGTTGGCGCGCAAGCCTTTATTTCGAAGAGCATCGGAGCCGAGGCCGTGGGCATTTCCTCGCTGATCGGCAGCGTCGGCGGATTTGCGGTAACGCTGGCACTCTCGGGCATTCACCTTGGCTGCACGCGACTGGTGTCGGAGGGCCTTGGTAATAACGATCCGAATTTCATTCGTCGGTCGTTGCGCTGTGCACTCGTGCACGCCCTATCCTTTGGCATTGTGTCCTGCCTTTTGCTGCTTTTCACCTCGCGTGCCATCGCGACCTTCTGGCTGCGTGATCTTCGCGTGCTTTCCTCCCTCTGTTTGCTCGCGCTGACTCTGCCCGGAATTGCCATATCTTCCTGCATTTCCGGCTATTTCGTCGCCGTACGGCGCGTTTGGAAAAGCGCTTGCGTTCAGGTGGGCGAGGAGATCGTCCGCATCGTATGTACGGTCGTATTGTTGCAACGCATGGCGCAAAACGGACTGGAGGCAGCACTGCTCGCCTTGGCGGTCGCCAACGCCGTTGCCGATATATCAGCGTGTCTTTTGTTACTGCTGTTATGCCGACACGACGTGCAACGCCATATCCCACGCGCTACGTGCGTGCGAGGTCATCGGGGAGAGATCGCGCGGCGGCTGCTCGCGATTACGCTGCCCGTTGCAACCGCGGCATACGCGCGATCGGGGCTCATTACGCTCGAGCATATGCTCATTCCCGTCGGTTTGAAACGCGCAGGACTTGAACGCAGCATCGCCATGGCGTCGTACGGCGCGCTGCACAGCATGGCGCTGCCCGTCGTTCTCTTCCCTTGCGCCCTGCTGGGCGCGTTCTCGGGGCTGCTCATTCCGGAGATCACCGAGGCTCACGTGCGCCATGAAATAGAACGCATCCGATCCATCATGCAACGCGTTTTCTTGTTAACTCTCATTTTTTCGATCGGCACGGCTGGTGTCATCCTCTGCTTTTCACACGAGCTCGGTCTGCTGCTTTACGGCAACGAGCAAGCCGCGCTGTACATTCGTGTTCTCGCACCGCTGATCCCCGTCATGTACGTGGACAGCGCGACCGACGCTATGCTCAAGGGGCTTGGGCAGCAGGTGTATTCGATGAACGTCAATATCGTGGACGCCTCGCTCTCGGTGCTGCTTGTCTGGCTGCTGATGCCCACCATGGGCATTTGGGGCTATGTGGTGACGATCTATTTCACCGAGCTGCTCAACGCTGCTTTGAGCATTGCGCGACTTTTGACCGTTGGTGAACTTCGCCCAAGGCTTGGTCAATGGGTCGTCAAGCCGCTTGTCGGCATCGTGGCGGCCACGGGCATTGTGCGGTGGCTCATCGCCGCCTCAAACGCTGTCGTTTCTCCCTTGGTACTGATTTTGTCCATCACGGGGTGTGTTTTGGCGTATGGTCTATTGATCCTGATGCTTGGCGGTATCAAGCGTGACGAGCTTCGATGGCTGACAGATTTTGTTCGCGCAGATGCTCCAACGTAGAAAAGAGCACCGCATATCCTGCGGTGCTCTTTGACTGTTATCGCATGAATTTTTCGCTCAAATTGATTTTGAATGCCTTGGCCAGCTCACGCAGCATCGGGCGCGTGATGGTCTGCAGTTTAGTATGCGAGATGGAGCGCACCTTGACGGCAATTTCGGCGCTCTTTTCGATGGTATGGCACAAACCAAATGCCTCGTCAAAGGTCGTACCCGACACGAAAATACCGTGATGCGCCCAGACAACAGCGTTATATTCTCGCATCTTCAGCGAAGTTTCAACAGCGATCTCCTTTTGACCGGGAACCATCCACGGCACAACGCCGATACCGTCAGGGAAAATAACGGGACACTCGGTCATCATCTGCCAAAGCTCCTTGGTAAATGCAGCGTCGTTCAGCGGCAGAATGAAGGTCAGTGCAATGAGATTGGTGGGGTGACAATGGTAAATGACGCGGTTCAGCCCTCCCGTGGTCTCCTTTTTCACGGCGTGATTCATCAGATGGGCAGGCAGCTCGCTGGTCGGACGACCGCCATCGGCAAAGCCCCACAAAATGCGGAACTTCTCGCCCTTTTCATCAATCTCAATGATACCGCAGTTGTTCAGCGTATCATCTTTGACGTGGCGGAAAAAGCGTCCCGTTCCCGTTACCATGAAATACTCGCCCGCGAGCGTAGGAACCTCGGCACCGATATCCATCCAAGGACGGTAGTTTTGGAAATTCTCCTTGATCTCCTCAATCTCGCTCTTAAAGATCCAATACGACAGATTTCCTCCGTTGCGCTCGTGATAGCCGTGTCTGTAACCGTCGTTGGCCATCTCGATAAAAGCGCGAACAAATTTGGCATCCATTACTTGCATGATTTTTACTTCCTTTCTCTCGGCATTCAACGCTTAAGCAGTACGTCGCGCTCGTAATCCAACACAGAGGCGAGCCAAGCGCCGTCCTCGGGAATACCCACGCGGCGACAATACTCCGCCCAGACCTCGCCGGCAGGCAACGTTTTCCACTCCTCCTGCTCAACGAGCAGCTCGGTCATGCGACCGTACGTTTGTAACTTCTTCCAATCGGCGTGCGGCATAAGCAGCGCGTCCAGCATTGCTTTGCGGAAATTGCGTGCGCCGACAATCCAGGCAGCCACGCGGTTGATACTGGCATCGAAATAGTCAAGTGCCAGCGCAAAATCATCGATTCGACCGCTTGCCACGATCTCCTTGGCGATCTCGCGCGTTTCATCGTCAAGACGGACCACGTGGTCAGAGTCCCAACGCACAGGGCGCGTCACGTGCAATGCAACCTTATCGTTGAACAGCAACAGCGATGCAATTTTATCCGAAACCATTTCGGTAGGATGGTAGTGTCCGTTGTCCATCAGCGGCATAATACCTGCTTTGGCGGCGTAGCTGAGCGTAAACTCGGCAGAGCCGACCGTATAAGACTCCAGGCCGATACCGAACACCTTGGATTCAAGGCACGGGAGCACAAGACTTTTATCGTAAGGCTCGGCGAGCATTTCGTCAAGTGACTTGGCAAAGCGCTCGCGAGGACCGATGCGGTCGGCGGGAATGTCCTTATAACCGTCCGGAATCCAAATGTTCATGACGCAAGGAATACCCGTTTCCTTGGCAAAATATTCCGAAATACGAAGGCAAGCACGGCCGTGATCCACCCAAAAACGGCGGATATCCTCATCGGGCGAGGATAGTGTAAACTCAGCCGCCTTGGGGTGCGAGAAGAAGGTGGGATTAAAATCAATCCCCATGCCGCGCTGCTTGGCATATTCCACCCAAGGCGCGAAATGCTTGGGCTCGAGCGCGTCGCGGTCAGCAAACTCACCCGGCTCAAAGATCGCGTAGCTTGCGTGCAGGTTCAACTTGATGATGCCACCGATATTTTTTATGGCAACATCCATGTCAGCCATGAGTTGCTCCGGCGTCTTTGCCTTGCCGGGATAGTTGCCTGTGGTCTGAATACCGCCCGAAAGTGCCAGATCGCTGTCAAAGCCGCCGATGTCATCTCCCTGCCAACAATGCAGCGAGAGCGGAATGCTCATAGCTCTGTTGATCGCGTGCTCGGTGTCAATACCAACCGCTGCAAATCTTTCCTTAGCGTATGCGTATGCATCAAACTTGCTCATATTATGTACTCCTTTAAGGTTGTGTCTTTTTGATCTCAAACGATGCGGCGACGGTTTCTCTGGCGTGAGCGCGGTCGTGAAGCGTGCCCGTCGCCATCATCTGGCACAGCAGATTACCGATGGCTGTTGCCTCGATCACGCCGGTGTATACCTCGCGTCCGCTGATGCGAGCCGTCAATTCATTCAAATAGGTATCCTGACTGCCACCGCCAATGATGTAAAGCGCGTTCAGCTTACGACCGATTTGCGCCTCCAGCTCGTCAAGCGTATCACGGTAGGTATCCGCCAGGCTGTAATAAATAACCGCCAACAGCTCGGACAGCTCAAGGTCTTTGCCACATGCACGCTTGACTGCGTCGATCATGCTGTCGGGTGCCAGGAAGGCGTCGTCGTTGACGTTGACGCGCAGCTCGGTTTCACCAAATTCTCTTGCCATGGCGGAAAGCTCGCCAAAGCCATACGCGCCATTCAGCTCGCGGCGTACCGACTGGATCATCCAAAGTCCCATGATGTTTTTCAAATAGCGATAACGCTTATCGTATCCGCCCTCGTTGGTGAAGTTTGCAAGCCGTGACGCTTCGCTTGTGTCCGGCGCCATGCGTTCCACGCCCATGAGCGACCACGTTCCAGAACTCAGATACGCGGCATCCTCTCGCTCGGTCGGGCATGCGAGTACGGCAGACGCCGTATCGTGCGAGGGTGCGAGAATGACCTGCACGTCAAAGCCGAGTTGTGCTACAAGCTCTTTTTTCAATCCACCAAGCAACGTGCCGGGAGGACAAACTGGCAAAAAGATATCTGCAGGATAGCCGAGTGCTTGAATCAATTCTCTATCCCAATCGCCGCGCTCAACGTCCAATAGTGCCGTTGTCGATGCGTCGGTATACTCGACGGCGCACTTGCCGGTCAGACAGTAGTTCAGGTAATCGGGCACCATCAAAAGCGTCTTGGCGGACGCCAACTGCTTGGGCTGCTGCACCCGATGTGCCATGAGCTGATAAACGGTATTGAAAGAAAGCTTCTGAATACCCGTTCGCGCATAAAGCTGTTGCTCGGGCACAAGCTCGCGTACCTTGGCGTCCATGCCAAGTGTGCGGTCATCCCGATAAGCAATCAAAGAGCCGATCAGCTCTCCCTTTTCATCCAGCAAGGCGTAATCCACACCCCAGGTGTCGATTGCCATATAAGACGGGATCATACCCTTTTCGCGGCAGGCGATAAGCCCTTGAACCAGATGATGGACAAGCGCCTCATGATTCCAGCAAAGCGTACCGTTCACATCACAAGCACCGTTGGGAAAGCGATAGACCTCCTCCATGTGAAGCCGTCCCTCCTCAAGCCAACCGATGATATGGCGGCCGCTGGAGGCACCGATATCCACGGCAAGATAATATGCATTTCGTGCCATGTGCGCCCTCCTTTCCCGGAATCCTTGTGATAGATTAAAGTTAAAATATTTCATTATAAATTCTATCACGGGGTGTGGAGTTTGTCAATCCCCCAAGGCAAAAACAATGCCTCCCGTACTAATTTCACAAAAACAGGTCTGCTTTTTTGTCCAAATTGCGGCTTGCACAACGGTCGGCGACCGTGGTATAATTTTCATGAAAACGTACAATGATTTTATGATTTTGTTTTCGAGAAAGAGGTGGACACGTGAGAAAGCTCCTTGTGTTATTGATGATTTTATGCATAGCCGTACCGCTTTTTGCGGGATGTCGGAACCATTCGTCCCTTACTGACGAGCCGTCTGCGCCCGATGAGCCTCCGATTTCCGAAAATCCGCTTGATCCCAACGAGGGAGAGCAACCCGGTGAATCGGACGAGCCCGAACAGAGCGATATTCCGGAGAATCGCCTCATTGTAATCGAGGACGGTTTGAGCGATTTCCGCATCGTCTACAGCGATTACGCATCGGACGCAATCAAGCAAGAAGCACTATTCTTACAGACCTCCATCGAACAAGTCACGGGCGTGCGTCTGCCCGTCGTGAGTGATTGGAAGGATCAAAACAACAACGCCGGAATCAAGGAGATCCTTTTGGGCAAAACCAACCGTCCGGAATCCGCGGCACTAACTAAGGAAACTCCGCAGGGCGGCTATGGCATCGCCGTTTTGAATAGTAAAATCGTGCTTGCCTGCACTGCCGATTCCATCAATGCTGCCGTCGCTTTTTTGTTGAACGGTTATTTTGGTTACGTGGAAGGAGTATTGCCGCAAAGCCGCAACGTGATCAGCATGCCGATGGATACGAAGATACTGGTTTCCCCAAAGGATGCCTCAGAGGTCGTGCTTTACATCGCAAACGACAAGCTTTCTTACATTGACGAGCTTACGCAAGCGCTGTGTCGGGAATTTGATACCGTCCGAATCGCAACGGCCGCTACACGACTTACCTCCGTCTTTTCCGGTACTCGTTCACGCCTTGTTATCGTAGCGGGGGCGGAATCGCTTCCCTGCAATGCCACCCCTTTCATCGAGAATTTCTTGGATCAAAACGGACGTATCCTTCTTTTGGGCGGTCCGGCCTTCAGCAACGAGCTGTATGCATACGATGGCAAGCTCGTCCCTATGAACACTTATCGACAATACGTCATCGGGGACTTTGACAGGTCGGACGTGCAGATCGTTCTGAATATGAGTGATCATTCCATCCTGCACGCCCTGACACCTGCCGACAACAACGACAGTGAGCCGACCGTGAGCGTCGGCGACTACGGTCTTGAATCAAGCGCAGGACAACTGTATCACGATGTCAAAAACGTATCCCAGTGGTCGATCCTGGCGACAAAAGTCAAGGTGGATTTTGACAAGGCCAATGTGGTATCCTTTTACGCGCGTCCGGGTGACGATCACACCCCTTCCTTCTCGTTTGAGGTAGAAGAATCGGACGGAACGCGCTGGTTCGTTGCCGTACCGTTCAGCAACGACGAGTGGACGCCGTACGTTTATCACGCGAACGAATTCACCTGGTTTTCGGGTAATGAAGCAAAAAAGGACGGTGCCCCCGATTTTTCGGACGTTGTTCGTATACGTATCGGCTTTGCAAAGAGCCATCACAGCGTAACGGCGGGGCATCACAGCTATTATATTTCGGACGTCGCATTTTGCTATTCCGATACGGACTTCACGTTTGATACGCTATCGCTGGACGGCGTATCCCCTTTGTACGAGCAGTATCCGATCACCAATGCCGCATCGATCTCGGCCGATGCTTCGCAGGCGTTCCTTTCAGATCGCGACTATGTCATTCCGAGCGAGCTGATCTCGCGCCATCCCGGTATCAGCGGCATCGGCTACGGTAAGGACACCTGTATTCGGTTCATTCCTTTGTTGACCGTAAAAAATGACCAGGGGCTTGTTTCGGGCCACGCCGCATGGCTGGATATCTACGCCACGCAGACGGGTGCCAACGGCAATCGTGAGGGGGCTATGGTCGGATATTTTGGCGCGTGCAGCGAGGACTTTTACAATGAAAACGGCATTCTTGCCGTGACCGAATTGGCACGTGCTATGACCGGCAACACCTTTATCGTGGACGGTGGCACGACCGAATACACCTATCTTGCCGACAGCACAGATCGTATTCTGGCCGGCATCAAATACGTTTCTCTTGGCGGTACTGAAGATAAAGACGTAGTCGCCACGGTTATGCTTTATCAAGGAGATAAGCTGCTGGCAAAATATTCCTCGAGTGAATGCGACGCCATTTCCCTGCCCAATTCAATCCAGGCAATTCAAGGAGAATTTGATCTGTCCGGCGGCACTCCCAATCGCGTCGTTGCAACGCTCGAAAAGGACGGACGCGTCATTGATCGCGTGGAGCATCCCATCTATTACTGGTCGCCCAAGCCCGAAAATGAGCGTTCCTACGTTTACATTGAGGACGGATACTTCAAACGCGACGGCGAAGTTCTCAATCTCTTCGGCGTCAATTTCTCGCCCGCATCGCAGGCGGCACGTCCTGAAAAAGACGCCTATTGGAACCTTTCCTCTACCTACGAAAGCTACGTTACCGACGGCGGTTACGATCCTACTGTTATTCTCAATGATCTTAAGCGCATCAAGGGACTTGGCATGAACGCGGTCGCCGTTTGGTTCAACGTGGAGCACATCGAGAGCTGTAACAACGTGCTCGACCTGCTTCGCATGTGTGAGGAGCTTGGCTTATACGTGGACGTATCGCTGCGCTCGGTCGCTTACCCGCTGCAAAATTACGATGCCGACGCCGTTGAGCTCATGATCGAGCGGCTGCACCTGAATGAAAACGACATCATCGTTGCTTATGATATCGCATGGGAGCCTCGCATCGGTAACTACGACGGAAGCTGGTCGCCGGGTCACAAATACGGCTCCAACTATTTCATCGGCCGCCAATGGTTGGACGACGATTTCACCGTGTGGACAATCACGCAGTACGGCTCGATCCAAAATGCCGAGACTGCTTGGGGCATCGCCGTCGGACGCACGGAAAACGGTAGCCTGTTGGTGACCGACGATATGCTTGACGACACTTCGGGCAAATACCGGAAGGCCGTCGCAGCGTATTACCGTTTTCTTGACGATATCATCAATACGATGATGCAAGAGAATATCACCCATATTCGCTCGCTTGTCCCCAATCAGCTCGTCAGCTTCCGCATGTCTATGTCGGGAAGCTCGTACAGGACCTCGACATTCCTTCCCTCCACGCACTGTTTCGACTTCCAGTCGCTTGCCGCCTCGGTCGATTTCATGCAGCCCGAAGGATATCAGTTGGCTGCCGATGAAAATCATGCACTTCAAATCATGTTCGCCAATGCATACGCGCGTTACGTCAAGCCGGACGCGCCGATCGTCTGGAAGGAATATGGGAGAAGCGTCTGGACGAAATCTGATGATGGAAACTTCAACCCCAGTGAGGAATATTTGAAGGCGGCAGAAGATTATTACCGATACGCCTTGGAGTATTGCTACAACAGCAACACCGCCGGCATGTTCTGCTGGTATTCGACCGGTGGCTACCGTACCGATGAAAAATCAGATTACGGCATCTGGAATCCTGACGGCTCCGACCGCCCCGTGACGGTATTGCTGCGTGAGTATGCGCCAAAATTCATCAACCGAGCTCAATATAACAACACCGTCTATATCACGATCGAGCGCGATGATTATACAGGTGGACTGTTCGGTGTGTACGATGCGGTCAAAAGTGATCTTGCCAGGGCTTACGCCGCAGGAACGAGCATTACATTTGTTGATGCCTCTCAAGGCCAAAACGGTACTTACGCATACGCTGACACGCTGCTCGACGAGTACGTAGCCGACGCTGCCTCGGGCACGGCAACGGCACCATTGCGCTACGTCAACGGTATATTCAAAAGCGTCAGCGTTTATGAAAAGAACGGCAAGCAATATGCGGATATTACCATCTGCAACACCAAGCAAAGCATCTGGCGCGCGGGTACGGTTTCGATTGTTTCGACCGGCTCCTCGCTACGCTACACCATTTCAAGTGAGGTGGGATATCTGGAAGACGTTGTCGTTACAGTCGAGTTGAACGACCGAACGAACCAAGAGCTGCGTCTTTGCTTGAATGGCATCATGTTCGGCCCCGCATACCAAATAGCATTCGAGGAATAAAAAACACAACCCATACCGGTGCCGTTTGTTATTTCATATGTAAAATTTTTATACTTTTTTCCTGTTTGTCAAAATAGCACAAATTTTTGTGTCATTTTCTTGCAGAATGCCTATTGAAATAAAAAATTTTTTATGTTAAAATAGTATAAAATTTAATATTGAGAGGTCAACAAGATGAAAAAAATTATTCTTCTCTTACTTGTCTTCTTGCTGGCAGCATTTCCGCTGCTTGCCATGACGGCATGTAACCAGGACGATCCTGCGGATTCGCCCGAAACGATCGCCCTGGTCGAAGACGGCGTAGCGCAATATCGCATCGTCCGAAGTGATTTTGCCAACGGTACCGTGAAGTCGGTTGCGACCGGACTGCGCAACGCAATCGGCGTGGTCACGGGCACCAAGCCGGATCTCGTGACGGACTATACTGACGAGAATGCCAACGCGGACATCAAAGAAATCCTCATTGGTAAAACGAACCGTCCCGAATCGAGCGATCTTATCAACCGATTGAGCGGAAAAGAATATGGCTATGAGGTCATCGGTAATAAAATTGTCATTGTCGCTACCGCTGACGCATTGCTTGAAAAAGCAGTAGCCGCGTTTTTGAAAGAATATGCCGGTTACGTTTCCGATCAAGAATTCACACACAACACCACAATCACCATTCCTGCAAACTTGTCTATGATAAAATCTATGGATAATTCAAGAAAAATTGCTCTTTATACAGTCAAGGACAACGTTTCTTACCTTGACGCCCTTTACAAAAAGCTCGGTAACGTAGCCGAAGCTGTTGTGCTTAAGACGGAAAAGGATCTCTCTTCCGCTGTCTTTGACGTTGAAGAATACGGTCTTGTCGTTGTGGCGGGCGCGGACACGATGCCCTACAATGCAAAAAAATCCATCAACTCTTATTTGGAAAACGGCGGACGCGTTCTGTTCTTAGGCGGTCCGACCTTTAACACATTAACCTATGAATTCAACGGAATGTCCTTGACCTCCGGTGAATACGCGGATATGATCGTGGACTCGTTGAGCGATGACGATTATTCCATTCTGCTTGACACAACCAAAGAGTCTTCGCTGGGTAAGGTTTCCCGCTCCACAGACGTTACCTCCAACCCCTATAAGGCACTCATCGGTGATTACGGTCTGAGAGGAAGCCGCGCGCAACTGTATCACGAGGTCAACGACGTCAACGTGTGGGATATGCTCACGTTCCCCGTAACTCTTGATACCGCAAACAACAACTGCTTTGCCGTATACGCTAAGCCTGCCAACGAGCACACGACCTCTGTTTCCATCGAGCTCAAGGATAAGAACGGTGCACGTTGGTACACCAACCTGACCTTTGAAAGTGATGATTGGCAGAATTACGTGTTCTTCGCCTCGGACTTCAGACTCTATCAAAGCAAGGCCGGTGACACTCAAAAAATTGATTTCAACAACATTGTCGCCGCTCAGATCGGATACGCGACCTCGTTCGGTCCCGTTGACAGCGGAAAACTTGCTTACTGCATCTCCGATCCCATCATCTGTCACACGGATTATGTCCTGACTGCTGAAAATTTCAATCTCGAGATCGACACAATTGCTCCTTTGTATGAGCAATACCCCATCACCAATGCTGCCGCTATCGTGACCGAGAGTGATCAGGCCTTCGTGACTGAACGTGATTACTGCGTTCCCACCCAACTGTTCTCCTGCCATCCCGGCAGACAGGGCGCAGGCTTTGACAAAAAGTCCACTTCTCGTTTTATTCCCCTGCTCCGCGTGACGGATGAAAAGGGGTTGCATTCGGGTTATGCAGCATGGATCGAGCTGTTCAGCAGCACAATGAGTGCAGCGAACGGCGCACTAGAAGGTTCCATGGTCGGTTGCTTCAGCGCATCGTCCGAGGACTTCTATAACGACGCAGGACTGAGCGCCGTTGCAGAAGCAGCCGATGCCATGATCCGCAACATCTTTATCGTTGACGGCGGTACGACCGAATATCTTTACGTGGAAGCAACAACGGACAAAATTGAGCTTGGTGTAAATTACGTCATGCTCAACGACTATTCGCCCGAAAATATGACGTTTAAGGTTGACCTTTATCAGGGCGATAAGATCATTCACTCGATTGAGTTGGATGCAACTGCCGGCAGAACCGGAACAAATAACACCCGAGCATTCCGCTCGGAGTATGATCTTTCCAAGGGTCAGCCCACTCGCGCCGTGACCACGCTGGTCAGCGACGGCAAGGTGCTCGACCTTGTCGAGCACGATATTCGCTTCTGGTCACCCAAGCCTGCCTCCGAGCGCTCCTACGTTTACATCGAGGACGGCTACTTCAAGAAGGACGGCAACATCCTTAATCTGTACGGCGTCAACTATCTTCCCTCCTATAACTCGGCAAGCTATTCCAACGAGCGCGGCTCGTTCAGCTATTACAACGAGTACTGCTCCGATCCCGCCTACGATCCCGAGATCATCGCCTACGACCTTGCGCGCATCAAGGATCTTGGCTTTAACGCCATTTCTTTCTCGTGCAACGGCGTCACCAATAACCTGCTTGATCTGATCGTACAGTGCGAGGAGGCAGGCCTTTATATCGACTTGTCCGTCAACAGCTACGGCGTTTACCCGCTCGTAGGCTTTGACGCGGAAAAGGCCGTAACCGCGTTTGAGCAAAACTATCTGGCGCACTTTGATTCCATCGTTGCCTATGATATTGCTTGGGAGCACCGTGTCGGCTCGTATAATGGCAGCTCGACGGCAGCAGGTACCAATCCCGGTCGATACGTCGGCCGTCAGAATTGGGATGCCGATTGGGTAGCTTGGATCAACCTTTACTACGGCTCCATTGCAGCTGCGCAAAAGGCTTGGGGCACGTCGATCGCATTGACAAACGGTGTTCCCGTTGTCACCGATGAGATGCTGGATGACACCACGAGCAAATATCAAAAGATCGTGGCCGCTTATTACCGTTTCCTTGACGATCAGATCGCCAAGGAGATGCTCAAGCTGAACAATATCCAACCGGCTGTTGCCAATCAACTGCTCAGCTTCCGTATGTCCGCGTCGGGCAGCGCAATCCGTACGAGTAGCTTCACCCCCTCCACGCACTGCTTTGACTTCCAGAGCCTTGCTACCAGCATGGCCTTTATGCAGCCCGAGGGATATCAGCTTGGCGGCAATGATACGCAAGCTTTGCAGATCATGTTTGCCAACGCATATGCGCGCTACACCAATCCTGACAGCCCCGTTGTCTGGAAGGAGTTCGGTAAGAGCGTATGGAGCGGCAGCGACGACGGCAACTTCCGCCAAGGTGAAAAAAATCAGCAATTCGCAGCAATGTACTATAAGTACACGCTTGATTATTGCTATGAGAGCTACACCTCGGGTATGTTCTGCTGGTTCTATGCCGGCGGCTACCGCGTGGGAGAAAAGTCCGACTACGGTATTCTCAATCCCGACGGCTCCGACCGTCCGCTGACTGCTTATATCCGCGAATATGCGTCCAAATTCATTAACCAGGGCGAGCTGAATGACGTCGTTTATATCGAGGTCGAGCGCGATGACTACGTTGGCGGTCTGTTCGGCATGTATGAGGCTGTCAAGGACGAGCTGGCCAAGGCCTATGCTGCAGGAAAGAGCGTTACCTTCATCAATGCCTCGCAAGGCAAGGATGGTTCGTACGCTTATGCAGACACTCTGCTTGATAAGTTCGTTGCCGACGCCGTTTCGGATTCCGGCATTGCTCCGTTGCGTTACGTCAACGGTATGATCGAAGACCTTACCACCTACACCAAGGACGGTAAGACCTATGCCAAGGTCACACTGCGCAACACCAAGCAATCCACCTGGCGTGCAGGTACTGTTTCGATCGTATCCACAAGCAAAAGCAGAGTCGCAGTCGATTATACCATCACTCAGGACGTGGAATATCTTGAAGTGCTGACGGTCGACATTGAGATCAACGGCAAGGGCAGCACTTACCTTCGTTTCCGTATCGGTGACGTAGAGTTCGGTTCCCTTTACACTTGCCAAATTCCATAAAATTTCACCCAAGGGTGCAGCCGTATGCGCTGCGCCCTTGTTTTTTTGTCTATTTAGACGAAAAAGCCGTAATCTTTTTGGTATTCTTGCCACTTGCCAAACAGTATAAAAAAATGATATAATGTTATGGTAAAATACACCACGAACATTCGTTCGAATTTAAAATGAAAGGATATTTTAACATGAAAAAGTTTCTCTCCTTTTTCTTGGTTGGTCTGATGCTGGCCTTGTCGCTTGTGGCGCTGGTCGGCTGTAAGAATAACCCGAATGAACCCGACGAACCGGTTGTGATGCTCGACATCATCGCAGACGGTGCAACGGAATACCGCATCACCCGCAGCGACTACGCAAACAGCGCAGTCAAGGCGGCCACGATGGATTTGCGTAACGGTATTCAGGCTGTGACCGGCGTCAAGCTCGAGGTCAAGACCGACTGGGATGACAAGGACAACAACGCCGACATCAAGGAAATCCTGATCGGTAAGACCGAGCGCAAGGAATCTGTTGAGATCTATGAGCAGTTGGCCGGTAACCAGTATGCCATCGTTGTTTCGGGCAACAAGATCGTCATTGCCGGTGCAACGGACGAGCTGCTGGCTTTCGCCGTTGAAACTTTCCTGGCTGATTACGCAGGATATATTTCGGAGGAAGAATACATGCCAAGCAACAAGCTTTCTCTGGCAAGCAATCTGAAGATTATTGCCGACAACAACAAGAGCAGTTCTGCCGTTCTGTACATCACCAACGAGGATCTTACTTACGTTGACGCGCTGTATCAGAAACTGAACGGTGTCGTCGATTCGCTGGAGCTCAAGACGCTGAACGATGAGGTGTCCACCGTCTTTGACGCAGAGAAATACGGTGTCGTTATCGTCGCAGGTGCCAACGTCATGCCCTCTTCTGCGGGCCAGGCCTTATTGGATTACATGGGTGAGGGCGGTCGCGTCCTGCTGCTGGGCGGTCCTGCCTTTGAAACCATTCTTTACGATTCCGGCAGCGGCTGGATGACCGAGGATGAGGCTATTAAAAATATCATGGACAATCTGACCGAGGAGCAGAAGGCTCTGTTCTTTGATACCTCGAGCGCAAGCAACGTCAATAAGATCACGCGCAACGCACCCAACAAGTCCATTCCCTGCGAGCTTAAGGTGGCCGACTACGGTCACGAGGACACCAGCCGACAGCTCTACTATTCGGTAGAAAGTGTCGAGGGCTACGACAACATTTTCCTCCCCGTCAGCGTGCGCGGTGAGTACAATGCCATCGGCTTTTGGGTCAAGAGTGACGATCCCAACACCGACAACCTCTACCTTGAGGTCGTTGATACTGCCGGCTGTCGCTGGTCGTCCGGCGTCAGCGTGACCACGGAGTGGGAGTACCGGATCGTTTATGCAAGCGGTCTTCCTCTTCGTTCCGACAGCAAGGCGAGCGAGGACACGGTCGTTGATATCGGAAGCCTTTCCCGTATGTGCATTGGTTTTGAGGGCAACAACGCGACATCCAAGAGCTTTATGATCTCCGAGCCCTCGTTACTCTATCTTGATTCTTCGCTTGAGATCTTCCATGAGATCACGCTCGACCACGTGGCTCCCATGTACGAGCAGTACCCCATCACCAACGCTGCTAACGTGTTTGCCGGTGAAAATCAGGTGTTCGTTTCCGAGCGCGACTACGTCGTTCCCGAAACGCTGATCTCCTGCCACCCCGGTCGTCAGGGTACCGGTTACGACAAGAATACCAATCACCGGTTTATCCCCCTGCTCCGCGTCACGGATGAAAAGGGTCTGCACTCGGGCTACGCTGCATGGCTGACCATTTACAGCTCAACCTCCCAAAAGGCGAATGGCGCTTTGGAAGGCTCCATGCTGGGGTGCTTCAGCGCCGTATCCGATGATTTCTACGATGCAAACGGTATTGCTGCTGTCGTTGAAACGGTACAGGCCATGTCTCGGAATTCCTTCCTCGTAGACGGTGGTACAACCGAATACACCTATGTTGCCGAGGACACCGATACCATTACGGCCGGTGCAAACTTCATCAACCTCGACGGTGTACAGCCGGACGGTCTTGTGACCAAGGTTGAGCTGTACAGCGGCAATAAGCTGCTTGAAACCATCTCCTCCGAGAAATTCTCCCCCACGAACAAGAGAAACGGTGTCAAGGCTGTTGCTGCCAACTATGAGCTGACAAGTGAAAAGCCTGATCGCGCCGTGGCTACTTTGACGCTTGACGGTGTTGTGATCGACAAGATTGAACAAGAGATCAACTATTGGTCTGCCAAGCCGGAGGATGAGCGCAGTTTCGTATACATGGAAAACGGCTCCTTCATGAAGGACGGCAAACCCATCTCCTTCTTCGGTGTCAACTACATGCCCTCCTACGGCATGGCAGAGACCGCTGCTATGGATACCAATGAAGGTTACTTCGAGCATTATGTCAGCAATGAAGCTTACGACCGTGACGTCGTACGCTACGACCTCCAGCACATCAAGGATATCGGCATGAACGCCATTTCCATCTTCGTGTATTACGATTACATGAAGGATTGCAACAATATCCTTGATATGATTTCCCTCGCCGAGGAAATGGGGATTTACGTCAACCTTTCCATCCGCCGCAACTGCTATCCTCTGCAGAACTTCAACGCAGAGGAGACCGAGGTGCTGATCAAGAGATTGCATTTCTACGAAAATGATAACATTGTCGGTTTCGACATTGCTTGGGAGCCTCGTATCGGTAACTACGACGGTAACTGGTCGCCCAACAACAAGAGACAGGGATACTTCATTGGCCGTCAGGCTTGGGACGACGATTGGACCGAGTGGGTCAAGACGCAGTACGGCTCTATCGCACACGCCGAGGAGCTGTGGGGCTGCAAGGTCGAGTACACCGCTGAGAAGAAGCTTTACGTCAGCGACGCTATGCTTGACGATCAGTCGGGCAAATACACCAAGATGATCAACGCATATTATCGCTTCGTTGACGACCAGATCGCCAAGGAAATGATCGATGGGATCAATCTGATGCAGGAATGGGCACCCAATGGACTGTTCACCTTCCGTATGTCCATGTCGGGAAGCGGTCTGCGCACCGGCTCTTATATGCCCTCCACCTTCTGCTTCGACTTCCAGAGCCTTGCCTCTACGCTGGCTTATATGGAGCCCGAGGGATACGCCCTTGATGCAACTCCCGAAAAGGCACTGCAGATCCCGATTGCCAATGCATACGCCCGTTACGTCAATCCCAACACCCCCGTAGTCTGGAAGGAATTCGGCCGTCAGGTCTGGGATAAATCAAGAACCGACTGCAACTTCAATCAATCTCAGAGCATGATGAATGCTTCTGCGGCTTACTACGAGTATGCACTGGAGTACATGCTGGAATCCTACACCTCGGGTGTTTACGCTTGGTTCTACGCAGGCGGCTTCCGTATCGGTGAGGACTCCGACTACGGTATCATCAACCCCGACGGCTCCGATCGCCCGATGACCACCCTGCTTCGCGAGTACGCTCCCCTGTTTATCAATCAGGGCGCGCGCCCCGAAACCGAAGCTGTCATGGAGATCGAGCGTGACAATCAGCTTGGCGGTATATTCGGTATTTACGAGGCTGCCAAGGAGCAGGCACGCGAATATTTCGACGACGGTTTGTACTTTGATTTCGTTGATGCTAACCAGACCGAGGCCTTTGAGAAGGTATATGCCGATGAGGTCTACACGGCGGCTGTTGGCGGAACTGCCGAAGAGGGACTGTACCCGCTGCGCTACGTCAACGGTATGATCAAGCAGGCAAA
>JAZQMI010000017.1:0-5634 GCA_045543375.1 Eubacteriales bacterium | reverse complement strand
CTTCTTGGTGTAGTGGATCAGCTGATCGATCGCCAGCTTTGCGCGAGCGTTGCCGGCATCGGCAGCAGCGTTGGCCTCACGGCAGTCGCTGGGTACACCGGATACGCCGAGCAGACCCGATTTCTTGTTCAGAATGTTGTCCATCTCGTCGGGCGTGACGTTCAGCTGCTTCATCAGATAAGGAACGATGGTGGGGTCGATGGTGCCGCAGCGGGTACCCATGGGAACACCCTCGTTGGGCGTGAAGCCCATGGTGGTGTCAACGACCTTGCCGTTCTTGACAGCGGTAATGGACGAGCCGTTACCCAGATGGCAGGTGATGATCTTCATATCAGCCATGTCCTTGCCACACAGCTCGGCAACGCGGTTCGCAACGTAGCGGTGCGAGGTGCCGTGGAAGCCGTAGCGGCGCAGGCCGAACTTCTCGTAATATTCGTAAGGCAGGGGATAAACGTAGGAAACAGGCTCCATGGTGCTGTGGAAAGCGGTGTCAAAGACGCAAACCATGGGCTTGCCGGGGCAGGCCTTGCGGCAGGCCTCGATGCCCTTGATGGCAGGAGGTGCATGCAGGGGGTTCAGACCGATGTTGGCGATCAGGTAGTCCATCAGCTCGTCCGTGATGAGCGTGGACTCCTTGTACTGCTCGCCGCCGTGTACGACGCGGTGACCGATGGCATCGATCTCGTCAGCCGATGCGATCACGCCCAGCTCTGCGTCGGTGAGCAGCTTGAGCACGAGCGCGATAGCGGCATCGTGATCCTTCAGCTCAACGTCAGCCTTGTAATCGTCCTTGCCGGGACGCTTGTGGGTGATCATGCCGCCGATGCCGATCTTCTCGCAGTTACCCTTTGCGATGACCTTGTTCTCGTCCATATCAAAAAGCTGATACTTGAGCGACGAGCTACCGGCGTTTACAACCAAAATCTTCATGTTGCGTATACCTCCAATTGACTGCTTTTCGGCATCCGAAGGGGCGCTTCAAAGCAAAAATTTAACGTTACGATCGGCAGAATTCCGCCCATTCGGGCAGACCTACCCATACTTGTATCATATTATATCACAGCCGACAAATTTTTTCAAGAGCATTTACAAATTTTTTCTTCAAAAAAGTCAAGGCATCGTAGAGAAATTCGCAGTCGCTTTTCAAAAATGGCGTTTTTCTCGCGTTAAGAGAGAATTTTGACAAGAACGACAAAAAGAGGGCATACGCGCCGACATGGCGGAATACCCTCTTGACAATTTAATTTTTCGCGGTGGCGTTTCACTCCGGGAGCGGCACGACGACCGTCGCAGAATTGTAGTATTTCAGAATGCGCAGCGCCCGCTCGGTCGCCTCAAAATAGAGGATGCCGCGACGTGCCTCGTCCGTTTCATACAACGCGATATAAACGTTGCCCTTTTGCAGATCGGACGTCAGATCGAGCGTCCGCTCGGGCGCGTAGCGCTCGGCCTGCTTGATATATTCACCCTCAAAGGGCATGATGGCGCTCATATTCTTGACGGTGATCTTGGCAAGCTTTTTGCGCGTGCGGCCACCGTAAATTTTAGACAGCGTCATGATGCCGCCCGTCAGCGAATATTCGAGCTCGACCATGCCGTATTTCCAGGTCAACCACACGATGATCCAGAGCGTCAGCGGCACGAGCGCCAGCAGCGGCGCGAGCCAGCCCGTCGCTACGCCGATCACAAGCAGCGCGGCGGCGTAAAGGATATACGCGGCAAGCAGCAGCGCCCGCCGCAGCTTATATTTCGGGCGATTTTTAAGCGATACGACGTACTCGTAGGTGGCGGAAAGCTCCATGGGCGCTTACCCCTCGAACTTGGGCGTATACGCCGTCGTTGCCGAGGTGCGGCTCTGGACAAAGCCCTCAAAGCCCAGCTTTTGCATCTCATTGACCACGCTCTCGTATTCGAGCGAGGTGATGCGACGTTTGAGGTTATCGTACGGGCAGTCGGCAGGCACGAATTCGGGCGTATACTGGCTCATCAGGCTCAAAATGATATCCCCCGGCGCAAACATTTGCGAAAGCTCACCGAGAATGGCGATGGAATCCTTGCGGCAGCCCGGCAGTACCAGATGACGCACCAGAACGCCGCGCGTCATCATGCCGCTCGCGCTCATCTCGGGGCGACCGACCTGCTCGTACATGCGAAGCAGAGCTGCGCGCGCCACCTCAAAATAGTTCTCGGCGCCCGAATAGTCGCGCGAGAGGGCGGGCGAGAAATACTTGAGGTCGGGCATGTAGATATCAACAAGACCGTCCAGCGCGTCGATCGCCTCGACTGCTTCATAGCCGCCGCAGTTGTACACCACGGGAATATACAGCTTGCTGCGCACGCGCTTGAGTGCCGCCACGACCTCGTTGACATAGTGCGAAGGTGTCACCAGATTGATATTATGCGCACCCTGCTGCTGCAGCGAAAGCATCTTTTCGCCCAGCTCTCTGATATCCAGCTCGCGACCCTTGCCGCCGTGGCTGACCTCGCGGTTCTGACAGAACACGCACCGCAGATTACAGCCCGAAAAGAAAATCGTTCCCGAGCCGCGCGTGCCGCTGATGATGGGCTCCTCCCAAAGATGAAGTGCCGCGCGAGCGATGCGCACCTTGGCATCCACGCCGCAATATCCGACCTTGCCCGCCTCGCGGTCGGCACCGCAACGGCGGGGGCAGCTTTGACATCCGCTCATAATCGTCCTCCTGAAATGATATGGAAGATAAATTCTGTATTCAGTTTATCATATTTTAATCGGGTTGTCAAGAGCGCGACACGACCGACGGGAGGATAAATTTTTGCTGCGGCGGTTTACTTTTTATCCAAGCTGTGGTATACTGATGGTATCAAAGCAGATCAGGGAGGGCAAACCGTGAAAAACGCCGTCAGGACCGCCGAAATTTTATGTGTGGGCACCGAGCTTTTGCTGGGTGACATTATCAATACCAACGCCGCTTATCTGTCGCGCAAGCTGGCCGAGCTGGGCATTTGCGTCTACCATCAGAGTGTGGTGGGCGACAGCCCCGAGCGCTTGACCGCCGCGCTCGATCTGGCACTTTCGCGCTCCGATCTGGTCATCACGTCGGGCGGACTTGGCCCGACCTACGACGATCTGACGCGTGAAACAGTCGCCGCCGCGTTCGGTCTGCCCCTTGAACCCGACGCGGACATTCTGAACGGCATACGCGCCTATTTTGAGCGCATGGGTCGCACCATGACGCAAAACAACGAGCGTCAGGCCATGGTACCGCGCGGCGCGACGGTGCTCGAAAACACACAGGGCACCGCGCCCGGTCTGATCGTATGCGACCAAGAGAAAAACAAGACGGTCGTCCTGCTGCCCGGACCGCCCCGCGAGCTCGAGCCCATGGTGGAGCGGTCGGTCGTTCCCTATCTGCGCAAGCGGTCGGATGCCGTGCTCATCAGCAAGAACGTGTACATTTTCGGCATGGGCGAGAGCGCGGTCGAAAACGAGCTGCGCAGCATGATGACCGAAGGCAAGAACCCGACCGTCGCCCCCTACTGCAAGGCAGGCGAGGTGCGTTTGCGCGTCACGGCGCGCGCCGAGAACGAGCAAACGGCCGCTGCCATGTGTGACGCCGCCATTGCCGATATCAGCGCAAGCCGCGTGGGTGAGTGCATCTACGCCGTGCGTGACGCGCGCGAGGGCGAGTGCTCGATGGAAGAGGTCGTTGTGAAAAACCTGATCGAGCAAGGCAAAACGGTCGCCACGGCAGAATCGTGCACGGGCGGGCTCGTTGCCAAGCGGCTGACCGACGTCGCCGGCAGCTCGGCAGCCGTCAGGGGCGGTTTTATTACTTATACCAATGAAATGAAGGCCGCACTCGGCGTATCGCCCGACACGTTGAACACATACAGCGAATACAGTGAGCAGACGGCTGCCGAAATGGCGCGCGCCGCGCGCATCGCCGCCAAGGCGGATATCGCCGTTTCAACGACGGGTGTCGCCGGTCCGGGCGGTGCAAGCGCGAACTGCCCCGTGGGGACGGTGTTCGTCGGCATCAGCACGCCCAAAGGCGAGCGAGCCGTGCGTCTTGCGCTCTCCCCCGACCGCTCGCGCGACTACGTTCGCACGCTGGCCGCAACGCACGCGCTCGACCTCATTCGCCGCGCGTTGCGCGAATGATGGCGCGGCCTTGGTAAAATTTTGTCAAATTTCGAAAAAAAAGACACAAAAAGGCTTGATTTTTCGCGCGGGATAGGGTACAATAGTAAGGAATTTTTTGTTTTGCTGTTTTCCCCGCCCTGCGCGGGACACGATAGACGTTAAGAAAGGTGGTTCTTTATTATGGCAAAATTCAGAAAGATCGGTATACTGACCTCGGGCGGTGACGCCCCCGGTATGAATGCCGCCATCCGCGCGGTCGCCCGCAAGGCAATGAGCGAGGGCATCCAGGTCGTCGGCATCCGTGAGGGCTACGAGGGTCTGATCGAAGGCGACGTTTACGATATGACGACGCACGACGTGTCCAAGATCATCACACACGCCGGTACCATTCTGTACTCCAGCCGCTCGCCTCGCTTCAAGACCGAGGAGGGCATGGCCATGGCACTCAACACCTGCAAAGAGCACGAGATCGACGCCATCGTCGCGCTGGGCGGCGACGGTACCTTCCGCGGTGCGACCGACCTGACCAACCACGGCATTCCCACCGTCGGTATCCCCTGCACCATCGACAACGACATCACCGCGACCGAGTACACCATCGGCTTTGACACGGCCATGAATACGGTACTCGGCATGGTCGACGCGCTGCGCGAAACGTGCGAATCGCACAAGAGATGCAACGTCATTGAGGTCATGGGTCGCGACTGCGGTCAGATCGCACTCAATTCAGGTATCGCCACGGGCGCACTGGCCATTGCCATTCCCGAGGTCCCCTTCGACGAGGAATTTGCCATTCATAAGATCTCGTCCGCCCGCGCGCAGGGCAAGAGAGGTCTGATCGCCATCGTCAGCGAGGGCATGGCTCCCGTCCATACGGGCGAGAAATACAGCGAATATTTCGCCAAGACCATTGAGGCTCGCACGGGCATTGAAACCAAATTTGTTCGCTGCGGTCACATCGTCCGCGGCGGTGCGCCCACGCTGCGCGACCGTCTGACGGCGACCGATATGGGCTACGCGGCTGTGAACGAGCTGCTGGCCGGCAAGAGCAACGAGGTCATGTGTCTCAACGACGGCAAGGTCGTGCCCGTAGACATCAACTACGCGCTCATTCTTGACCGCATGTACAAAAAGAAACTCAAGGACGGCGATCTGGAGAATTTTACACACGCGCAGGTGGACGAAATGAAGGAAATTTGTTTGCTGCGTGCCGAGGCCATCGCAAGACGTCACAAAATGGCAAACGAGATCAGCTTCTGATACGAAAAAGCAGCCCTCGCACCTCGGTGTGAGGGCTTTTCGTTTGGTTTTGCACCAAGCCCGCCGCCCACTTTGCACAAAAATTTTACAATTCTCCCTCTCTCCCCTCTTGACTTTTCTGCCGTCTTGCTGTATAATGAACTGTAAGTGAACATTTTACGGAGGATTTTCCCATGATGAAAAAGATCGTTGCTCTCGCGCTTGCTGCGCTGATGCTTTGCGCCCTCGTCGCCTGCGGCAAGGAGGATCAG
>JAZQMI010000016.1:0-10792 GCA_045543375.1 Eubacteriales bacterium | reverse complement strand
TTGTTTTGCTGCTTGCGTGGGCGGTTCTTGATCGTTGTGACGATCATGACAACGGCAATGCCGGCAAAGATCAGCACGATCAGAATGGGCAGGATCGAGCCGCCGATGCTCTTGCGGAATACGTTCTCCACGTTATCCACGACGATAACAACGGGAATGTCGGTCTGCTCGGTAAAATCCGTCAGCGCGCGCTCGACCGTCTGCTCGGACAGAGAAAGGCGCGAGTGATTGGTCAGGTGCGAGGGGACGGTCACCGAATGGTCATCCGCACGGATAAAGGACGAGGACAGCCCAAGGCGACCGATGCGCTCGGCCATCTTGTCCACGATAGACGCGAGGTTCTGGCTGAGCGAATGCTCGTAATAAGCGGGAATGGACGACTGCACCGCGTGCCCGTAGTCCGTATATTCGTTGCCGAACATGTCCGTGATGCGCGCGTTGATGTTGTAGCCGCACCAAGCGATGGTGTAGTACTCGTCCGACTGCTCGTTGACAAGGAACACCAGCAGCATGTTGTCCTCGTACGCCGTGCTCTCACCGAATTCCTCGGCGTAGCGCATGTCGGCGTAGTTTTGGAAGTCCGCCTCGTCGTAGACGACGCTGCCGCCGCGCTGAATGTCGGTCACGGCGCTGCCGAACATGGAAAAGGCAAACACGCACACAAAGATCAGCATGATGATGGGCGCCATCAGCGCGCCGACAAGGCCGCCAAGGCAGCCACCGCCGCCGTAATAATAGCGTCTGCGCGGGAACCAACCGCCGTAAAAATAGGGGCGATGATGATGGGGCGGGTGATGATGCGGTCCGCCAAAGCCGCCGGGTCGTCCTCCAAAACCACCGGGGCGTCCGCCGCCAAATCCTCCTCCGTGCGAGCCACCGCCGCCAAAGCCGCCTCCTCTTGATCCTCCTCCGGGTCCGGGCATAATCGTGTCCTCCTTACATTTTTATTGTTCGGGCTTGTCGGACGAAACCAGCCGACGCGCCCAGTTGATCTTGCGCAGGAAAATGAAACCGAAGACGCATTTGAGTATCTCGGTCGCGTTGCCTGCAATGAACAGCCAGTAGATAGAAATATCGGTGTAGCGCGAAAGAACGAAGACGATGGGGATGACGATCACCCACATGTACACGCTGTCAAACAAAAAGGTGATGGCGACCCGCCCGCCCGAGCGCAGCGTGAAATACGCCGCATGCGCATAGGCGAAAAAGGGCATGGCACAGCCCGTGACCACGATCATAAAGCTCGCGAGCGACCGAACGACGTCAGGGGCTTCGTACAGCAGCGGGAAAACGGGAGCAACGAGGGCGATCAGGATCAGCCCGACGCCTGCCGCACACGTGACCGAAAAGGCCACCATCTTGCGTTGCGTGTCGCGCGCCTTGTCCACCTCACCCGCGCCGAGCTGATTGCCCACTACGATGGCAATGGCACTGCCCAGCGACAGATAAACGACCGAAAACAGATTGATGATGGAAATACTGATGTTGTGCGCCGCGACCACCTCGAGCCCGCGCGTCGAGTAGCTTTGGTTGCGCGCCGTCATGGCGACCGCCCAGAGCAGCTCGTTGACCATGAGCGGTATGCCCTTGGAAAGGATCTGCCCGAACAGCTCATGCGGCAGATAAAGAGAGCGCAGACAGCCGCAAAGATACGGGCATTCCGCCTTGTGCGAGTATCCCCAGATCAGCAATATGCCGAGCTCGACAAAACGCGATATGACGGTTGCAATGGCTGCTCCCCGGACGCCAAGCGCAGGGGCGCCGAACAGACCGAAGATCAGAATGGCGTTGAGCACGAAGTTGGTTGCGACCGCCGCCGCACTTGCCCACATGGGCACAACCGTCTGCTCCGTTTCGCGCATGGTCGAGGCATAAGCCTGCGAGATGGCGCAGGGAACAAGACCGATCAGCATGATGCGCAGATATTCTTTGCCGCGCAAAAGCGCCAGGGCGGGGTCAAGCTCGCCCGCACTTTCTTCCATCAGCAAAAACCAGGTGATCAACTCGTCGTCAAACGCGGCGAAGATCGCAACGCACGCAACGGAGGCGACAAGGTTGAGCATGAGCTTGAAGCGCAGCGTGTACATCTCACCTTTGACGTCGCGCGAGCCGTGAAATTGAGCGGTAAAAATGCCGGCCGCCGATACGGCGCCGAAAATCAGCAGATTGAATATGAAGATAAACTGATTGACGATCGAAACGCCCGACATGGCCTCGGTCGACAGCCGCCCGACCATGACGTTGTCGAGCAGATTGACCAGATTGGTGATGCCGTTCTGGACGATCATGGGGAGGGCGACGGCCAGCACCGCGCCGTAAAATTTTTTATCTCCGATATAGCGTCGGAGCACACGTTTTGCAGACATGGTAAACCTCACTTCTATAACTATGATATAGTTTACCATAAAGCGACCGTGTTTGCAAGAGATTTTGAAATATTTTACGCCCGCCACTTGACAGCGCGCCGCCCGCGGCGGTATAATAAGGCAACGAAAACGCGAGTGGAGGGAACACCATGGAAAACACCAAACTGACCATCGCCCAGATCGACCCCAATCTTGACGTTAAAGGCAAGGTTGAGCAAGAGGGCATTGCTTATTACGATGTGCGCACCGCGCCGTTCGACGTCTACGGAATGTACGATTACCGCAACACCGATGGATTGCGCCGCCTCCCCGACGACGTCGCTCAGACGACCAACCCGGGCGTGGCACGCCTCTGCCGCCATACGGCGGGTGGCCGTATCCGCTTTTCGACCGATTCGGAATACGTTGCGATCCACGCCGAATACACGGGCAGAGAGCACTTTTCTCACATGGCCCTGACGGGTAGCATGGGGCTTGACCTGTATATCGACGACCCCGTCACGGGCAGCTCGCGCTACGTCAAGACGTTTATTCCGCCCTATGACACCTCGGATTGCTTTCAGTCCATCGCCCGCTTCGGCTCGCGCAAAATGCGCCATTTTACCCTTCATACCTCGCTGTACAGCGAGCTTCACACGCTGCTCATCGGCGTCAGCTCGGACGCTGCGCTTGATCACGGCCTTTCCTACCGCGATATGGCGCCCGTCGTCTACTACGGCAGCTCGATCACCCAGGGCGGATGCGTCTGCCGTCCCGGAAACTGCTATTCCAACGTGGTCACCATGCGCACGGGCATCGATCATATCAACCTCGGCTTTTCGGGCAGCGCACGCGGCGAGCTGGCCGTGTCGGGCTACATGGCCGACCTGGATATGTCCGCCTTCATCAGCGACTACGACCACAACGCGCCCAGCTATGAGATGCTGCGTGACACCCACCCCCGCCTTTACCGCATGATCCGCGAAAAGCACCCCAACGTGCCTTACATTATTATATCCCGCCCCGACTTCACGGGCGCGTATAACGACAGCGTCAACCGCCGCGCCATCATTCACGACACCTACCGCCAAGCCATTGAGAACGGCGATAAAAACGTCTATTTCATCGACGGCGAGAGCATCTTCCGCGGTCGATACCGTGAAATGGCGACCGTCGACGGCTGTCACCCCAACGACCTCGGCTCGGCACTCATGGCCGATGCCATCGAGAGCACGCTGCTGTGCGCATTTACCCAAACGGGTTTCTACATTTAATATAATATAAGGCCTGCCGTGCGGCAGGCCTTTTGTCATTTTTTCGCCGCATGTCTACCAAAACGACCCCTTGCCCCGTGCGACGGATAAAAAAATGATACCCGTACCATAAATAAACACTATTTTTTCAATCAAAAGATGGAAAAATACGATTTTACATGCATTTTTTATAAAAATCCTTGACAAAATTTAATTCTTCGACTACAATATAATATGTATCATAGCCCGAAGTGTACCCTTTTTACCCTCGCGGTGGGCAACACTTCGATTTCGCGCCCTTAACATTACATTTTCAGGAGGAAAAGAAAATGAGAAAATTCTTAGCAATTCTTCTCGCTGTGCTCATGGTAGTGCCTGCATTTGCATTCACCACGTCGGCAGAAGAAGCAACCTCGGCTGACAAGCTGAACATCATTCCGATTATCACGGAATATGATATGCCGGCTGCCAGCATGAATTCCGGCGAGCTGCAGGCCTGGAAAGGCCCCAACGGCGGTGCATGGGATGTCAACTTGTGGACGGCAGCAACTGGTTCCGCCTATGTTGGTACGTACGATGCATCCGAGCGTGCCGTTGTCCGTGCTTGGAACGGCAAGGGTGCGGAGGTTGCCGCTTGGGTCAGATTTGGCTATACGGGATTCAAGCCTGTTGACCTTTCTGGCATCTGGGACACCGGTGCGGTCTGCTTTGATCTGTACCTGTCCGATCCCGACAAGCTTGGTGTTGACAACGTTCTCTACGACTTCGAGCTGCGTAGCGCAGGCGGCGACGACAATAACGAGTTCAACGCAAACGGTAAGACCCCGGCTGATGGTACATGGGCCGGCTACACAGGTATAGGTCATAGCACGCTGTCCAAGCTGTACGGCGGCGAGCTTCAGCAAGGCTGGAACCACTTTGAAATTCCTCTTTCCAGCTTTGGTATGGCTGACAGCCTTCTCACGGACGACAAAAATATTGCCACGCCCGATAAGACCGCGATCAACTATTTCCGCATTTTCAATGCATCCGCTGCAGCCGATCAGACTGTCGGTACCGAGGGTGACGATCACAAGATCATGATGAAGAACATCTACTTCGTCGATCAGTGCGTCTACGAGGCTCCCGAGGTTCAGACCGCAGACGTGGTTGACCTTTGGGATTGTGAGGCGTGGACGACGGTCGACGGTCGTGCGGTATCCCATGCCGATAAGATGCTAGTTGCGCCCTACATTCCCGGTTTGATGGATGTGGACAATGATGACGACCTTGAATGGGCATTGGTGCATATTCCCGATACGGACGCTGCAGCGTCGGGCTATCTTTCGGCAAACGCAGGATATAATGCTCCCACGGGATATACAAATAACGGTATTAAGAGCGCGATCAAGTGCACGCCCATGACGAGCAACGCTAACGCGATCGGCCTCCGTTTTGATCTTTACATTTCCAGTGGCGGTGTGGATGCTACACCTTCTGCGGTAGGTGCCGTTCCGACGAGCGCGGATGCTGTTGATTCCATTCTGGATCAGGCGTTCTATTTCCAAATCTCCTCGACCGGAGGAACCACGAACGCGCTGTCGAAAAAGATCACTCTGCGCAACATGTTCGTTGGTAACCACGGCGAGTTTGATGCCGAGCTCAAGCTGGATGACTGGAACACAGTGACCATTTATTTTGAAAGTGAGGCCTTTGGCACGCAAAACGGCTTGCCTGCCACCTTCGATCCGAGTGCGGTCAATTACCTCCGCATCTATAATGGAGATAACTTCGGCTATTACGGCGGTTTGACCATTGCGATTGACGACGTGGCTGTAGTCTATGATTACGATGAGCAGGGCGTCAATGAAACGGATGAGATCACGTTGGAGGCATCTAGCACGACCGCCGAGGGTGACAGACGCGTTGGCGGTTATGCGGGCACGAAGGTCAAGATCATGGAGGAATTCCCTGCAGGCGTGACCACGGTTTCGGTCGCTAGAAATTCAACTTGGTTCAAGACTCCTTATGATGCGACCAAGGGCGGCACTGTCAATCCCGATACCATTTGCTTTGACTTCTATTGCGACGTTAATGCTGATGCTACGACCGGTGCTGAGATTTTGGCTGCGTTGACGACTAAAAACTGGGTGTTCGAATTGGCTTCTCCCCCCAACAATTCTTATGACGCTTGTGAGATGGCAACGACGCAATCGCTGACCGAGCTGGTTGACCTGACGGTCGATCAGATTCTGGCAGGCGGCTGGCATCACGTTGAAATTCCGCTGTCTCAATTTGCAACGTCGACTTCTAAAGACGGTGCAGCGAATATCGAAAAGTATAACCAAGAAAACGGCACGAGCTACGATCCTTACTTCGTAGATATGACTGCTCTCAGACACATCGGCCTTTTCTATCAGACCAAGATCAATTCGAAGGGCGTTGACGACACAGCTTTCTTCTATATCGATAACGTCTACTTTAAGGACAGCACCTACGTTGCTCCCGACGCTGAGATCACCGCTACGGTCACTCCTGCACTGTCCAACAGCTTCAACATGAGCTACGAGATCACGGGCAACGAGCAGGTCATCTCCAACCCTGTCGTCGAGGTCACCTTCGACGGTCAGACCACCACTCAGGGCAGCACGTTTGCCTTCAACAACATTCTGGCTCACCGTCTGTCCGACACCATCACCACGACCGTGACGGCTCTGAATGCAGATCACCAGCTCATGCAGAGAACCCTGACGTACAGCATCAAGCAGTACGCTAAGAACTGGCTGGGCTCGGGCAACACCACCCTGAATCGTCTGCTCTCCGACATGCTCTACTACGGCGCTGCCGCACAGAGCCTCATCAATTATAACACCGACGACCTGGCAAGCGACGTAGAGGGTATTCTGCCTAAGACGGAGCTTGATCTTGATAAGCTGAACTCTTACAAGATCGAGAACGTCATTGAGGATGCAGCAGCCGAGAACGGCCCCGCATTCAAGAGCGCCGCACTGGTGCTTGACAGCGAGCTGGCCATCCGCTTTGCCTTCACGGGCGAGGCTGAGTCGGTCACCATCGGTGACGAGGTCTACGGCTCGGAGGACTTCATCGCAGCCAACGGCTACTACTACATCGACTTCCCCGTATCGGCTCAGAACTTCGACGTTGTCTACAAGGCATACTTCAACGGCAACGCCGACTACGCGCTCACCTACTCGGTCAACCATTATCTGGCAACCAAGTACAAGACGACCAGCCCTCTGGCTGATCTGTACGCTGCGATCTACAACTACGGTGTATCCGCAGATGCTTACGCAACCGTGACCGGTCAGAACGACTAATCCAAAGGAGGAAAAGCACATGAAAAAGAATACTTATGAGCGCGCCTCCCTTGAGGTGATCGCATTCAACGCAACCGATATCATCACCACCAGTTATACCTGGGGCGGAAAGCCCGACGACAGCATCGTCCTTCCCGACGATAACTTCGGTCTGTTCTGATGCTATTTCAATGAACATAAAAAGAGCGCACGGTTTCGACCGTGCGCTCTTTTTGTTTTAAAAAAGAAAAAACGCCGAAAATATGACGATTTTGTGCAACGATTTCTCCTGAATGTTAGCATGGAAACTATCTTTTTTTGCATTATTTACCGAAATATGCTTATTTTTAGGAAAAAATTCGAAAAAAGTATTGACATTATTTAATGTATAATGTACAATTATCGTGTTACAGTTTATGATACCGTACTGCCCGCACCCGAGCAGACGCGGCGTCATACGCGTCCCATGAATACATATTTTTCAGGAGGAAAAGAAAATGAGAAAAATTTTAGCACTTCTTCTTGCCGTTCTCATGGTCGTGCCCGCATTCGCGTTCACTACCTCGGCAGAAGAAGCAACGACCGCACTTTCCTCGGTCAACTTTGTTCCTGTCTTCACCGAGGACATGATGCCGAGCAACGACCTGACCTCGGACGAACTGCTCGCGTGGCGTCCCGCCAATTTGCCTGATAACTGGCTGTGGGAGGGTGTTCCCGCGGCGCTGACCTACAACAGCACCGAAAAGGGTATCGCTGCAACCTTTACCGGCGTTCCCTCTGCGGCAGGAATCCGTTTCAAATATTCCAAAGGTCTGACGGATATTACCGGCATGACGACGCTTTGCTTTGACATGTACATTTCGGATGTAGACGATGCAAACGTCACGGGCGCAGAGTGGAAGTTCCAACTTTACAACACTAATACGAGAGATGACTCCACCGCAATCGCCATCAACAACGCTACGCTGGCTCAGATGTTTGGCGGTACGTTGCAAAACGGTTGGAACCATTTCGAGATCCCGCTCAACATGTTCAACACCGGCACGACCACCTTCGATTACACTCAGTTCAGCGGTTTCCGTCTTTACAACAGAGGTGCTAACGTTGGTGCAACGGACAAGACGACCACCCTCATGATGAAGAACGTGTACTTCACCAACGAGAGAACCGTTCTTATCGTTGACGCCGATATGGCCAACATGTCTGCGACTCATAAGGCGGATGCAACCAGCTGGACCGGTAAGACGGCGATCGCTCCTATGTGGAGAAAGTACGGCAGTACCTCTTCGTTGGTTTATGACTCGACGAATAAGGGCGTTGGTTTCTCAATCAGCGGTCAGATCACCGGTAACTACGGTCTGCAGTTGATGTTCAACGATACCGCAATCGGCAGCAAAGATAAGCTTTGCTTTGATCTTTATCTTTCCAGCGCTGATCACTTCGCTGCCAACGGTGGCGCGTGGAAGCTCCAGCTGACCACGACGCAGGGTAATACGGCAATCAACAACATCGCTGACAAGGGCGGCTTTGCTGCCTACGTTGACGGCGGCGTGCTGAAGGACGGTTGGAACCATATCGAGATCCCGCTCTCCGATATGAACAACCCGAGCCATACTACTATTAAGGATTTCATTCTTTTTAAGAGAAACAATGACGCGTTCGGTGCAGAAGGCGAAACCACGACGGTTCTCGTTAACAATATTTATCTCGCCGATGATATTGAAAGAGGCGTTGCTGAGGCTCCTCAGCTTGCGCTGGTCACGGACGCCGATATGAGCGACATGACGGCTGAAGAGCAGGCGGATGCTACGACTTGGCACAAGTCCGTTTATCCTCAGTGGAGAATAGGCGGTAACACGCCCCATGTAAAGTACAATACAGCTAACAAGGGCGTTGGCTACACGGTTGACGGAGTTAAAACGGGTACGTACAGAATTATACTGAACCTAGCTAATTTCCAGTATGCTAAGACGAGCATCTCCGAATGGTCCTATCTCGCCTTTGATCTTTATCTTTCCGACGTAGACCACTTCGCTGCTGACGGCGGCAAATGGAAGGTCTGCGTTCAGACGACGGATAAGACGGAAAAGACGGAGAGATACATCAACACGACGCTTGCTCAGTACGCCGGCGGCGAGCTGAAGAGCGGATGGAACCACGTTGAAGTTCCGCTGTCTTTACTTTCTAGCGGTAAGGATCTGATTTACGGCCTGTATGTTGACAAGAGAAGTGACGAGGCCTTCGGCGCAGCGGGCGAGAGCACGACCGTTCTCTTCAACAACTTCTTCCTTAAGGGCGAAACGCCCCGCGTTGAGGCAACGGTTGGTGCATCTGCTGTTCCTACGTTGGAGAACGACGTTAACTTTGCTTTCCAGGTCAAGGCCAACGAGAATGTTATTTACAAGCCTTACATTCACGTTACTTTCGATGAGAAGACTGTTGTGAAGCCCCTTGATGCAAACGGCATCTTTAGCGTCGAAGACATCCTTGCTCATCGTATGTCTGACATCATAACCATCGACGTTACTGCTGTTACCGCAACCGGTGAGGTCACGAGAACTACGTTTGATTACAGCGTCAAGTCTTACGCAGCAAGCAAGCTGAGCGGTGAGCAGAGCGACGCGCTGAAGACGCTGGTTTCCGATCTGCTGCACTACGGTGCCGCAGCTCAGGCTGCTATCAATTACAACCTTGAGAACATGGCAAACGACGTTGAGGGTATCCTTGGGGGCAGAGCCCTTGACACCGAAACTCTTGCACAGTCCATGATCGCAACCCCCGTGAGCGGTGAATACACCGGCGGCGCAAAGTGGAAGAGCGCCAAGCTCGTCCTGGATAGCGCTATGTGCATCCGCTACGTCTTCGAGGCCGAGAGCATCGAGGCACTTACCGTCAAGGTAAATGGTACGGAATATGCGATCGAGAGGGATACCAATGCAGAAAATCGCTATTACGTGGACGTTCCTGTGAACGCAGGCCAGTTTGATGAGAAGTTCGTGGCACAGTTTGGCGATAATGCCGACTACACCGTCACCTACTCGGTCAACGCGTATATCGCAAGAAATTACGCGAAATATGCTGATGTCGAGGCTGACAAGGCATATAACACGACGGCAACCTACGGCGAGATGTACAATCTGCTGACCGCTATCTACAACTACGGTGTGTCTGCTGCTGCATACAACGCACAGTAATGCAAAGGAGGAATTGAAATATGAATAAGAGAACATATGAACGTGCCTCCCTTGAGGTGATCGCACTTGACACGAAGGATATCATCACCACCAGCCCCATCCACGATGGCAACAGTGGCAGCTCGATCGTCCTCCCCGACGATAACTTTGATCTGTTCTGATTGATATCGAAACAATAGCAAATGCGCGGACGGCTTCAGCCGTCCGCGTTTTCTTGTAAAACGAAAACCACGCGATAGTCGCGTGGTTGGAAAAAGGTTAACCGATGAGAAGAAATCCTCCAAATATGGTAAAATTAGTTTGACCTGCCAGTCAAAACTAAAAAACATATTTGGAGGATTTATCTATGAAAAAGGAAACCATAGACACTATTTCCACGCTGACTTTCGTGATGACCCGATGATCTTCTACCGCCTCGGCAGATATTATCTTGAAAAGACTGACGATATGGAGAACGCAGAGTGGTGGCTTCGCAAGGCGGCTGACCGAGGACTTGAGCTCGCCGCTTACCTCGTCTACAAGGGCTACCGTGACGGAAAGTTTACCGAAAAGCCGAGCGATAAGCTCCGCTATCTTCGCATGGCTGTGGACGCAGGCTTCGGCTATGCCGAGTATGAATACGCCAAATATCTGATGGATAAGTCGCCCGATGATGCCAAGGAATACCTACGTAGAGCCGCCTCTCACGGTAGCTTCCAAGCGGA
>JAZQMI010000015.1:0-8627 GCA_045543375.1 Eubacteriales bacterium | reverse complement strand
TTTTTTTTTGTTGGTGACCCGTACGGGACGCCGCCTATGGCGGCTATCGAAGCAATTGGCGGCAAGCCGCCAATTGGGCAAGATGCATACACGAACATCAGAGCTTTAAGCGCAGTAAGCATCTTGCAGACTTCGTTTCCGCGAAACAGATAAGCAAAAACAAAAAGAGTATCGTATGCACGATACACTTTTTGTTTTTGGTGACCCGTACGGGAATCGAACCCATGTTACAGCCGTGAAAGGGCCGTGTCTTAACCTCTTGACCAACGGGCCTTATTGACAAAATGCGGATTTACATCCGCATTTTGTTTTGGTAGCGGGAATTGGACTTGAACCCATGACCTACCGGGTATGAACCGGTTGCTCTAGCCAACTGAGCTATCCCGCCATGTAAATTGGCTTCGGAACGACCGCCGCTAAGGTGTCTTTTTCCGAACGCTCGACTATTATATCACAAGGGAAATGGTTTGTCAATACTTTTTTTAAAAAAAATCTTTCTTTTTAAAAATCTTTATCCTTGAGCGGAGAATGGCATAAGAATTCACAAACAGTACTTGAAATTGTTGACAAAATGGTGTACAATAATAGTTCAGACAGAAAAAGAAAGGAGAGAATTGCGATGGTAGATATGACCGATATGCCCGTCCCGCATGAGCGTGAGCTCCTCCCCGGCGTGACGCTGATCGTGTGCCCGACCGACCGCTTTAAGGTGGGTCTTGTTTCGCTGTCGTTTATTCTCCCGAATGAGCGTGCCGTGACGCCCGTGCGCACGCTGCTGTTTTCGGTGCTGCGTCGCGGAACGCAACACTATCCCACGCTTGAGAGTGTTAACCGCCGCCTTGACGAGCTGTACGCCACGCCCTACCGCGTGCGCAACACGGGGCGGGGGGGCTATCAGTGTGTCGGTTTTGGTGCCGACGTGCTTGGCAAGGACTATCTTTTGGACGATACCGACGTGCTTGGGGGCGTCCTGTCGCTGATGCAGGATATGCTGTTCCACCCTTTGACAGAGGAGAATGGGGAACTCGTTTCGCGTTATATTGAGGCCGAGCGCAAAAACACCGTTGACGCCATCCGCTCAATCAAAAATCATGCGTCGGCCTACGCCATGACGCAGTTTTTTGACCATTTTTACGAGGGCGAGCCGTGGTGCCATCTGCTGTGCGGAAGCGAGGACGACGTCCGTGCCATCACGGCAGAGCAGTTGACCTCGGAATGGCAACAAATGCTCAAGCACGCACCCATTCGGTGCTTTTATATTGGAAATGAAGATGAAGAGCTCTTGGCATGTCGCTTGCGCGAGCTGCTTGCGCCGGAATTTGCTCGCATTGGACGAGCAGAGCCTTTTGTGACAAGCGTTGCCGCGCCCTGTCAACCGAAAAGCGAGCAGCCCGCCCGCTCTTACGAGGGCGAGCTTGAGGTGGGACAGAGCCACCTGATCCTGGGCTTCCGCACGGGTATCACGCTGTCCTCACCCGATTTTTACGCCATGATGCTCTGTCATGAGATTTTGGGACTTTCACCCATTTCCCGATTGTTTGTCCACGTGCGCGAGGCACACGGACTGTGCTATTCCTGTTCGTCTGATTATCATATCGACCGCGGCGACGTCATCGTTTGCTGTGGCATCCGCGAGCAAAATCGTGAGATTGCACAGCGCGCGATCTTGGAACAGATCGAGGTGATGAAGACAGGGCGCTTTACCCAAGCCGAATGGGAGGCCGCGCGCAAATCGCTTGGCAACAGCTATCGTCAGCTTGGCGATTCCACGCGTGCGCTGTCTGGCTTTTACGAAATGCGCGCTATCCTTGGTGTGAATCAAAGCATCAAGGACTGCACCGAGGGCTTCGCTGCCGTTACGCGCGAGCAGGTCGTGGCGGTTGCACAAAAGCTGCGATTGGATACCGTCTACTTTCAGCGCGGAACGGGCGAGAACGACGAGGGAGAGGAGGACATGGACGATGTCTGATTTTGTTCCTCACCGTAAGCACGTGTCGCTTGGCGGCCTCGATATGCAGTTGGAATTTTCCCTCCGGCTCAAGGAAACGTGCGAGAGGGTGATCCACCCGAGCGGCATGACGCTGCTGCATATTCCCAAAAAAATGACCCAAAGCTATGCTCTTTTGGTCGTGCGATTTGGCGCGCGTGACGTTGCATTTTGCGTCAACGGAAAGGATATGCACCTGCCCGATGGAACGGCGCATTTTCTGGAGCATAAAATGTTTGCCTGCCCTGACGGAACGGACGCCAACGAGGCTCTCTCGGCACTTGGTGCCGAATCCAATGCCTGGACGGACTACGACCGTACCGCCTATCTGTTCAGCACCACCGAGCGACCGAACGAGGCGCTGGGCGTACTGCTTGATTTCGTTCTGACGCCCTATTTTACCGAGCAAAACGTTGCGCATGAGCGCGGCATTATCCGCGAAGAGATCAGCATGGGCGAGGACGACCCGTGGCAGCAGCTATATGAGCAGACCATGCGTGCCGTCTACTTCTCGCACCCCATTCGCCGTCGCATTTGCGGCACGGAGGCATCCATTGAGGATATCAGCGCCGAGCTGCTGCACGAGTGCCATCGCTACTTTTACAGACCCGATAATATGTATCTGGTGGTATGCGGTGACGTGGATATGAAAGATATCGTAAAGGCCGTCGACCGTGCGCTTGAGAACCGCCCTGCGGATATGGCACTGCGCCGTATCGAACGCAAGTGTTATGAGGAGCCGCCCACGGTCAAGGAGCGCCGCGTCAGCGCGCACGCCAACGTGTCAAGACCTATGCTTCAGATTGCTGTCAAGGATCACGGTATGCCGGAGGACGCCTACGGACGGCTGAAACGAGAAACCGCGATGAATTTGCTCAGCGAGGTGTTGTTTTCACGTGCCGGCGGATTTTATAACCGTTTGTTTGAGCAGGGGCTGATCTCGCCCGTCTATTCCTACGGCTTTTCCACCACTGCCGACGTGGCCTATCACGCTATCACGGCAGAAACGGACGACATCGAGGCGGTATGGCAAGCATACCTGGCCGAGATCGAGCAAGCACAGCGAGAGGGGCTTGACCATCATGAGATCGAGCGTTACCGCCGCGTGCTGTACGCCAGCTTCGCATCTGAATTCGATTTTCCCGAGGATATTGCCGACCTCGCCTGCGAGGCCGAGGGTAACGGTTGCGGCGTCTTTGACGCGCTGCGCGCCATCGCCGAGGTGAGCGCGGACGAGCTGGACGTGCTGCTTCACTGCGTCTTTGACGAGCAGTCCACAACGCTGTCGGTGCTCTATCCCAAGAAACAGAAAAACGATCAAGGAGGATTTTGAATATGGATCTGATCAAGGTAGCCTTTCCGGGGCTCGGAATTGAAGAGTTCACGCTTGATTCGGTCGCCATCAAGAATGCGCTTGGCATCGACGGTATGCACATCTACTGGTACGGCGTGTGTATCATGCTGGGCATTTTGTTTGCCTTTTGTTACGGGCTATATCGCTCGCGCCAGGAGGGCTTTACGCACGACGATATTTTGGACGTCGGACTTTACATGGTGCTGTTCGGCGTGCTGGGAGCACGTCTGTACTATATTTTGATGAAGCCGGAGATCTATTTCCGCGCGGACCGCACGCTGTGGCAGAATCTTGGCGAAATGGTCAATATCCGCGGCGGCGGACTTGCCATTTACGGCGGTATCATCGCAGGCATTCTGACCATTATCGTCTATTGCCGCATCAAGAAAAAGGATTTTCGCCGTATTCTCGATCTGGCGGCACCGGGCGTCATGTTCGCCCAGGCCATGGGACGTTGGGGTAATTTCTTCAACGGTGAGGCGCACGGCGGCATCGTCGCCGAGGGGCATCCGCTCTACTTTTTGCGCATGGGGTTGTATCCCAACGACCTGCACACGCCCGAGATGGCCTACGTACACCCCACCTTCCTTTATGAGTCGCTGTGGAATATTCTCGGTTTTGTGCTTATCAATGCGTTTGTCTATCGCAATAAGAAATTCAACGGTCAGGTCGCATACACCTACCTGGCATGGTACGGCTTTGGGCGTATGTTCATCGAGGGTCTGCGCACCGATAGCTTGTATCTGGGCAACACCAATATCCGCGTGTCGCAATTGGTTGGATTTTTGTGTTTCGTCGTGTTTACGGGCCTGATCGTGTATGTGCTCGTCGGCGTGCGCAAGAAAATGAAGGAGGGAAGCTACGTGCCCGTATTCCCGGTACCTGCCGATGAGCAGACCGAGAGCGCCGAGCAAGTAAATTCTCAAAACGAAAACAAGGAAAATGAAGATACAGCCAAGGAGGAAGAAAACGATGGCACAACTGATTGACGGTAAGAAAATATCGGCGGACATCCGCGCCGAGATCAAAGCGGAAACAGCGGAATTTGTCGCTAAGACGGGCGTGACGCCTAAACTTGCGGTCGTTCTGGTGGGTGACAACCCCGCCTCGCAGGTTTATGTCCGCAATAAGGGCAAGGCGTGCGAAGAGGTCGGCTTTCTGGCCGAGCAGATCGACATGCCCGCCACCACCACGCAGGACGAGCTTGAGGCGCTGATCGACCGCCTCAACGCAGACGACAGCGTGCACGGCATTCTCGTGCAGTTGCCGCTTCCCAAGGGGCTTTCCGAGGAGCGAGTGCTCTTGCGCATTGACCCGAATAAGGACGTGGACGCCTTCCACCCCTACAACGTCGGTCGTATGGTGGCAGGGCAGGCGATCTTTTTGCCGTGTACCCCAGCGGGCGTGATGCAGCTACTCAAACGCTCGGGCGTCAGCGTTGCGGGCAAAAATTGTGTCGTCGTCGGCCGCTCCAATATCGTGGGCAAGCCCATGGCACATCTGCTTCTGCAAGAGAACGGCACGGTCACCATCTGCCATAGCCGCACGGCCGATCTTGCCGCCGAAACACGCCGCGCCGATATTCTGATCGCGGCCATCGGCAAGGCCGATTTCTTTACGGGAGATATGGTCAAGGAGGGTGTTGTCGTCATTGACGTCGGCATGAACCGCAACGCGCAGGGCAAGCTGACGGGTGACGTTGATTTTGTTAGCGTCGAGCCCAAGGCATCCTACATTACCCCCGTCCCCGGCGGCGTCGGTCCCATGACCATCGCCATGCTCATGCAGAATACGCTGACGGCGGCCAAAAATAAAGTAAAATAAGAAGAAAAGCGGATGCCCGACATCCGCTTTTTCTACTTTTGCTTGTATTTTTATTTGGATTATGATATAATAAAAACAACAAATTTCGACAAGGAGGTCGCGCATGGAATATAATATCAATACGGCGAGTATCGAGCTTTCCGTGCGCGAGCTTTGCGCGCGCGCCCTGGGCGGCGGCGACCTCGAATACGGCGGCGGACGTGCGCTTGCCGAGAGAGGTCGCGTCGGCGCGGATATCCACCGCAAGCTGCAATCGGAGCGATCGGGCAAATACCACGCCGAGGTGTCGCTGTCGGGCTCGTGCCGACTGGGCGAGCTGACCTATACCGTCAGCGGCCGCGCCGACGGCGTCGAGCAAGACGAGGAGGGCTATACCGTCGAGGAGATCAAGACCATGTCTTCGCGCACGTGGTACTTGCCCGTGCCCGAGATTTATACGGCACAACTGCGCTGCTACGGCTATTTCCTTTGCGTCGCACGCGAGCTGGAAGGCGTCCATCTTCGCATGACGACGGTCAATATTGACAACGATAAGATCAAGCAGACCACGCATTACGAGAGCAGAGAAAGCCTGCGCGATGCCTTTTACGGACTGATCTGCCGCATCGAACGCTGGGCGGTGCTGCTGCATCGGCACACGACCGAGGAGCTGCCGACCATGGCAAAAGCACCGTTCCCGTATGCCGATATGCGCTTGGGTCAAGAGCAAATGGTGCGCGCCGTGCACCGTGCCGCCAAGCAGCAGCGGAGGCTGGTCGTGCAAGCCCCCACGGGCATCGGCAAGACCGTATCAGCCTTATATCCCGCCTTGCGTGGGCGTGGTGAGGGGCTCTCGGACCGCATCTTTTATCTGACCGCCAAGGCGAGCACCCGCCGCGAGGCGTATGCGGCCTGCGAGCGACTGGTCGCGTGCGGCATGCCGCTTCGAGCCGTCGTGCTGACGGCGCGCGAGCATGCTTGTGCGCACCCGACGGCTGCACGGGACGGAAGAGCCTTATCCTCGCATTGCAACGGTATTGAGTGTGAGCACGCCTTTGGCTATTACGACCGCGTGCAAGACGCCGTATATGAACTACTGACAAACGGTCGCTGCTACGACCGCCGCCGCATTGCCGAGATGGCGGAAAAGCACAAGGTGTGTCCCTACGAGCTCTCACTGGACGTGTCCGAGCATTGCGACGTCATCATCGCCGACTATAACTACGCCTTTGATCCGCTCGTCTATCTGCGCCGCTATTTTGCGCCGGGTGCACCATTGGAGGGCAACAACGTCTTTCTTGTGGACGAGGCGCACAATCTGTTTGACCGCGCCAGAGATATGTATTCCGCCGTGCTCTCGCGCCGCGATTTTGAGCGGCTGTATGCACGCGTGGACCGCCGCGATAAGGTGCTGAATGAAGCACTGGAAACGGTCATTCGCGCCATGCGCGGTATGAAAAAGCTGTGTCGCGATAACCTCGTGACAGACGCCGAAGGCAACGAGTGCGGCTATTATATGTCGCGCGCTCCCTTGACCGACTTTTGCGAGCGATTGCATTGGTTCGTGGGACAATGCGGTGATTGGATGCGCGCCCACCGTGAGGAGGACGTCGCGCCGCTCGTGAGCGACCTTACGTACACCGTCAAGGAATATTTGTGCATCATGGATCACTACGACGAGCACTACGTGACCTACGTCGAGCTTGGTGGCGGGGACACATTGGTGCGTCTGGTCTGCCTGGATCCGTCAAACGAGCTGGATATTCTCATGAACCGCGCGATCAGCACCGTGTTGTTTTCCGCCACGCTGACGCCGCTGTCGTACTTTTGCGACGTGCTGGGGGCAGGGGAGAGTGCCGAGTGCCTCTCGCTTCCGTCGCCCTACGACCGCGAGAATTTCGGGCTGTTTGCCGTACGCGGCATCAGTACGCGCTACGATGACCGCCGCGCCTCGGCACGCGCGATAGCCGTTAGTATCGCTGCCGCCGTGTCGGGGAAAAAGGGCAACTATATCGTGTATTTTCCGTCCTATTCTTACCTTGAAACGGTGCTGGCGCAGTTTCGTGCGCTGTATCCGCGCGTGCAGACCGTGGTGCAAAAGCAGGGAATGCGGGCGGCTGAGAGGGAAGCCTTTCTTGATGCCTTCGTGGCGGACGAGGACGTGCTCCGCGTGGGCTTTTGCGTGCTTGGCGGCTCGTTCTCCGAGGGCGTCGACCTGCCCGGCTCTCGCCTCATCGGTTCCATCATCGTCGGCGTCGGATTGCCGGGCATTTCGGGCGAGCGCAATATTTTGCAGGAATATTATCAAAATAAATGCGAGATGGGACGTGAGTATGCCTACGTTTATCCGGGCATGATCCGCGTGCTGCAGGCAGCGGGACGCGTCATTCGCCGTGAGAGCGATCGCGGTGTGGTCGTGTTGCTCGACGATCGTTACGAAACGCCCGAGTATCTGCGGCTGCTGCCCGATCACTGGCTGCATTTGCGCTTTGCAGGAAATTCTCAAAAACTTGCAGAATTGGTGAGCGAGTTTTGGCATGACACCGATCAGAATCGGTGATTTTTACCCTGTTTCATAAACTTTTTTGTAAAACAACGGCATAAGGTATTGCATTTTTTGAAAAAATGTGGTATAATATTTGGCATGTTGCGACAGATTGCAACTTTTTTCCGAAAAGTTGCAAAAATGCCGAGATCAAACCGAGAAAGGATGATATTTCCGTGAAACGAATTACCGTAAAGCAGTTATTTTCCGATCCCGCAAGCTTTGCCGATCAGGAGATCGTTGTGGCAGGCTGGGCAAGAACCATTCGCGCCTCCAACGCCTTTGGCTTCATCGAGCTCAATGACGGCAGCTATCTGACCAATCTTCAGGTCGTCATCGAGGCGGAAAAGCTGGATAATTATAAAGAGCTGGCAAAGCAGAACGTCGGTGCATCCTTCGTTGTCAAGGGCGTCTTTACGCTCACGCCCGAGGCCAAGCAGCCCTTCGAGCTCAAGGCTACCGCAGTTGAGATCGAGGGTACGTCCACGCCTGATTATCCGCTGCAGAAAAAGCGCCATACCTTTGAGTATCTGCGTACCATTGCCCACCTGCGTCCTCGCGCCAACACGTTCAACGCCGTGTTCCGTGTACGCTCGGTGGCAGCCTACGCCATTCATAAGTTCTTCCAGGAGCGCGGCTTCGTCTACGTGCACACGCCGCTCATCACGGGCTCGGACTGCGAGGGTGCAGGCGAGATGTTCCAGGTGACCACGCTGCCGCTGGATAACGTTCCCAAGACCGAGGACGGCGAGATCGACTACGCACAGGACTTCTTTGGCAAAAAGACGGGTCTTACCGTGTCGGGTCAGCTCAACGGTGACACGTTCGCCATGGCCTACGCCAACATTTATACCTTTGGCCCCACCTTCCGCGCCGAGCGTTCCAACACGCAGCGCCACGCGGCTGAATTCTGGATGGTCGAGCCCGAGATGGCATTT
>JAZQMI010000014.1:0-12687 GCA_045543375.1 Eubacteriales bacterium | reverse complement strand
GCCCGCATTTGCACCGTGGACGGAAGTTCCATGCTGCCCACGCTGCTCGACGGCGAGCAGCTCATTGCCTGCAATCTCTTTTACGAGCCCCGACAGGGCGATATCATTATTTTTCACCAGACAAGCGACCTTGTGGACAGTCACAACTCCCCCTTTGTCAAGCGTGTGATTGCCACCGAAGGGCAGCGCGTCCGCATCGACTTTGTCAACAAGGCCGTCAGCGTGGACGGCGTTGAGTTGACGGAAAATTATATTCAGCTCGTCAATTCCTTTGGAATCAACATTGACCGCTATGAGCTTTTCGCCAACCACCACATGGCGGGCGGCGTTTTCGAGGCGACCGTGCCCGAGGGACATCTGTTCGTTATGGGTGACAACCGCAACAATTCGTCCGACAGCCGCTCGACCTTGGTCGGCTTTGTGGACGAGCGCCGCGTGCTTGGTCGTGCCGTATTTCGTATCGCGCCGCTGTCCAAGCTCGGCACCGTAGACTGACGCGTCGCAGCTTATCGTTTTATCACCGAAAGGAAATATCCGTTATGCCTTCTACACAAATTCAATGGTTCCCGGGACACATGGCCAAAACGCGCCGTATGATCACCGAAAACCTCAAAAACGTTGACCTGATCATCGAGGTGCTGGACGCTCGCATTCCCTACAGCTCGCGCAATCCCGAGTTGTCAAGATTGACGGGCGGCAAGCCCACCTTGGTGCTGCTCAATAAATCGGCGCTTGCCGATCCCGCTGCAACACGGCGTTGGGCGGAGCATTACCGCTCCGAGAACACCGTCTGCCTTGCCATCGACTGCATCACGGGCGAGGGCATTAAAAATATTCTGCCCACCGTTCAGACCATTCTCAAAGAGAAAATGGAGCGCTACGAAAGCCGCGGCATGGCGGGACGCAAGCTGCGCGCCATGATTTTGGGTATTCCCAACGTGGGTAAATCGACGCTCATCAACCGCCTTGTCGGCAACAAGCGCGCCAAGGTGGAGAACCGTCCCGGCGTCACGGTGGACAAAGCGTGGTATTCGACCTCGATCGGCATTGATCTGATGGACATGCCCGGTCTTCTCTGGCCCAAATTCGAGGATCGTATCGTGGGCGAAAATCTTGCCATCACGGGTGCCATCAAGGACGCCATTCTTGACACCGAGGAGATCGCCATGAAGCTGTGCGGCAGAATGCGCCGTCTGTACCCTGCCCTCATGCTCGCCCGCTATCCCATCGCGCCCGACGCGGCAGCACTGGAGGATTTCGGTGAATTTGATCTGCTCGAAGCGGTCGGTCGCAAGCGCGGCTTTCTCATTTCGGGCGGCGAGGTCAACACCGAGCGTACCGCCAACACGCTGCTGGAGGAATTCCGCTCGTGCAAAATCGGACGCATGACGCTCGACGTGCTCCCCACCAAGGAGACCGCCCATGAGTGATGCCATGACGCACGGAAGCGTGCCCGAACTACTGTATTTCCAGATGCAGGGCATGACGCTCATTTGCGGTGCAGACGAGGCGGGCCGAGGTCCGCTTTGCGGTCCCGTCGTTGCTGCCGCCTGCATATTGCCCGAGGGTGTAACCATTGATGGGCTCAACGACTCCAAAAAGCTGACCGCCAAAAAGCGCGACAAGCTGTTTGACGAGATCCGCGAGGTCGCGCTGACCTATTGCATTGCACAAGCCACGGTTGAGGAGATCGACCGCGTCAATATTCTGGAAGCGTCGCTGCTTGCCATGCGCCGCGCCATCGAGGGGCTGTATCCTTGCCCCCACGCCGCGCTGATCGACGGTAACGTCGAGCGTGATTTTCAACTGCCCGCCCGCGCCGTCATTCACGGTGATGCGCTCGTGCCGAGCATTGCCGCCGCGTCGATACTGGCCAAGGTCACGCGTGACCGCATGTGCCTCGAGCTTGACGCGCAGTATCCCGTATACGGCATCAAGGGGCACAAGGGCTACGGCACCAAGGCGCACATGAATGCGTTGCGTGAGCACGGCCCCGCGCCCATTCACCGCGCCCGATTTATCCGCTTTTTGAACCCCGACGCAGACGATACGTCAACCGAGGCATCCCCTGTCGACATTGCTGCTATCAAACAGCGCGCCGCATGGAATTTCCCCGTCGAGCGCAAGCCCGACGCATCGGGATCGCTTGAAGATATTCCCTCCTACATACTCGAATACAAGCACGCGGAGTGTGACGCGTGATGGAGCCCAAAACGCAAAAAAGCGCTGTCGGTATGGCGGGCGAGCAAATTGCCGTGCAATTTTTGGAGGATCACGGCTATACTGTCATTGAGCGCAACTGGCGCCGCGGTCGGCAGGAGATCGACATCATTGCCCGCGACAGCGAATTTCTCGTGTTCGTCGAGGTCAAGACGCGCTCATGTACCGATCCCGACGCACTGACCTACGGTCGTCCCGCACGAGCCGTTGACGGAGCAAAGCAGCACAACATCACGCTAGCTGCCCGCTCATATTTGCGACAGCACGATGGGCACGGTCTTCAACCGCGGTTGGACGTCATTGAAGTCTATTTGCGCGCGTCAAGCGTGGGCACGCTGCCCACGGCGCTCAAGGTCAATCACATTCGCAACGCCTTTTACGCGCACTGAAAGGAGAGCCATGGCACTCGATTATATCGACTTGCATTGCGACACCGCCTACGAGCTGTACCATCAAAAGCAATCTCTACATAGCAACGCGCTTGCCGTATCGCTGGATGGTGCGTCCGCTTATTCTCACTACGCTCAGTTCTTTGCCGTCTGGAGTGACAATCGCCTGAGTGACGAGGACGCATGGCATGATTTTCTTGCCATTTCGGATCATTTCAGCGCGCAACTTACCGAAAACAGCGACCGCATCGCACTCGTCCGCACGTCCGACGAATTGGAGCACGCATGGCACGGCGGCAAAGCTGCCGCACTGCTCGCCGTCGAGGACGCTCGTCTGCTGAACGGTCGGCCGGAGCGCCTTGACGAGCTTGCCCGTCGCGGTGTGACCTATCTGACGCTGACGTGGAAGGGGGTAAGCTGCATCGGCGGCTCTTACGATACCGAGGTGGGACTGACCGATTTCGGTCGACAGGTCGTGCTCGGCTGCTTTGAGCGCGGCATCATTCCCGATATTTCGCACGCGAGCGAACGGACGGCTGACGAGGTACTCACACTGGCCGAGCAAATCGGACGTCCCGTCATTGCGACACATTCCAACGCCTATGGCGTCTTCCCTTACCCGCGCAATCTGCGCGACGAGCACGCACGGCGGCTGTTCGCGCTGGGCGGTATCGTGGGGCTCAATCTTTGTGCTTATCACGTGCGTGATTGCGAACAGCACTACGCTCACTGTGAGGATATGCTTGCTCATATCGAGCATTTTCTGTCGCTGGGCGGCGAGAACCGTATCGCCATCGGCGGCGATCTTGACGGAGCGTCGTTACCGAGCGACGTGCACACGGTCGTCGACGTTGCCCGCCTTGCCGACGCCATGTCGTCACACGGATATCCTCATACGCTCACAGAGCGCATCTTCAGCCGCAACGCGCTGAACTTTATCAAGAAAACCCTCGGCGGCTCGTCCGTCCGTTGATTTTACCATACAGATACCCAAAGGAAAGGACATCAAAACCATGAACTACTTCAGTACACGTGACACGCGCCGCGAAGTCGGCGTATCGGCCGCGCAGGCCATCAAGCAGGGACTTGCCGGCGACGGCGGTCTGTTTGTTCCCGAAACGCTTCCTGCTCTGACCAAGGATTTCCTTGACGAGCTGTGCCGTGATGACTACGCCAAGCGCGCAGCCAAGGTTATGAAGCTGTTCCTTGAGGATTACACCTACGAGGAGCTGCTCGCCGACTGTCAGGCAGCCTACGCGCCCACCTCCTTCCGCGGCGGTGCCGCCCCCTTGGTGCAGGTCAAGGACGGCGTATATTCGCTTGAGCTCTGGCACGGTCCGACGGCGGCTTTCAAGGATATGGCACTGCAGATCATGCCCCGACTTCTCTCGCGCGCCCTGAAAAAGACGGGCGAGCAGCGCACCGCGCTCATTCTCGTTGCCACGTCGGGCGACACGGGCAAGGCGGCACTGGAGGGCTACCGTGACATCGACCAGATCAAAATGATCGTCTTCTATCCCGTGGACGGCGTCAGCCGCGTACAAAAGCTGCAAATGGCGACCCAGTTGGGCGATAACGTGCGCGTGCTTGCCATTCGTGGCAATTTCGACGACGCACAGACGGGCGTCAAGCACATCTTCGGTGATGCCGAGGTCGCAGCTCGTCTGAACGACAACGGCTATCTGCTCTCGAGCGCCAACTCAATCAACTGGGGCAGACTTCTTCCCCAGATCGTCTACTACGTATCCGCATGGTGCGACCTCAAAAACGAGGGCAAGCTCGCGGACGGCCAGACGTTCAACATCTGCGTCCCCACGGGCAACTTCGGTAACATTTTCGCCGCCTATCTCGCACGCCGCATGGGTCTGCCCATCGGCAAACTGATCTGTGCGTCCAACCAAAACCACGTGCTCACCGATTTCCTGCGCACGGGTACGTACGACCGCAACCGTCCCTTCCACCTGACCATGTCGCCTTCGATGGATATTCTCATTTCGAGCAACCTTGAGCGTCTGCTCTATTTCACGGCAGGCAGCAAGGCCACGGCCGATTATATGGCACAGCTCAATCGTAAGGGCTGCTACACCGTCGATGCCGCCGTCAAGGCTGAGATCGACAAGGTGTTCCTTGGCTACTATGCCGACGAGAACGATACGGCTGCCACCATCGCAAAGACGTGGAAGAACAGCCACTATCTCTCCGACACGCACACGGCCGTCGCACTCTCCTGTGCTGATCAGTACATGGCCGAAACGGGCGATACGGCTCCCATGGTCGTCGCATCCACCGCAAGCCCCTACAAGTTTGCCAACGACGTTTATCGCGCCGTTGCCGACAAAACTGCGTCCGACGAGCTCAGCGCACTCGACGAGCTGTCCGCGCTGACGGGCGTTGAGATTACCTATCCTCTGGCAGGCCTTGCCACGCGCACCGTCCGCTTCAAGGACGTCATCGACGCCGAGGGCATGACCGCATCCGTTTACGAAACGCTGGGGCTGTAAGAAAAAAGCGGCTGCCCGAAGGCAGCCGCCAAGGAGCGAGGTTTGCGTCAGTCCTTCTTCTGCTTGAAGGTGGCGCAAACGGTGTCCTGCGAGGTGGTGGCAAAGCTGGGGCCTACGGCAATTTCGCCGGCCGTGCAATGCGTTTCACAGTCATGATAGACGCAGTTGGTCACGTCGCAAACGATGCCCTTGATGTGCTTCTTATCGCTGCCGCAGCAGCCCTTTGCATTCTCCATATCCATGGTTTGATACTCCTCTTTTTTGCTTGATTTGTCGCCGGGTGCTCGTGCATCGCGGCAGACACGCTTATTCTTCCCCGTCCGGCGCACTTTATCCCCGCTCAAACGATTTTGATGAAAGGAGAGCTTATGGCACTGTTTGTTTTGTCTGACCCGCATCTGGCGACTCGTCACGCCGAAAAATCAATGGAAGCCTTCGGCTCTCGCTGGCAGGATTACGTCAGCCGCATGGAAAAAGGCTGGCGCACGCTCGTCACGGAAAAGGATACCGTCATATTGCCCGGCGATATTTCCTGGGCAATGACGCTGGAGGACGCCAAGGACGATTTCGCCTTTCTTCATTCCCTGCCCGGACAAAAGCTGATCGGCAAGGGCAATCACGACTTTTTCTGGACGACCGCGTCCAAAATGAACCGCTTTTTTGAGGACAACGGCTTTTCGTCGCTACGCATCCTTTACAACAATGCCTATATGGTTGAGGACTTGATCGTATGCGGCACGCGCGGTTGGTTTCTGGAGGAAAAGCAGCAAAAGACGGTCGGCGAGGTCGATTACGCCAAGATCGTCAACCGCGAGGTCGGGCGACTGCGCATGAGCCTTGAAGCGGCACGTGCTCTGCAAGAACAGCACGGTCCGCTTGAGATCGTTCCCTTTTTGCATTTTCCCCCCGTGTTCGGCGATTTCTGCTGCACCGAGATCACCTCGCTGCTCGCGCAGTACGGTGTGCGACGCTGCTATTATGGCCACATTCACACGCCCGCGCCCACGCCTTCGGTCACCGAGGCAGACGGCATTCGTTACATTTTGTGCGCCGCCGATCACCTGCGCTTTACGCCACTCCCCGTTTTTTCGACCGAAAAATTCTTCGGCGATTGATTTTCGGGCATTTTACGAGATTTTTTCAAACAAAAATGCGAAAAGCCCTTGACTTTTCGTGCAATAAACAGTAAAATATCTATTGTATGTAAATTTTTATCATAGCTACATTCGGAGGAACAAAAATGGCACTGATGAAAAAAGAAAAGAACGAGCAGGGACAGTTCGTCCTTGAGTTCAAAGTTGAAAAAGACGTTTTCGACGCAGCGGTTGACAAGGAATACCGCAAGGAAGCAAAGAAGATGACCATTCCCGGTTTCCGTAAGGGCAAGGCGCCCCGCTCGGTCATCGAGAGAATGTACGGCAAGGGCGTGTTCTATGAGGGCGCGTTCAACGCCATTCTTCCCGAGGCTTACGAAGCAGCCATCAAGGAATCCGAGCTGGACGTTGTCGGCCAGCCCGAGTTCGACGTCGTTTCGTGCGACGATAACGGCGTTGTCTTCTCTGCCGTCGTTTACGTAAAGCCCGAGGTTGAGATCAACGATTATCTGGGCATCGAGGTCACCCGTGAGCTCGCTCCCGTTACCGAGGAGGAGATCGACAACGAGATCTTCGGCGTTCGTAACCGCAACTCTCGTGAGACCGATATCACCGACCGCGCTGCCGAGAACGGCGACACCGCTACCATCGATTTCGAGGGCTTTGAGGGTGGCGTTGCATTTGAGGGCGGCAAGGGTACCGACTATCCCCTGGAGCTGGGCTCCAACTCTTTCATCCCCGGTTTCGAGGATCAGATCGTCGGTCACAGCGTCGGCGACGAGTTTGACGTCAACGTCACCTTCCCCACCGAGTATCATGCACCCGATCTGGCCGGCAAGGAGGCTACCTTCAAGGTGAAGCTGAACAAGCTGCAGAAGATCGAGCTGCCCGAGCTTGACGACGAGTTCGTTAAGGACGTTTCCGAGTTTAACACGGTCGATGAATATCGCGCCGATTGGAAGGCAAAACTGGAAAAGCAGCACGAGGAGCGCGCTGACGCTGCCCTTGAGAACGATCTGATGAAGGTGCTGATGGAAAAGCTGGTTGCCGACATTCCCGAGCCCATGTTCGTCGAGGAAACCGAGAACTTCGTCCGCGACTATGACAACAGACTTCGTATGCAGGGTCTGGATCTCAAGACCTACTTCAAGTACACCGGCATGACGCTGGAGCAACTGCGCGAGCAGATGCGTCCTCAGGCGGAGAGCCAGGTCAAGTGCCGTCTGGCCCTTGAGAAGATCGCCGCTCTTGAGAACCTCGCTCCCACCGAGGAGGAGATCGAGGAGGAATACGCCAACATCGCTAAGGCGTATAATATGGAGGCAGATCAGGTCAAGACCATGGTCGCAGCCGACGCCATTGTGGCCGACATGAAGGTCAAGAAGGCAATGGAGCTGGTCAAGGAGAAGGCTGTCGTCAAGGCACCCAAGAAGAAGACCACCCGCAAGAAGAAGACCGAGGCTCCCGCCGCTGAGGCCGAAACCGAGGCAGAGGCTCCTGCAGAGTCCAACTGATCCCAAGACACAGACACAGCCCGGCAACACTCATGCTGCCGGGTTGTTTTTCCCAACACACCAAATGACACGGAGGTTTTTGTGATGCAAGATTTCTACCGTCCCCACGCAACCCTCGTTCCCACCGTCGTTGAACAGACGGGCAAGGGCGAGCGCGCATACGACATTTACTCCCGACTGCTCAACGACCGTATCGTATTCCTTGCCGACGAGGTCAACGACGTCACGGCCTCGCTGGTCGTCGCGCAGCTTCTCTTCCTTGAGGCCGAGGATCCCGATAAGGACATCAGCCTGTACATCAACAGCCCCGGCGGCTCGGTGGCGGCAGGCATGGCCATTTACGACACCATGAATTTCATCAAGTGTGACGTTTCGACCATCTGCATCGGCATGGCTGCCAGCATGGGCGCGTTTTTGCTGTCGTCGGGTGCCAAGGGCAAGAGAATTGCCCTGCCCAACAGCGAGATCATGATCCACCAGCCCCTGGGCGGTGCCAAGGGTCAGGCCACCGATATCAAAATTCAGGCCGACCTCATTCTGCGCACGCGCGATAATCTGAACCGCATTCTCGCCGAGAATACGGGCAAGCCCATCGAGCAGATCGCGCTTGACACCGAGAGAGATAACTTCATGACCAGCCAGCAGGCGCTGGAGTACGGTCTGATCGACAAGATCCTTACCAAGCGCGATTGACGCTAAAGGAGATAACCAATGGCTACGAACAACAATCAAGGAGGCGGGCAGGATAATATCCGCCGCTGTGCCTTTTGCGGTCGGGGCGAGCATCAGATCAATTTTCTGATCCCCTCCCCCACCGGTATCTATATCTGCGATTTCTGCGTGGACGCCTGTAGCGAGCTGATCGATCAGACACTTGAGGAGGTCGATCTTGCGCAAGGCGGCACTCCTTCCAAGGGCTCTGCCCCCGCACTTTCGCTCGATACGCTGCCCAAGCCCGCCGAGATCAAGGCAGGGCTTGACGAGTACGTCATCGGGCAGGATGAGGCCAAGGTGACGCTGTCGGTCGCCGTCTACAATCACTACAAGCGCATTTTGTCCAAGCAGGCAAAAAAGCACGGCAAGGATGAAGATTCCTTCTCTCCCTTTGAGGACGTCGAGCTGCAAAAGAGCAACGTGCTCTTGCTCGGTCCTACGGGCGTTGGTAAGACCTACCTTGCACAGACGCTGGCTAAAATGATGAAGGTTCCCTTCGCCATTGCCGATGCGACAACGCTGACCGAGGCCGGTTACGTGGGCGAGGACGTTGAGAACATTCTGCTTCGCCCCATTCAGGCCGCCGATTACGACGTGGAGCTTGCCGAGCGCGGCATCATCTATATCGACGAGATCGACAAGATCTCGCGCAAGAGCGAGAACCGCTCCATCACGCGCGACGTATCGGGCGAGGGCGTTCAGCAGGCGCTGCTCAAGATTCTTGAGGGCACCGTGTCCAACGTTCCTCCGCAGGGCGGACGCAAGCACCCCAATCAGGAGTTCATTCAGGTCAACACCGAAAATATTCTGTTTATTTGCGGCGGTGCGTTTGACGGACTTGAAAAGATCATCGAAAAGCGTCAGGGCAATCAGTCCATCGGCTTTGAAAGCAAGATACAAAAGCGTGCCGAGCGCAGCGAGCGCGGCATTTTCCGCGATGCAACGGCGCACGACATCGTCAAGTTCGGGCTGATCCCCGAGCTGGTCGGCCGTCTGCCTGTCATGGTGTCGCTGACCGAGCTTGACCGCGACGCGCTGGTGCGCATCATCAGCGAGCCCAAGAACTCGCTCACGCTTCAATATATGAAGCTGTTCGATATGGACGGTGTCAAGCTGACCTTCACCCGCGAGGCACTTGAGCAGATTGCCGATCTGGCACTCGAACGCAAAACGGGCGCGAGAGGTCTACGCTCCATTCTTGAGAAAATGATGACCGGCATGATGTACGATATTCCCTCGCGCGACGATATCGCCGAGGTGCGCATCACGCCCGAGCTGGTACGCGGCGAGGGCTCGCCCGTCTACGTGCTCAAGGAAAATAGCGCCCCCGCACAGCTTGGCGAGGGTGCGTAAAGCAAAAAAGGACGAGAAATTCTCGTCCTTTTTCGTTTGTTGGCTCGTGTGTAACACAACAACAGATATATTATATCACACTTTTCCCGTCTTGTAAAGGGGTAAGTTGGTCAAAAGGTCAAATTTCTGCCTTTTGAACAAAAAATATTTGTAAACTTTTTACACTTTGCCAATTGTCAAGCGCGTTTTTTTGTGGTATACTATAGGTGCAAAGGACAAAGGAGGATAAGCCAATGGCAAGTTAACGAAGCGCCCTTTGTGATATGCGAGCCGCAAACGGAGCGGTGTGAGACGAAATGAGTGATCAGAAAAAAGCGAACCGAAAGTAGCTGTGAGTCCTTGCCAAAAGGGAGCGCAAGGGTCGGCAAAGGAGTGACGGTTTGCACCTCCGTATGGCAAGCATCAAGCGTCCCTCGCCTTTTGAAACGATCAGAGAAAAAAACAAAACGAATTCTCCGCAGAGAAAAATGATAAGTTGAGTGTTTGAGTCAGTACGGATCGGTGCAAAAGGTAGATAACGAAAGAGAGGTATAAAAAAAGATGTTAGATACCAAGAGTGAACAGAAATGACCCTTGCTTGTGGGTGAAAGACGCAGGCAAGGGTCATTTCTTTTTTATTTAGACGCCAAGCAGCCGTCTGACCTGACGAAAGGTAAACTTGCGCGTGGTACATTTGCGGGTATCGAGCAGCGAGGTGATGCGCGTCAGATCATCGGACAGGCAACCGAACACGACGGTATCCTTCTCTCCCCGCAGTGCACGGTTGATATCAGTGGCAATGCCGTAAAGCGTTTCGTCGTCCGCTATGGTTCCGTATGAAGCGACGAAGTCGACCTTGTCTGCCATGCCGCGTAATCTCTCCATAAGCGAGGGCGGGCACCCCTGCCATTCATTTGCATCCTTGAAGGTGACGATATAGAGCGTTTTTTGTGCCATGTTGTTCCCCTTTCAAAGTGTTCTCTGTTTTCATTATATACCGCCGTCTGAAATACGTCAATAATTTTGTATCGCCGCGCAAACGTCTTGCTTTTTGCGCGGTTTTGTGGTATACTGTTAGTATCAAATCAGAGGAGGTTGCCATGGTACTCATCATTGCTGAAAAGCCAAGCCTTGGTCGCAACATTGCGGCAGGAATTGAATACGCCGCCGCGCAATCGGGCGGTGGTGGCAAGATGATGCGCCGCGACGGTTATCTTGAGGGCTGCGGCTATCTGGTGTCGTGGGCGTTTGGTCACCTTTTTTCTCTGTGCGACATTGAATCTTACCTGCCGCCCGAAAAGCAACGCGAGCGTTGGAGCATGGACAATCTTCCCTGCTTCCCTGCCGATTTTCGCTTTGAGCTGCGCCGTGAGGGCAAAGGTGGACACGTGGATGCCGGCGTCAAAAAGCAATTTGAAATTCTCCGCTCGCTGTGCAACCGTCCCGACGTGGACGTCATTGCCAACGCAGGGGACGCCGACCGCGAGGGTGAGATCATCGTGCGTCTTTGTATCCGCCATGCGCTGGATGAGCAAAACGCCTCTTCGCGCAAGCTGACCCGACTGTGGCTGCCCGACCAAACGCCGCAGACGGTCGCCAAGGCACTCTCCGACATGCAGGACGCCCACGAGTATGACAATCTTGCCAACGAAGGCTTTGCGCGTACCTACATCGACTGGCTATACGGCGTCAATCTGACACGCTACGCCACGCTTCGTATGGGGTCGCTGCTGCGCGTCGGCCGCGTCATCGTGCCCATCGTACGCGCCATTTACGAGCGTGATATGGCGATACAGAATTTCGTTCCCGGCAAGTATTTTGCTGTGGTCAGCCGAGAACTGACGAATGGCGAGGAGATCGAGTTGACCTCCAAGAAAAAATTTGAGGGCGACGATATTGCCAAGCAGCACGCCATGGCGAGGGCGCTTTGCGATCAGTACAATGCGCTTCCCGCCGTTGTAACGTCGGTCAAAAACAAAAAAGACAAGCTTGCCCCCGGCAAGCTGTTTTCGCTTTCCAAGCTGCAAAACGCGCTGAGTAAAAAATACAAGATGTCCATGTCGGAGTCGCTGGAAATCATACAAAAGCTTTATGAGCAAGGATATCTGACATATCCGCGTACCAACTCGGAATATCTGGCAACGGCGGAAAAGGACAAGATCGGTCAGATCATTGCCAACGTTGCCAAGGTGGGCTATCCCGTCAAATTCAAGGACTCCAAGACCATTTTTGACGACAGCAAGATCGAGTCGCACTCGGCACTCACGCCGACCTACAAGATTCCCGACAAGACCAAGCTGTCCGAGCGCGAAATGCAGGTCTATTCCACCGTCTTCCGCCGCTTCGTTGCCGTCTTCTGCGCCGAGGAGTGCGTGGTATCGCGCACCGAGATCACCATTGCCGTAGGTGAGGAGGAAACCTTCACGCTCAAGGGCATGGTCATGGTCGAACGCGGCTGGACAAAGTACGACGATTTTTCGCAGAAGGACAAAACGCTTCCGGTGCTTGCCAAGGGTGATCACGTCATGACCTGCTTCAAGCCGACCGAAAAGGAGACCTCGCCGCCAAGGCATTACACCATTGAAACGCTCAACAATTATCTGAAAAACCCCTTCCGCGAGGAAAAGGCCGAGAGCGATCTTTCTTCCCTTGCCGACCGCGTGGGCGAGGACGACGCCGAGGAATATCGCGCTATCCTCGAGGGCATCGAGCTTGGCACCGAGGCTACGCGCACAGGCATCATTGATAACGCCCGCAACAGCAAATACATTGAGCTCAAAAAAGACGTTTATACCATTTTGCCCGATGGAATCTTGCTGATTGAATCGCTTGATCGGCTGCACATCAGCATGGACAAATACAAGACCTCGGACATGGGTCGCGCGCTCAAGCGCGTCTTCCGCGGTCAGATGAGCGTGCAGGA
>JAZQMI010000013.1:0-28868 GCA_045543375.1 Eubacteriales bacterium | reverse complement strand
ATCCGACTTGTATGCAATGCAAGCGCATTGAGGTCGAAAATTTTCGCAACGTTTCTCACGCGGCGATCGAATTTTCGCCCGGTGTTAACATTCTTCTCGGTGACAACGCCCAAGGAAAGACCAATCTGCTTGAGGCCATCTCGCTGATCGCGCTTGGTAAAAGCTTTCGCGGCGCACGCGACGCCGATATGATCCGATTTGGGCAGAGTACGGCACGCGTCACGCTGGATTATGCCGACGAGCTGCGCGATATGCGCATCAGCACGCAGCTTTTTGAGGGCAAGCGACGCAAGACCGAGCAAAACGGTCTGCCCGTCATCCGGGCGGCTGACCTTGTGGGCGGCCTTCGCGTGGTGCTGTTTTGTCCCGAACACTTGTCGCTGATCAAAAGCGGACCCGAGCTGCGCCGCAATTTTCTCGACGTTGCCATCTCGCAGCTCAAGCCCGTTTATTTGTCGGCGCTCTCGCGATACAATAAGATACTCAAAGAGCGCAACCGCTTGCTCAAAAACGCCGCCGAGGACCCGTCCGCCCGCCGCACGCTGGAGGACACCATCGACGTCTGGTCCGCCCAGCTTGCGCGCGAAGGGGCGACTATTGCCCGCTATCGCGTCAGTTATATCGAAAAAATGAACGAGGCGGCAATCCGCGTGTTTACCGACATGACAAACGGCAGCGAAATTCCGCATTTTGTTTACGACGGGAGCTGCCACATGGAGCGTCCGGAGGACTATCACGACGCCGCTTTGGTCGAGCAGAACTTATATCGGCTGCTCAGCACCGCGCACGACCGCGAAATAGGCGCGTCCTGCACGCTTTGGGGACCGCATAGGGATGATATTACCATCACGCTCAACGGCGCTCCCGCGCGCTCGTTTGCCTCGCAGGGACAGCAGCGCTCGCTTTCACTCGCCATGAAGCTCGCCGAGGGCGAGATCAGCCGCGAGGTGTGCGGCGAGCATCCCGTCTATTTGTTCGACGACGTGCAAAGCGAGCTCGATAGTCATCGGAGGGAATATTTGATTGATCGCATTCGCGGTAAACAGGTAATTTTGACAACGTGTGAACCAAGTGAAGTTACACGCGCCAGTGATGCGCGAGTGATAAAAGTAAAAAATGGGGAGTATGAGGGGTAAAATTTTATCTTTTTGACTTCTCTCCTTTACGCTCACACTGCTTCGCGCGCGAGCGGCTTGTTTATTGATGTACTTTCTTTGTCACTCGACAAAGAAAGTACGAAAGAAAACGAGCGGGGGCTCCGCCCCTCGACCTGCTCGCTTTGCTCGCGGCGAGTTTCCGCAAAGCGGAAACATCGCACAGTTCGGCGCGCTCCATCGCGGCGCTTCCGCTCTGCTCATGCGCGCCTCAAAGATTTTGTTTGGGATAAGTTCCGCGTTTTCGCGTCAAAAACGCTCAAACACTACGGCGTCAATATCACCCAAGTGTTCGCGGCTTTCTTAAAGCCGTGAACGCGAAATTTGCCCTAAATAACAGTTTCAAGCCGCGCCTTGGAAACCGCAGGTTTCCACCTGAAGCGGCTTGCAGCGCGGGTTGAGGGGCGCAGCCCCCACTCGAGAGTTTTGCGGTTGCGCTTGCGCAACGCCCGGCAACTCGGCAACGCCGAGTTGGGTTCAGCGGGCGAGCAAAATCTCCGCTACTTGAACTCGGCTTGCCGAGTTCGGCTTTCTTGGTTCGTTCTTTGCCGTGTGGCAAAGAATGAACACCCACTCACGGCGGCGCAGTGTGCCGCCGACAAAAGAAAGGAAAACCTCATGTATCTCCACGCCGGCAACCATAAAAACATTCGTTCCAAAAATATCATCGGTATTTTCGATACCGACAACGCCACGCTCTCCAAGACCTCGCGCGCTTATCTGTCCGCCGCCGAGCGCCGCGGTGAGATCGAGGCCGCCGTCGAGGAGATCCCGAAATCCTTTATTCTCTATCAGGAAAAAGGAAAAAACAAAATCTGTTTTTCCCAGCTTTCCTCCACCGCCCTTGTCGGTCGGTGCGATCCCTTTTTTAACCGTTGAAAATGATTGACTTTACATAAATAATGCTGAAAAGAAAGGTTATGAGAAAATGACCGAACAAAACAACACTCCAATCGAAGAGATGAAAAAAGACAACCCGACCGAGGTAAATCCGACGGAAGTCAACTACGACGAGAACCAAATTCAAGTTCTCGAGGGTCTTGAGGCCGTTCGTAAGCGCCCGGGTATGTATATCGGTTCGACGTCCGAGAGAGGTCTGCACCATCTGGTCTATGAGATCGTAGACAACTCGATCGACGAGGCCATGGCAGGTCGCTGCTCGCGCATTGACGTCACTCTCATGTCCGACGGCAGCGTTGCCGTGCGCGACGACGGTCACGGTATTCCCAGCGGCATTCACCCAAAAATGGGCATTCCCACGCTGGAGGTCGTTTATACCGTGCTGCACGCGGGCGGTAAATTCGGCGGCGAGGGCTACAAATTTTCGGGAGGCTTGCACGGCGTCGGTGCGTCGGTCGTCAACGCGCTGTCCTCTTGGGTCGAGATCGACAACTGCTACGAGGGCAAGCGATATACCGAGCGATTTGAGAGAGGTATGGTCGCCCGTCCCTTCCATTGCGAGGGTGATACGACCGATCATGGTCTGTACGTCCGCTTCATGCCCGACGATACCATTTTCGAAACGACCGTATTTGATTACGAAACGCTGCTCAAGAGATTGCGCGAGCAGGCGTTCCTCAATGCGGGCATCTATATTTTGCTGCGCGACGAGCGCGACGCCGAGAATATCCGCGAGGACGTGCTCAATTATGAGGGCGGTATCAAGTCGTTCGTCGAGCACATCAACACCAACAAGGGCTGCTCGCTGCTTCACCCCGAGGTCATCTACATGCGCGCCGAGGAAGAAGATCGGGTTGCCGAGGTGGCTCTGCAATACACCGACACGTTCAGCGAGGCCGTTCTGACGTTTGCCAACGACATCAACACCATGGAGGGCGGTACGCACGATACCGGCTTTAAGACCGCGCTGACCAAGGTGCTCAACGACTACGGCCGCAAAATCGGTCAGCTCAAGGATTCGGACAAAAATCTGTCGGGTGAGGACGTGCGCGAGGGCTTGAGTGCCGTTGTTTCGGTCAAGCTGCGCGAGGCACAGTTTGAGGGTCAGACCAAGACCAAGCTGGGCAACAGCGAGATGCGTACCTTTGTCTACAACCTCGTTTGCAACAAGCTGGCCGAATATCTGGAAGAAAACCCCGGTGTGGGCAGAACGGTCATTGACAAGGCGCTGACGGCCAACCGCGCCCGCGAGGCGGCAAGAAAAGCGCGTGAGGCGACCCGTCGCAAGGGCTTCCTTGAAGGCTCGACGCTGCCCGGCAAGCTGCGCGACTGTAACGAGCGCAACAACGAGCTGACCGAGCTGTATCTGGTCGAGGGAGATTCGGCAGGCGGTTCGGCAACGCAGGGACGTAACTCGCGCTTCCAGGCGATCCTTCCCTTAAGAGGTAAGGTTCTCAACGTCGAAAAAACAAGACTTGACAAGGTCTATTCCAACCCGTCGCTGCTTCCCATCATTCAGGCGTTGGGCTGCGGCATCGGCGAGGAATTTGATATCACCAAGCTGCGCTACGGCAAGATCATTATCATGGCGGATGCCGACGTCGACGGTTCGCACATCCGTATTCTGCTGCTCACCTTCTTCTTCCGCCACATGAAGCAGCTCATTGACGACGGTCACATTTATCTGGCACAGCCGCCGCTGTATAAAATCACCAAAAAGGGCTCCAAGCAGGAAATGTACGCTTTCTCGGACGCCGAGCGCGACGAGTGCATTGCCGCCATGGGCGGTGGCTCCAACATCGAAACCAGCCGCTACAAAGGTCTTGGTGAGATGAATGCCGAGCAGCTTTGGGAAACCACCATGGACCCCGAGCGCCGTACCATTTTGAAGGTGACGACCGAGGACGCCATCGCGTGCGATGAAACCTTCTCGCTGCTCATGGGCGATCAGGTCGAGCCGCGTCGTCAGTTCATCGAGCAAAACGCCAAGTTTGCCGAAAATCTTGATATTTGATCCAACATGAACATTGCCATTTTAACGCTCAATCCCTGCATCGACCGCGCGCTGTATCTTGGTAAGCCGCTCGTCACGGGTGACATTCACCGCGTTGCGCGCGTCGTCGAACATGCGGCGGGAAAAGGGCTCAATCAAGCCGTGGTGCTGGAAAATCTCGGCATCACGCCCGATTATTATTCGTTTTGCGCCAAGCACGAGGACGCCATGAGTCGCTTTATTGCGACACGCGCGATCGGCAACCATGCGACCGTCGCATCTTGCGGCATTCGCACCAATATCAAGGTCATTGACAGCGACGAGCGGGGCACCGAGCTCAATGAGGCGGGCGGCCCCATCGCGCAAAGCGAGCTTGACGCGCTGCTTGCCGAGCTTGATGCCTTTGACGGCGAGATCGTGTCGGTATGCGGCAGCATTCCCGCGGGTGTGGAAAAGGATATTTACGCCAAAATTCTCGCTCGCGCCAAGCAAAAGGGAAAGATCACCGTGCTGGACGCCGATGGCGAGGCACTTCGATGCGGACTTGAGGGCAGACCCGACTATATCAAGCCCAACCGCCGCGAGCTGGCAGGTCTTTTTGACCTCAAGGAAAGCGATCTGCAAAGCGACGGGCAGGTGATCGAGCTTGCAACGCGCGTGCTGAAAACGTACGGCACGAGCGTGCTGTGCACGCTGGACGCTGACGGCTCGCTGTACGTCGGTCGTGACGGAGTATATCGCGTGGGCACCGCCCGCGTCCCTTTGCGCGGCTTTGCCGGTGCGGGGGATACCTACCTTGCCTCCTTTTTGTACGCAAAATACGAGCAAAAAGCGACCACGCCCGACGCGCTTGCCTATGCCGCAAGAGCATCGGCGGCCAAGATCGCCCTTGGCGGCTCGGAGCTGCCCACCCGCGAGCACATCGACGCGGTGGAGCAGGTAAAAGTTCAAAAATTAGCGTAAAATATTTAAATTTTTCGGTCAAGCCTTTTTTTAAAGGCTTGTGGGTCAAGGACAGAGTTCTCGTCGCCCCCCCTCAGAGGCGATATTCCCTATGCTTCAAAAGCACCCGAAGGGGTAAATTTTTCGCGTAGCGAAAAAGAGGAAAAACCACAAGTGGGGTTTCCCTTATAAGAAAAATAAAAAACGAAAGGAGCACCGCCGTGCGTCGAAAAAGCTATTCCAAGCGCCGCCCGATCTATACCGTCGTCGCCGTGGCGTTGCTTTTGTGTATCTGGTCGACCGTCTTTTCGCTGACAGGCACGCGCGATATTTTGCGCGGCGCGACCGTGTCCCTTTGCCGTCCGCTGACCTCGCTGTTTGACCGCATGGGCGGCGGTATTGCAAACGCGATCGAGGCCACGACCAATGACTACACGGCGTGGAAAAACGAAAAATCCGCGCTGGAGGCAAAGATTGCCGAGCAAGAGGCCGCGCTTGCCGAGCTGCAAAATCTGCGCGAGCAAAACGCGCAGCTTGCCGCATATCTCCCGTTGATCGAGCAAAACACCGAGCTGATGCTTGCTACGGCCAAGGTCATATACACCGCCGATACGACGAGCCGTCTTTTGACGGTCAATATCGGTCGGCGTGACGACGTGACGGTCGGTATGCCCGTCATCAGCGCCAAGGGTCTTGTCGGTCGCGTGTGTGAGGTATCGCGCACAACCGCCAAGGTGCAGACGCTCTACGACGAGCTGCTCAACGTCGGCGTGACCAACGCCCGTTCGGGCGTGAGCGGCGTGCTGTGCGGCGCGCTTGACGAGAGCGACGTGTGCACGCTCAAATATCTGGATCCGAATATCAGCTACGCCTTTGATCTTGCGGTCGGCGATATGATCGTCACGAGCGGATCGAGCGAGCATTATCCCGCGGGGCTTTTGGTCGGCAGCATCGTCAAGGTGGGTCTTGACCCCTACGATCACTCGCCTTACGCCCAGGTCAAGCTGAGTGCCGACGTGCGCGACACGTCCGCGCTACTGATGGTCGTGCTGGGTGAGCGCGAGGTCGAGCAGCCCGATGAAGACGATACCGACATTGAGCAGCCAAACGAGGGCGATCCTATCGAAGGTGAGCCGAGTGAGGGCGAGCCGCTCGAAAACGAGCCGTCCGAGAGCGAAAAAGTCGATGGTGAGCCGAGTGAAAACGGTGAGGAGGTGACGCCATGATCGGAGATATCCGTCCCGTCCGAGAGCGTCCAGCACCGCTGTCTGTCATTTTGCTTTGCCTGCTCGTATGGCTTTGTGCCATGTTCCAGATTGGATTTTTGAACCGCCTTCCCTTGCTTGGTGCTCCCATCGAGCTGACGCCGGTCGTGGTCTGCATGATCGGCTGGCGCAAGGGCGCGCTGACGGGTGCCATTGCGGGCACGGTCGGCGGTTACGTGCTGGACAGCCTGTCGGTCACGGGCGTCAGCCTTTGCCCCCTTTTGCTGCTTGCGGCGGGGGTTCTGATGGGCATTCTGGCCGATCGACTGTTCCGCCACTCGATCACCTATCTGATCTCAATTTTGCCTGTCGGCATCGTCTTTGCGCTCTACCGCGCCATCGTCAGCGAGGCAGCGGGCTTTGGCGGTAAAGCGCGCACATTCGGCGCGATGCTGCTTGGCATACTTGTTGCGGCAACCCTATTGGAACTTCCCGCGCTGATCAGATATTATAAGAAAAGAAAATAAGTTTGAAATCCATCCAAAAAACATAAAATTTTTCCACAAGAGAAAGGAAAAACGACAGTGAAGAGCTTTGATAAGAGATCCCGCGACAACGAGCCCATTGACTTCCCAAATCAAAAAATTCTCCCCATCGAAATGGAGAAGGAGGTCAAAAAATCGTTTATCGAATATTCCATGTCGGTTATCATCTCGCGTGCTCTGCCCGACGTGCGCGACGGTATGAAGCCCGGTCAGCGTCGTATCATGTACGCCATGTACGAGGACGGTCTGACCCACTCCAAGGCGTTCCGCAAGTCGGCAACGACGGTCGGTAACGTGCTCGGTCGCTACCATCCGCACGGTGACGCCGCCGTTTACGGCACCATGGTGCGCATGGCGCAGGACTTCTCCTACCGCTATCCTCTCATTGAGGGTCAGGGTAACTTCGGCTCGGTCGATGGCGACGGCGCCGCCGCTTACCGTTACACCGAGGCGAGAATGGCGCGCATCTCGGACGAGATGATGCGTGATCTGGACAAGAACGTTGTCAAAATGACCAAGAACTTTGACAACAGACTGGACGAGCCGACCGTTCTTCCCGCACGTTTCCCCAATCTTCTGGTCAACGGTGCCATGGGTATCGCCGTCGGTATGGCGACCAACATTCCGCCCCACAATCTGGGCGAGGTCATTGACGCCACCATTTTCCGCATGGACAACCCACAGTGTACCGTGCTCGAGCTGATGGACTATATCAAGGGCCCCGACTTCCCCACCCGCGCGACCATTTACGGTCAGAACGGCATCATCGAGGCCTACACCACGGGTCGCGGTCGCATCATGGTGCGCGCCAAGGCCGAGGTGGACGAGGAAAACCGCCGCATCACGGTGACCGAAATTCCTTACGGCGTCAACAAGAGCATGCTGTGTGAGTCGATCGCCAATCTGCACCGCGAAAAGCGCGTTGAGGGCATCACCGACATGCGCGACGAGTCGGGTCGTGACGGAATGAAGATCGTCATTGAGTACCGCCGCGATGCCAACGGTCAGGTCATTCTCAATCAGCTTTACAAATATTCGCAGCTTCAGGATACCTGCGCGGTCAACATGCTGGCCGTCGTGGACGGCGAGCCCAAGGTGCTCTCGCTGCCCCAGATCCTTGACCACTATATCGCGCATCAGGAGTCGGTCATCACCCGTCGCACCAAGTTCGATCTTGACAAGGCACTCGCGCGCGCCCACATTCTTGAGGGCTACAAGATCGCGGGCGACAACATCGACGAGGTCGTGGAAATCATGAAGACGTCCGCCTCCATTCCCGAGTCCAAGGAGCGACTGATGGAACGCTTCGGACTGTCCGAGGCACAGTCGCAGGCCATCGTCGAAATGACGCTGGGACGACTGACGGGCATGGAACGCTCCAAGATCGAGGACGAGCTTGCGCGTCTTGAGGCGCTGATCGCCGATCTGCGCGCGATCCTTGCCGACGAGAGCCGCGTGCGCGAGATCATCAAAGAGGAAATGCTGGAGATCAAGCAGCGCTACGGCGACGAGCGCCGCACCGACATCTGCGCCGCCGAAAACGAGATCGTTTATGAGGACCTCATCGAGCGTCACAACTGCGTCATTACGCTGACGCATACGGGCTATATCAAGCGTCTGCCCGCCGCAACCTACACCGCCCAGCATCGCGGCGGCAAGGGCATCATCGGCATGACGACCAAGGAAGAGGACTACATCGAAAAGGTGCTGTCGGTGGGCAGCCACTCGCTGCTCATGATGTTTACCAACACGGGTAAGGTGCACACGGTCAAGGCTTATATGATCCCCGAGGCGTCGCGTACGGCCAAGGGCACCTATCTTGCTAACGTCTTGCAGCTTGCCGAGGGCGAGAAGGTCACCACCATCATCAGCGTGGGTGACTTTGCCGAGGGCGGACATCTGACCATGGTCACCAAGAACGCCGTCATCAAGAGAACGGCGCTGTCTGAATTTGAGTATCAGCGCAAGGGCGGTAAGATCGCCATCAGCCTTGACGAGGGTGACGAACTGCTGTACGTCGTTCACACCAAGGGCGGCGAGAGCCTGCTGCTGGCCACCGCGCAGGGCGCGGCGACCCGCTTTGACGAGGAAACGGTACGCGTGATGGGTCGTACGGCGCGCGGTGTGCGCGGTATGCGACTGGCCGAGGGCGACTTCGTCGTGGGCGCGGTGCTGGTTGACGAGAGCAGAAAGCTGGTTACCGTCACCGAAAACGGCTACGGCAAGCGAAGCGACTTCACCGAGTTCCGCCAGATGAAAAACCGCGGCGGCATGGGCGTGGCTTGCCACAAGATCAGCGACAAGACGGGTCTGCTTGCGGGCATCGGCGTCGTGGACGAGCTGGACGACCTCATGCTCATCACCGATCAGGGTACCATCATCCGCACGCCCGTGTCGGGCATCAACACTTACTCGCGCACCGCGTCGGGCGTTATCGTCATGAGGCTGGGCGAGGACCAGAAGCTGGTCAACTTCACCACCATCACGCCCGATGAAAAAGAGGCAGACGGTGAGGACGAGGGCGAGCAGGTCGAAGAATAACAGACAAAAGCAAAAGGACTGCTGTTTCAGCAGTCCTTTTATTTTATTTTCTTTTCTTTTTCTTTACCGCGGAAAAACCGAATTTACCAAGGCTTTTGCCCATGTCAAAATACTCGCCGTGGGCAAAGGAAACGAGGTGTGCGCGCTCCATGCACAGCTTTCCGTTCTCGTCGAGTAAGTTTTCGTCGGCGCGGACGGTCAGAATATCGGCTAAAAACATATCGTGCGTACCGAGCGGCACGATATCAAACACGCGGCACTCCAGCGACAAGGGGCACTCGGCGATGGACGGGCAGGCGACGTTAACGCCATTTTCGCGGGTCAATCCGCATTTTTCAAACTTATCCACCTTGGCACCCGTGTACATGCCGCAGTAGTCGGCGGCGCGGACGAGCTCCTTGGGCGTGAGATTGAGCGTAAATTCGCCGCTCTCTTTGATGATGTTGTAGGAATGTCGCTGTGGGCGCACCGAAATGTAGGTGCGCGGCGGGTGGGTGTTGAGAATGCCCGACCAGGCGACCGTAATGATGTTGCTTTGCTCCATCGACCCGCAGCTTACCATGATGGGCGGCAGCGGAGCGAGCAGCGTCGAGCCCTTCCAGTTGATCTTTGACATGATGTTCTCCTTAATGATAAAGCGCGCTGAGCAACGTGCCCGCGACGGTGCAAGCAGGGCTTGTATCCGTCTGTTTTTCCACAACGACAGCGACCGATACGGTCAGTTTTCCCGTATTTGTGGGATCGGCGTGCATGAGCACGACGGCGTTATTCTGTCCGGCAAGACCCGACGGCGCGAGCGTGTCAAAGCAGCCCACCTCGACGCCCGATGCGCGGACGTCGGCGGTCAGTTGCGACAGTGCGCTGTCAAACACGACCTCGTTTTTGAGCGCACGCAGGACGGTCCGGCGGTCCAGCTCGGACATGGTGAATTGCGAGAGCAGCTCGGCGTTTTTGCGATAGACGACGGTGCCGCTCGTGTAGTCGCGCACCTCAAGCAAAAGATGCGAGGCGTAGCGGTTGCCGCCCGAGGCGACGGTGGACAGCATGGCACACATTTGCGCGGGCGTCATACGGCAGTCGCTCTGCCCAACGGCGGCAAAGGCGGGCTCGGTGGGAATGCCGGGGTAAATATTGGCGCTCTTGCCAACGCTTTCGGCAAGCTCGATGCCCGTGGCAAGACCGATACCGAGCAATCCCTCGTAGCGCGAAAAGGTCTGATTGCCAAGGCGCAGACCGAGTTGTCCGAAAAAGACGGCGCAGCGTTCCTCCAGCGCGCTCGAAACGTTCAGCGCGGTGTGGGAGTGTCCCTTTTCCAGATATTGCGGGCACAAAATCGAGCCCTCGCCGACGGTCAGCTTTCCCCCGTCGGTCAGTTCGTCGTAGGACGAGATCGTGCGCTCGCAAAGCCCTGCCGTGGCACTCAGGAGCTGCATGATATCGCCCGGAATATAGGTCGCCGACAGCGCGCGGTTGAGCAGCGGCAGGTCGGGATCGGTGGACAAAACGTCGTAATTTGCGTTGAACGTGGCGGCGTCGTAGCTTGGGTAGCTGGCCAGAACGAGCAGCTCGCCATTGTCCGCCATTGCGACGACCGAGCCGGGCGTGCCGCCCTGCCGCAGCGCGTCCTCGGCGGCGATCTGGGCGTCGATGTCAATGGTCAGACGAATATCCTGGCCCGCGATGGGCTGCTTGATGGTCGTTTGCTCGACCGTGCGACCGTTTGCATCCAGCGTGATCTGCATTTGCCCGTCGGTGCCGTGCAAAATGGCCTCAAAGGCACTCTCGGCGCCCGACGTGCCCACGATGGCGTTCATGGGGTAGCCCATGGCGCTGTAATATTCCCAGTCCTCGGCAAAGATCTGGCCGACCCGACCGAGAATGTGCGTGGCGTAGCCGGGATAGTGATTGACCCGCTCGGCACGCAGCGTAAAGCGCACGCCGGGCGTGGCGTTTTCCTTTTGCGAGGCGATGAACGTCGAGGATACCTCGCCCGCCATGGCGTAAGGAGAGGACACGCCAAAGCCGCACTCGTCCATGTCGTAATACAGCGCGATCAGCGCCGTGATCTCGGCGCCCGTATAGGTGGGGACGCCGTCGGTGTGCGCGCCGAGCGAATAGGTGTCAACGTAGTAAGAAACCAATGCGGACGCCGAAGCGTTCTCGGGCAGCTCGATGCGACCGAGCACGCGCAAAAGCGATGCGTAAACGGGGCTGTCCGGATCACGCGCGCTTTCGGAATAGCGCAAGTTGGGGTAGTCACCGACCAAGGGGAAGCGGTCGGCGTACAGCGTCGCGGTGGCGTCGTTTTGCAGCGACGAGAGCAGCGAGAGCAGCAATCGGTTGCGCGTATGTACGCTGCCCGCGTCGCGCAGCGATGAATAGTCCAGCGTCAGGTCGTAGGAATAACGGTTGGTGACGAGCGGCTTGCCGTTGCGGTCGTAGATGCCGCCGCGCACGGCCTGCACCGTGACCGTTTGCACGCTGCCGCCGTCGGGCACGGCGGGACCGTCCACGTAGATGGCATAGGCGTTGCCGCGGGCTTGAAGCGAGATCAGAATGCCGGCATAGGTGATGCAAATGGCGACGAAAACGACCGTCAGGGCGGTCAGCCGACGGGAAAACAGCGCATGCGGGGATACGCGTGTGCGGCTTTTGCGGCGCGCGGTCTTTTTGATGCGACGGAAGCGCGGCATAGATGATCTCCTTTCTTTTTTTTATGACACTTCTTTGACGCGCGTCAAAGAAGTGTCCAAGAAAACGCGTAAGGGCTACGCCCTTAACCCGCGCCGCTTTGCGGCGCACGGCAAGCCGCTTCGGATGGAAACCTACGGTTTCCAAGGCGCGGCTTGAAGATTTCATTCAATAAAAGCCTCGCGTGCGCGGCTTCAAAAAAGCCGCACACAATTTGGGAGGCTCCTATTTTTAGAATGATTGTTATCTGAATCGGGTCTGCCGCCAAGGTGTGCGTGGCTTTCTTTAAGCCGCGCACGCGGCAAAGATGTGGCTACACCTTTGAGCGCCGCCTTGGAAAACGAAGTTTTCCTTTTGAAGGCGCGAACAGCGCGTTGCGCAGCAACGCGGGTTTCCAAAGGGCTTGCCCTTTGGTCCGCTTTCTTGGTTCGTTCTTTCTCGGATGAGAAAGAATGAACACCCTCAGATCAGCGGCTGCGCCGTTGCGATCATGTTGAGCAAAAACAGTAGGGCGCAAAAAGCAAGCGCGACGACGATGCCCGCGTTGCCGAACATGGGGCGGGCGCGCCAGGTGCGCGGCAGCTCGTCGCTCGTTTTCGCAAGGAATAGTCGCTTACGAAGGACGAGCAGGAGAATGAGCCCCGCTGCCGCCAGCGAATAATAGACCAGATAGTAAAGCCCAAAGGCCAGATAACCGTTGAAATTTTCAAAAATCAGGTCGAGCATTTGCTGCTCGTCGGCTACACGCAGCAGCGCGTCGAGGTCGATGCCCTGCATCAGCAAACTCGGCAGCACGCCGCCCAGCAGATTGAACAGCGCGTGCAAAAGCATGGACACCCACAGCTTGCCCGAGCGCAGATACACGTAGGCGAGCAGCGCACCCAGCAGCGCGGCGTAGAAAAACTGATAAAAATTGCCGTGAATGGCGCCGAACAGCAGCGAGGTCATGATGATGGCGCCAAGCTCACCGTAGGGCAGCAGGCGATCCATGAGCAGCTTGCGGAAAATGAGCTCCTCGAACACGGGCGCGAGCACGACCATGCAGATCACGTTCATCCACAGCGGCATATCCAGCGCCTGCTCGAGCATGTTGGAAAATTCATAGCCCGAAAAGCCGCCGATGACAGACATGAGCATCGAGCCGATCATGTTTCCCACGATGGCAAGCCCGATCGCAACGAAAAAAGCGATGGTAAACTGCCCTGCACCGAAACGCTGCTTTTGCGGACGCTCGGTAGGCATGCCGAGCAGCGTAAGGCACAGCGCGGGAACGCCGAACACGTACAGCGGCAGCGTGCCCGTGAGCACCGAGAACATGGCGCTGTTGACCAGTTTTTCGACCTCAATGCCCAGCAGATCGGGCAACAGCAGCGTGCCGAGCAGTTGAAAAACGGTTGCGGCGGCGTACCAGACCGCCAGCATGACGGTCAGCGCCCAGCCCGCGCGCGAATAGGCGCGACGTGCGCGGCGTAAATGGTCGTACGCCGGACGGGCGGGCGGCGCGAAGGGCGCTCTTGCCGCAGCGGGCGTCATGACGGGTCCGGTCGGCTCGGACGCTTGCGCGTAGGATCCCTTTTCCTCTTGTGCTTGCTCGTTTTTGGGCAGATTAAAGCTATAAAAATCAAAATTCGGATTTTCTTTCATGATAATGGCCCTCCTTATGTACGCCCCTGCCGCTCGCAGGCCTTTTCCAGACCGCGAATGACGCAGTCGCCGCACTCCTTGGCGGTCGTGACGCGCAGACCCGTACCGTTGGCCAGCACCTTGGCGATGCCCGGCAGCAGCGCGCTTTCACCGCACAGCACGATGCCCGTGGTGGACACGTCGGCGTTGAGCTCGGGGGGCGCAGCCTCCAGCGTCAGACGAATAAGGCGGACGATACGCGAGAGCGGCTTGCGCAGCGCCTCGCACACGTCGGCGGACGAGATCTCGACCGTGGTGGCAAGACCGTTCTGGGCGTCACGACCGCTGACGGACAGCGTGCCGCGATGCAGCGCGGGGTGCGCCGAGCCGATGCGGTGCTTGATGGCGTTTGCCGTCTGCTCGCCGATGATGACGCCGTGCGCCGAGCGAAGATGCGCGACGATGGCGCGGTCAAATTCATCTCCTGCCACGCGCGAGGTCTTGGCGCTGACGACGCCGTCGTAGCACAGCACAGCCGCCTTGGTCGTGCCGCCGCCGATATCGACGATCATCGAGCCGTGCGGACCCGACACGTTGAGCCCCGCGCCCAGCGCGGCAGCCACGGCGTGCGGGATCAGACGCACCGAGCGTGCGCCCGCGTCGTGTGCGACGTCCTCAAGGGCGCGCTTTTCGACCTCGGTCAGTCCGTGCGGAATGGCGACGGCGACCGTCGGACGCTGCAAAAAGCCCAGCGCCTGCGCCTGCTTGAAAAAGGTATGCAGCATGATGACGGCAAGGTCGTAATCGGCCACGGCGCTGTATTGAAGCGGTCGGACGGCGCGCACGCCTGCGGGCGTGCGACCCAGCATGGGCAGCGCGTCTTTTCCGATGGCGAGCACCTCGCCGCCCGCTGCCTTGACGGCAATGGCCGAGGGAAAGCGCTGAATGAGCACGTGCTCGCGGCGGCTGATACGCGTATGTGTCGTGCCGAGATCAACGGCTAATGGAGAGTTCATATGAATGCTCCTTTCAAAGGAATGTATATGAAAAGGGTGTTGATTTCAAACGTCATGCCGTAGGGCAAAGGGCTTGGAAAAATCACGGACTTTTCCACAGCGACAAGCCGAAATTTTCATTCAGCAAGCGCTCAAGGCGATGCAGCGGCAGACCGACGACGTTGAAATAGTCGCCGCAAATACCGCTGATCCACAGCGCGGCCGTGTCCTGAATGCCGTACGCGCCCGCTTTGTCCATGGGCTCGCCGCTTGCGATATAGCGGTCGATGGTCGCATCGTCCAGATGCGCGAAGGTGACCTCGGTGACCTCGTGTGCGACGGCGGCCTTTTCGTCCGTCATGACGGTCACGCCGCTGATGACGCGGTGGGTGTGATCCGACAGCAAGTGCAGCATGCGGGCGGCGTCCTGTGTGTCGGTCGGCTTGCCCAGAATGCGCCCCACGGGATCGACCACCACCGTGTCGGCGGCGATGATGACGGTATCCTTGCGCCACGCGCCGCTCTCCTTGAGTTGTTGGAGCACGGCGCGCGCTTTTCTCTCGGATAGCTGCTCGACCAGCGCTGCACCGTCGGTGACGTCGCTGCTCTCATCCACGTCGGCCACGCAGACGCGAAAATCCAGCCCGATGTGCGAAAGGATCTCGCGACGGCGGGGCGAGGCGGAAGCTAAAACAAAGGTCATGGTGATCTCCTTTTATCAGGTCTTGGAGGTAGAATCGATCAGAATGCCCTGCTCCAGACGCTGTGCGTCGGCGATGAGCTTTTCGACAAACGTGGCGTCCACGAAGAATTCGCCCTCGCCGTTGACGGTCACGTACGAGCGACCCTCGGAGTAGCGGTAGAAGCGGTAGACCAGCGTGGAGGTATTGTTCTGATCGTGATATTGTGCGTTGTAGATGGTCGCCATATCCTCGGCGTGAACGGTCAGCATGAGCTGGCACTCGCTGTCATCCATGGCGCGGAAGTCCGCCATTTGCTCCTCGGTCAGCGCGATGGGGCCGTCCTTGGCCATGCCGTTGACGGTCAGGCTGAGCAGCGACTTATAGAACTGGCGCAGATTGTATACGGGCGTTTCCTCGGTCAACTGTCCCGAGGCGTAGGACTGCTTGTAAACGATATAATCGGGCGTCTGTCCGTTGATCCAAAACTCGATATCGGTCGAGCTGATGGCCTTGCTCTGATCGGTCTTGGAGTTGTCCAGCGTGATGACCGAGCTGTAAGTGGGCGAGCTCACCTCAATGGTGCGCAGGAAGGCGAGATTGATCCAGAACATGGTGGGCTCGACCCAGTCGATGCTCTCGTATTCGAGCCAATACAGCGAGCTCTGGTCGACCTCGGCGATGACGTCACACAGTGCGGACGCGACAAGGTAAGTGCCGCTTGCCGTCTTTTCGCCGATGAGCAGCGAGTTTTCGATGGTGCTGTCCTTTTTGCCGTCGCCGTCGGTATCGATGCGCAGCTTGTAGGTGAGCACGAAGGCGGGATCGTCAAGACCGTACGCGGCAAGAACATCCTTGTTGATGCCCAGCTTGAGCACGCGCGTGACGTTGGGGTCGTACAGCTCCTGAAGCACAGGGCTGATCTCGGTGCTGCTCAGGCGGTAGCCGCTGTATTTGTAGCCGCCGCCCACGTTGGGCTGGTACGGCTCGGTCGAATACATGGTCTTCTCGCGCGCGAGCAGGTCGATATAGTCAAACGACACGTGAATGCGCGCCTCGCCCTCGCGACCGTCGGGATAGGACGCGAGCGTGAAATCCTCGACGTCGTAGCAATCGGTCAGCGTGGTGGGATAGGTCAGCATGGGCGTGATGAGCTGCTCAACGGGTGCGAGCAGCGTCACGTCGTAATTGGTGTTGCTCATGACGTAGACCGACTTGTTCTGCTCGCCCTTGAGCTTGACGTAATAGCCCGCGTCGGACACGATGGCGTCGCCGATCAGCACGGTATAGCTCGCGCCGCTCTTGGACGTGATGGTGTACTCGGCAGGGGCATAGTCGTACTCGTTGCCCTCTTCGTCCACGCGCACCTCGGGGACAAGTCCGTACTCGGCGTAGCCGCGCTCGAGCACGGCGGCCGTGTCAAGACGGCGAATGGAGAGCGGATAGCCCGCCGCCACGCAAAGATAGGCGTATTTTTCCTTGTCGTATTGAATGACGACACGGTCAGTTTCATAGCCCTTGATCTGGACGTTGCCGTTGTCGTCCACGTACAAGGTGTACGAGCCGTGCGCGTTGGTCACCTCGATCTTGGCGACGTCGGCTTGCTTGATCTGGGGGAACATCAGAATGCGGCTGTTGCCGCCCACCTGCTCGCTGCCCTCGATATACACGACGGCGTACTCGGTGATCTTGCCCGTGTCGGGGTCAAGCGAGAGCTGCGCGCCGCTGTGGGCCAGATAATAGCCGTCGCTGTTTTTGGACAGCTCGACGCCGTCCTCGTCGTAGATGGAATAGACGCCGTCCTTTTTCTTGGCACGATAGGTGCGGTCGTCGTCGGGCGTGGACGGGTCGCCCTCGTCCACGTAGGGAATGATGCTGACGATATAGTTGACCGCGACCAGCGCAACCGACAGCAGCGCAATGGTGGCGATCAGCGCGACAAGAAACGTCCGCTGCTTGCGATAGCTCGATTTTCTGCCGCCCTTTTTCTTGGTATAATGGGCGTAAAGCGTCAGATCGCTATCGGCGGCGATGATATCGGTCGGCGTGACCTTCTCACCCCCATCGGGGGCGGTAAACCAGCCGTCAAACAGGTATCCCGACCGCACGGCCACGGGCAGCTCGCCAAACGGCTCGCCCGTCTGCCCCTCGCGGGCGCGCACTTGGCACTCGCCCCTCTCGGCACGGAACATGATATTGATGATATTTTGGCATGAATTCGGCATATTGGAAGCCCTTTCCTCTCGGAATTACAAATATTTGCGGCGCGTCGTCACGATGACGCCGGCACCGAGCAGCAGCACGGCGGGAATGATGGCAAGCGCGAGCGTGGTGTTCTTTTTGTTGGCGCTTGTGATCAGATCAGCTTCGACCTCGGACGAGGTGAGTGGCTTGATATATTGCTGGATCTTGGCCGTCATGGGGTCAACGCCCAGCGTGCGCACGACACCCGACAGCATATCGGCGTTGCCGTAAGCGTTGGTGGAAAGCAGCTCGTCGGCGAGAATGTCGGTCGAGCCGCAAACGACGACGTTGGAATCGTGCGATACCGTGGTGTTACCGCCCACGTCGCCTGCCGAGGTGACCGATTCCTGCGAAATGGTCATGACGGTGTAGACCTTGCCGTCCTCACTTGCGTGAAGCGGCTCGCCGTCGGCATAGGCCACGCACCCTTCGGGCGTGACGAACATATCAAAGGCGTGGCGGTAGGTGGCATTGGCGCCCGAGGTGGCGTAGGAATACGGGGTTTCCAGGGCGTTACCGCTCGAATCCTCGACGCGGTAGACCGTCTTGAACGAGGGTGAGAAGGTCAGTGCCGTGGCGCGGGGGAAGACCACCTTGGCAGGATACGATTGCTCCCGCATCTCGGACGTCATCATGCCGCCAAGTCCCTCGGTGACATAGCTTGCCACGAAGGTCATCTCGTCGGTCGTCAGCGCGCCGATGGGGTCTTTGATGAGCAGATTGTTGCTCTCACCCGCCGCGTTGTCCTCGCGGCACACGCGCACGCCCCACTTTTCCAGATACTCCTCCAGATTGGGCAGCACGGGCGTGTCGGGATTGAAAAAGACCATCAGCGAGTTTTCGTCGTCCAGAAATGCGTCCAGCTTGGCGATCTCGGATACGCTCGCCGCGCCGCTCATTTGCTCGTTGTAGCCCGAGAAATCACGCACGGGCGCACAGCAAACGATCAGACGGCAGTCCTCGGGAACGTCCTGTACGGACAGCTCGAAGTCACGGACGACCTCATATCCCGCGTCCTCAAGCAGCGAGATAAACGAGGCGGTGTAGCCGCTCTCGCCGTGACCCGTCAGCAAGAGGCACTTGGGAGAGGCCGCCTTGGTGACGGCGCGAATGGCCGAGGCAAACTTGACCTCGACGTTGGACGCCCACAGCTCGCCCGTCGTGCTGTCGTTGAAGAAGAACGAATTGACGGACAGTCTTCTTACCTCGGTGCCGCTCGCAATGATGACCGTCGAGGAATAGATGGTGGTGTAGGCGTTGGTCTTGTATTTTTGCACGGCCGAGGGGTTTTTATAAATATCGACCGTACGCACCGTGATGGTGTCGGGAAAATGCTTTTGAAGCTGCAGCGCGGCCATATAGACCATGCGCTGATACAGATTGCCCGAGAGCAGATTGTCAGGGTCGTCGCAAAAGACGATCTCGACCTCCACGGGCTGCTCGCCCTTGCCCTGACGGACGGCGTTGAGCTCGGCGAAGGTGTTGTCCATAAAGTCGACGATCTCGTCGGTCAGCGTGTAATTTTCATACACCCAGTCTTCGTAGTTGGTCGAAGCACCGTTGCGCTCGTAGCCCGTCAGGTCGACGAACCAGAGGTTGCGCGAGAACAGGACCGACATGCCCGCGTTGAACAGCAGCACGGCGGCGACGACCAGCACGGTCAGCAAGACCGACACGGAGGCTCGTGCGCCTTTTCCAACATGCAAACGCTTCATTACGAATACCTCCTTCTGACCAGAATAACGACGCCAAAGCCGGCGCAAAGCACGATGGGCGCAAGCGTGAGCGTCAGCGTCCAGTTGAGCTTTTGCGTGGACGTGACGGACGAAATGACCGATGCCGAGAAGGGCTTATAATGCAGCCCCACGGGCACGTGCTCCTGTCCCATATCGCGCAGCACGCACAGCACAGCGTCGGCGTTACCGAATACCGCACTTTGAATATACTCCTGCGCACCGAAGCCGGTCGAGCCGCTCACCAGCACGCGAGCACCGCTCGCGCTGTCCTCGGTCACGCTCATCAGAGCGAGAGAGCCCGAGAGCGAGGTCATTTGCTTGCCGTTGGCCCAGGCGACGGCACTCTCACCGGCCGTGAACAGGTCGGAGCGCGTGCGTGTGCCGCTTTGATAGGTCGAGCCGCCCACGGCTGCGTAGCCCTCGGCACCCAGCAGCGCGGTCGCGTCGTAGAAGACGACACCGGGCACGTATTCCCGCTCCGTCATCACGGCCGTCAGTGCGGCACCCTTGCCCTCGCTTGCATAGCGACCCAGCAGCGTAAAGCCGTCGGCGCTCAGCGCGGCCGAGGTGTCCTTGATGAGCGCGCCGTACTCGCGGTCGGTCAGCTCGTCATAGTCGCGTGCGACGGTGACGCCCCACTCGGCTAAAAATGCGTCGAGATTTTGCAGCACGGGCGTATCTCCCGACAAAAAGACCATATAGTTGCCGCCCGCGGCCAGATAGGCGTCGAGCTTGTCCAGCTCGCTCTTGTCCGACACGCCGTCCACCGTGATAAAGTCGGTGTTCGGATTATAGGTCAGCAGCAGCTCGCACTCCTCGGGAATGTCCTGATAGTACAGGTCGAGCATGGTGATGTCGTAGCCCGCGTCGCGCAGCAGATACATAAAGCTCTCGTCAAAAAACTGCTCGTCGTGGTTGATCGTGATGCAGCAAAGCGGACGCTCGCCCTCAAGCAAAGAGATCAGAGTGGTGGCAAACACGCGCTCGCCGTCGTAGCCGATGGGCGTGGTGGTATTTCCTGCCGCAAAGGCAAAGAATTCCTGCTGATAGAAGGTACGGCTGCCGCCGTCCTCAAGCTGCAGCACGACGCTTTGCGCATTTCTGACGCCAAGCTGCTCGGCGCGTGTCTTATCGACCCAACAGTCAAACCATTCCAGATCGATCTGCTCGTAACGCTCGGCAAGCTCGCGGGCGGTGTTGTAAATATACGAGCCGACCGAGCCGGGCTCGTATTTGGTGTAATCCTCGGCGAAAATAATGTTCACCTTGACGTCCTCGCCACGCTCCTGCTCGGCGCGCGAAAGCGCGTCCTTTAGCATCTGGTGGCAGTTGTCCGACACCGAGTAAAGATGCTCGGGTGTCATGTCGATATACCACGCGTAGCGGCCTGCCAGCGTGGAGAATATGACGTTGAGCAGCACGACGGCGGCGACGAGTGTGACGGTCAGGGCGACCGTCAGACCCCCGTAGCGCACGCGGCGGCTGTGCATAGTCGGATGTTTCATATGCGTTGCGTTCCTCTCTTACCCTTGCGCTCTTTTAGCCCCAACGGCGCTTTTCGTAGACGCGGACGGTCAAAAAGACGAAGATCGCACTCAGCGATGCGTAATACAAGAGCGCGGTGAAGTCAAAGATGCCGTAGCCGAAGTTGGCGAAGCGGTTGAGCACCGAGAACCAGTTGATGACGGCACGGACGGCATAGGACGAGATGATCTGGCGACCCTCGGCGTCGGTGATGTTGTTGACCATGTTGAGCAGCACCATAGCGGCCAGCACGCCGATAGTGACGACGGCGGCGGAGAGCTGATTTTCGGTCAGCGACGAGATGAAGGTGCCGATGGCGATGAAGGCCGCGCCCAGAAGGAGCAGCGCGATCAGCGAGCCGACGAGCTGTGCTGTGACGGGACCGATGTGCGAGATGGTCGCACTCTCACCCGCACGCTCGACGTTGGCGATGGCGTAGATCGGAATGAAGTTGACGCACGACACGAGCACGGTCGAGGCAAACAGCGTCAGGGCGGCCAGGTACTTACCAAGCACCATGCCCGTGATGGTGACGGGCGCGGTCAGAAGCAACTGCTCCGTCCTTGCCTTTCGCTCCTCGGCGAACGACCGCATGGTCAGCAGCGGAATGAGAATGATGAAAGCAAAGATCATATAGGTGAAATACTGCGACGTGTCGTAGCTTTCGCTGATGAGCGTGGTGTAGCACGCAAGCAGCGCAGAGAAAACGAGAAAGATACCGACGTAAACGTAGCCGATGGGATTGATGAAATAGGAGCGCAGCTCCTTTTTGTAAATGGCAAGCATGGGGGATATCCTTTCTTTTGTTTTTGGCGTCGGCACGTTGCGCCGCCGCGGACGTATGTACTTTCTTTGTCACGCGACAAAGAAAGAACGAAAGAAAACGCGTCCAAGGGCGCTGCCCTTGGAGAACCCGCGCGGCAGAGCCGCGCACGGCAAGCCGCTTCGGGTGGAAACCTGCGGTTTCCAAGGCGCGGCTTGAAGATTTCGTTTGGTGAGAATTTCGCGTGTTCGTGTTAAAGAAACACGAACACACCTTGGCGACGACGCCACCCAAAGTGTGTGCGGCTTTCTTTAAGCCGCGCACGCAGCGCAGATGTGACTACACCTTTGAGGCGCGCATGAGCAAAGCGCCGAGCGGGCGTAAAGAAAAGCAAATGCTAAAAAATGATTGCCCGCTCACGAAAAATTTGCTAACGCAAATTTTTATGTGCAGCGAGAAGCGAAGCGACCTAGCGCGCCGAACGGAGCGTTGCGCAGCAACGCGGGTTTCCAAAGGGCTTGCCCTTTGGTCCGCTTTCTTGGTTCGTTCTTTCTCGGATGAGAAAGAATGAACATCAAAAATCACCCCGCGCGCGTCGCGTAGCGACTGTGCGAGGGTAAAGGGAAAACCCTTACTCCTCCTCGTCGCTGTATTGCTCCTTGGCCTTCTCGACGCGCTTTTGCTCGGCCGAGCGGAACATCTCGTCGGCAAGGCTGTTCTCCAGCGCCGTGCGGGCGCGGTTCTGTCTGCCCGTCGGGCGCTTTTCTCTTGCGCGCTTGGCGCTGATGTCGGACTTATCAACGACCGTGATGAAGATATCCTCAAGGCTCATGCCAAGAGCCTCCAAACCGATCATCGCCCAGCCTCTTTCGGCCAGCGTAAAGAACAGATTTTTTCGAATGTCAACACCGTACTCGCTCTCGATGGTGTAGGTATAAGCATCGCCGTCGCGCTCGGCCAGCACCTCGGCGTACACGATACCGGGTCGCTCGCGCAGCATGGCGAGCACCTCGCGCTGCGGTCCGCAGATCTTGACGTTGAAGCGGCGGTTGTTCTCGACCGCGCGGCTGATGTTCTCGGTCTTTTCGTCGGCCACGATCTTACCCTTATTGATGATGACGATACGGTCACAGACGGCCTGCACCTCCTGCAAAATGTGGGTGGACAGAATGACCGTGTGATCCTTGCCAAGGCTGCGGATCAGATTGCGAATCTCGATGATCTGCTTGGGGTCAAGACCGACCGTCGGCTCGTCGAAAATAATGACCTTGGGATTGCCGATCAGAGCCTGCGCGATGCCAACTCTTTGGCGGTATCCCTTGGACAGATTGCGAATGACGCGGTCGTAGACGTCGCGGATCTTGACGACGTCGCACACCTCGGCAATATGCTGCTCGCGGGGCAGCGTGCAGCCCTTGAGCTCGTAGTTGAAGTTCAGGTATTCGCGGACGGTCATGTCGGGATACAGCGGCGGCTGCTCGGGCAGATAGCCGATCAGCTTTTTTGCCTCCAGGGGGTTGGACAGAATGTCGATGCCGGCGATGGCGGCCTTGCCCGAGGTCGAGGACAGGTATCCCGTCAGAATATTCATGGTAGTCGATTTTCCTGCGCCGTTGGGGCCGAGCAGACCGACGATCTCGCCGCTCTCGACCGAAAAGCTGACGTCGTCAACCGCGCAAACGGAGCCGTAATTTTTGACCAGATGCTCAATTTTTATCATGTCGTTGAGTGTTCCTTTCTTTTCACGCTCGCGCGCACGCGTGGCGCGCTTATAACGATACAGAATATATTATACCATAGTATTATGAACAAAGCGTGAATATCGCAATTTTTTTGCCTTTCCCGCCCGAATTTTCGGCGAGGGCGGTGTGACAAAAAAATTCACCGTTTTCTGCGGCAAAAAACTGGACAAACGGGCAAAATTTTAGTATAATGGACATGAAAAACCCGAAAGGAGGCTCGCCATGCATTATCTGACCATTCCCCCCGCCCCGCTCGCGGCGCTCTGGCTGCTCGAGCGCGCAGGCTACCCCGCCTATATCGTCGGCGGGTGCGTGCGCGATGCCCTGATGGGTCGCACGCCCCACGACTGGGACGTCACGACCGCCGCCAAGCCCGACCAAATGCTCAAAATTTTCGGCGCATCGGGTTTCAAAACGATCCCCACGGGTCTTGCCCACGGCACGGTGACGCTGATCGTGCGCGGTGAGCCCATCGAATGCACCACCTACCGTGTCGATGGTGCCTACACCGACGCCCGCCACCCCGACAGCGTCCACTTCACCGACCGCATCACCGACGACCTCGGCCGCCGCGACTTTACCGTCAACGCCATGGCCTGCCGCCTGCCCGACCTCGCCGCGACCGACGTCATTCCGTCCGAGCCGCGCACGCTGGACGTGGATGCGCTCGACGTTGTCGACCCTTACGGCGGTCGCGACGACCTTGAAAAGCAGATGCTCCGCTGCGTGGGCGACCCCGTCACCCGCTTTACCGAGGACGCGCTGCGCATGCTGCGTGCCGTCCGCTTTGCCGTTCAGCTTGATTTTGCCCTTGACGGCGCGACCGAGGCGGCGCTCGCTGAAAAGGCGGACGCCATCGCACACGTGTCGGCCGAGCGCATTGCAAGCGAGCTGTGCCGCATGCTGGAGGGCAAGACCCCTTCGCGTGGGCTGGATATCATGAGCCGAACGGGTCTGCTGGATCGCGTTCTCCCACTGCCGAAAAACCCTTATTTTACCGAAAACTCCGCCCTTTTCGCGGCGGTCGATGCCCTGCCCCGTGACGCCATGCTGCGCCTCTCCCTGCTGCTTTGCGGCGAGGACGAGGAGGGTGCCAAGGCGCGTTGCCGCGCGCTCAGATTATCCACGAAACAGACGGACGCCGTCGCGACCTGCATCGCCGCGCTGTCCTTGCCCGCCCCCGAAACGGACGCCGATCTGCGCCGCTATATGGCACGCGTCGGTGCGCACACGGACGGCGCGCTGCTGCTGTCGGCTGCTTGCGGAACGCTCCGGAATGCCGACGAGCAGATCGGGCGATGCGACGTCATCCGCGCCCGCGGCGATTGCCTTTGCATCGCTGACCTCGCCGTGGACGGTCGCGACCTCATGACCGAGCTGAAGCTGCGCGGCAGCGATATCGGTCACACACTCGCCGCTTTGCTCGCCGCCGTGCTGGACGATCCCGAGAAAAACGAGCGAGAGGGATTGTTGCGCCTTGCAAGAGAAATGGGAAAAAATATTTGATATACGCAAAACACCGGTTGTTTTTGAGGGAAAACCCCACTTGTGGTTTTCCCTCTTTTGTTTGCTCTGCAAACAAAATTCACCCTTTCGGGCGCTTTTGAAGGATAAAAGACTTCCGCGCTCTGCGGAGCGCGGGCAAAGGCTCCGCCTCTGCACTCCGCGAGCCTTTTAAAAAAGGCTCGACCCAAAACTTTTACAATGAGCTATCATGGTGCTATGTCGTGGTGCGCAGGGGCGACGAAAAGATGGTGCGCGTCGGACTTGTGCGGGTATTTTCTGCACATACTAACCCCGAAAAGGGGTGAAGCTTTGAAAATTTTACTTCTCATCGACGCACTCGGCGTGGGCGGAGCCGAAACGCACGTGATCACGCTGGCCAAGGGCTTGCTGGACGGAGGGCACACCGTCGCCGTGCTGTCCTCGGGTGGCGTGCTGGAGCGCGCGCTCACCGCCTGCGGTGTCACGGTCTATCACTTTCCGACCGCCTCGCTGCGTCGCGCCTCGTTCGTTTTGTCGGCATGCCGCTGCGTCCGGCTGCTGCGCCGCCTGCAACGGGCGAACGGCTTTGACGTCATGCACGCTCACACGCGGCGAACGGCACTGCTGCTGCGGCTGTTCCGCATGAGCGACCGCCTGTGCCCCGCGTATAAAATTCCCCACCGCCTGCCCTACCGCCGCCGCGCCTTGCGGCGTCTTTTTTCGCCTGCTTTGGTGGTGAGTGCCCACGCCCGTTTTGCGCCGTGCCACCGCCTTTTGTCCTTTTGGGGCGAGGTGAGCGTGGCGGTCAGCGACGACCTGCGCGAGCATCTGTTGCATTCGTTTGGCGTGCCGCGCGAGCGCATTTGCGTCGTACCCAACGGCATTGACGGCGAGGTGTTCCATCGCTTGCCGACCGACACCGACGCGACGGACGTGGTCTGCATCACCTTTGCCAGCCGTCTGGACGGCGACTGCTCTGCGGCCGCTAAATCCCTCGTCGCCATCGCACCCGCCCTTTTGCGCGAGGCGCAAAAACGAGGCAAACGCCTGCGGTTGACCATTCTCGGCGGTGGCGACCATTATCAACAAATTGCAGAGGCGGCGGAACGCGTCAACGCGCAAAGCGGCATGCCCGAGCCGTTCGTCGTTGCCGTGGGCGCGACCGACCGCGTGGCCGATTGCTTTCGCCAAACGGACGTTTTCGTGGGCGTGTCCCGCGCCGCGCTTGAGGCGCTCGCGTGCGGCTGCCTTGTGATTTTGGCGGGCGACGAGGGATTTGGCGGTCTGCTCACCGAGCAGAATTTTGATGCGCACGCTGCCGGGAATTTTTGCTGTCGGGGGCTATCCCGTTTGCGCGGTGAACCCCTCCAAGCCGCGCTGACCGAGCACGTCTTGCGCGCGATGGATATGGGCAAAGAACAGAGCGACCGCCTTGTGGCTGCACTCTCCGCACGCGTGCGGCAAGAATACGGCGCGGAGCGCATGTGCGAGCAGATTTCATTGATATACAAGCAAATTTTGACAAAAAAGCGCCGCCTTCGCGTGCTGATCGGCGGCTATGCGGGCTGCGGAAATCTGGGTGACGACGCCATTTTGCGCTGCCTGATCGAGCGTTGGCACCGTCGCGCCGCACCCGCCTCCTTGGCGCGTCCCGACGCGCCGCCGATTGCCATGGGCGCAACGCTCTCGCTTACGGCTCTTTCGGGCGACCAAGGCAAATTTGACATTCCGTGCGTGCCTCGCCGCCGATGGTCAAGCGTCGCGCGCTCTCTTTGGCGCGCAGACGCCTTTGTGCTGGGCGGCGGCGCGTTGCTGCAAAACTGCTCGCCCCACGGCTCGCGCTCGCTCGCCTATTATCTCGCACTGCTGTGCCTTGCACGCCGGACAAATTGTCCTTGCTCTCTCGTTGCCAACGGCATCGGACCGTTGCGTGGACGGCTCGCCAAACGAGCAACTATAACGATATTGCAAACTGTCAAAGAAATTTCTCTGCGTGACGAGCCATCGCTCGCATACCTCAAGCAAGCGAAAATCCCGCCCGACCGCCTCTCCTTTTTGCCCGATCCCGCGCTGTCGGTCGTGCCCGATCCCGCCGCGGCGGCGCGCCTTTTGGGGCGTGACGCGCCCTACCCCTTCGTCAGTATCGTACCGCGCGCATCGGACGAAAAATGCCTGCGCGAGCTTGGCGAAGCGGTCAAAAAGCTGTGGCGCGAGCACGGCGTTTACCCGCTCTTTTTCGCATTTGACCGCGTGCACGACGTGTCCGTTTGTCAACAATTGATGCACTCTTGCGGCGCGGGAAAACTGATCGTCACCGAGCAGGAAAAGGCGGTCGCGGGCGCGTTTGCACGCTCGATTGGCGTTATCTCGATGCGGCTGCACGGGCTGATCTTAGCACACGCGGCGGGTGCGAGCGCGGCGTGCGTTCCCTACTCCGCGCTCGACCAAAAAACCACCGCCTTTGCCGCATCCGAGGGGCAAGCGGTGGCGGAAAACGAAAAAGAGCTGCGGGAAATTTTGTATGAATGGGCTGGAAAAAAGTGATTTTTCCAAGTCACGTGTTCGCTCACCAAAGAAGAGGCTAAAAGCCTCGCGCCGAGTGAACGATTTTTAGTTATATTTCAAATATAAAAGGCTGACAACCTCAAATCACTTTCGAAGAAAGTGCATGACGTCCGCAGCTTGTCTGCGGTATGGAATCACGGCGTAGCCGTGGATGGAATCATCACGAAGGGATGTATGGAATCAATCCGAAGTGGAATGCACGCTTGGGCGTGATGCCATGCCGCCGCGAAGCGACGGATTCCATGCACCGCTCTTCGCGCGGTGATTCCATGCCAATCCTTCGGATTGGATAGAAAAAAGCAAGTCTTTCGACTTGCTTTTTTCTTGTGAGTAATCTAAAATTTTGATACCATTTTACAATGGGTGCAAATTTTGAAATTATGGGTGCATTCGGGTAAAATGGTTTGCACCCATTTTTAGTCCGATAAATTGGAATTTGACTCTCTCACAATTTGAAAACTTATTTCTTTATTACTTTTTTGCACCAAGTGCGTTTGTTGCAATTCGGACACTTTAAATAACGGGTAAATCCCATGTGCATTGCATTCATTGCTTCTTTATAAGTAGGCACTATTTCGCAACCGCAATTTTTGCACTTGTATGCACCCACACTGACTTCAATCTTTAACGCATAGAGGCACGGTATTAAAAACACAACGCAAACACCGAGAATGGTGACAAGTTGCCACACTCCTTCAGGTATCAAAAATGCGGCAATAAATATGCCTGCAATTAGTACCGTCACACTTACAATCATAATTGCCCACATAGAAGACCAGATCGTTTTATTTTTCTTTTCTAATTCTTTTGCCATATCAAGCAAAAGCTGTTCGTTTTTTTGATTGTTGTTTTCCATATTGATTTTCTCCCCACTTAATAATTCGTTTACGCTGATGCCGAGAATATCACAGAACTCAAGCATAATTGAGGAATCAGGCATTGCTATGCCGCGTTCCCACTTGGATATTGCCTTGTCGGTGATACCGAGTTTTTCTGCCAACTGCATTTGCGTTAAGTTTTTTTGTTTTCTGCATTCGGCAATAAATTTTCCTGTTTTCAATTGATCCATAGGCGACCTCCTTTCGCATACAGTATAACCGCTATGGCATATAAAGTACACCCACCATTGGTTTAGTGAGGAGAAGTAAACCGTTGGTAGAGTGAATTAACAGGCAAATTCTTATTTATCGGTGAGTTTATTATAGCATAATATCTAACTCAAATCAAGGCGTTTCTTCAGCAAATCAATAATTGAACGATACCCGATAAATTGAACGAAAGGGGTATCAAATGAACGATTTGTATTTTACGGTTAAAAACAAAAAAAGGCTTGCAAGGACAAAAAACATCTCGGCAAGCCTACATTTTTGCTATAAAACCTATGAAAAAGAGCAAAACACCCCTATTTTGGCAATAAAAAAACCATAATACCGATATTTTTCGTATCAATATTATGGTTTCTTTATGGTACACCGAACTGGATTCGAACCCCTCTTTGCGCTGCGCGCAAAGCAGCAAAATTGCCGCAAGCGGCAATTTC
>JAZQMI010000012.1:0-3775 GCA_045543375.1 Eubacteriales bacterium | reverse complement strand
GGCGTGCGCGTTTCCCTTCGGAGCAGGTCTTGTGAAGCGATATGCGTGGTAGCAGGACACGGGCAGGCCCGTTACAGCCGGACAAAGTGTTGGCTTTGTTTCTTCAGATTCAAGGTCAGAAAATTGGGTGGTACCGCGTGTGCTTTGGCACTCGTCCCGATGCGGTTTCGGGATGGGTGTTCTTTTTTTACCCTTCTCAAAGCCAAGGCCCCAAAACAAATGAATGAAAAGGAAAGGAAACACATCATGAGAGAAACACTTGCGAACATCAAGGCGCAGGCCATGGAGCAGATCTCCTCTCCCGATGCAGATCTTGACGCGCTTCGCATCAAGTATCTTGGTAAGAAGGGTGAGCTGACGGCCGTGCTGCGCGGCATGGGCGCACTGTCGCCCGAGGAGCGCCCCGTGGTCGGTCAGATCGCCAACGAGGTACGCGCCACTATTGAAGAAGCGCTTGAGCAAAAGGCTGCCGAGCAAAAGGAAAAGGCTCTGGAGAAGCAGCTGCAGGACGAAAAGCTGGACGTTACCATGCCAGGCAAGGCGACGAGAGTCGGTCACACGCATCCCTTAACGCAGGTTCAGCGCGATCTGGAGGACATTTTCATCGGTCTTGGCTACGCCATCGCCGAGGGTCCCGAGGTCGAGTACGACTACTACAACTTCCAGGCGCTCAACATTCCCGAAAACCATCCTGCCCGCGACACGCAGGACACCTTCTATATCACGGATAAGATTCTGCTCCGTTCCCAGACCTCGCCCGTTCAGGCGCGCGTCATGGAGGTGCAAAAGCCGCCCATCCGCATCATCTCGCCCGGTCGCGTGTACCGCTCGGACGCGGTTGACGCTACCCCCTCACCGCTGTTCCATCAGCTTGAGGGTCTGGTCGTTGACAAGGGCGTGACCATGGCCGATCTGCGTGCAACGCTCTCGCTGTTTGCCAAGACCATGTTCGGTGAGCAAACGCGCATCCGTTTCCGTCCCCATCATTTCCCCTTCACCGAGCCGTCGGCCGAGGTTGACGTTTCTTGCTTCGCCTGCGGCGGCAAGGGCTGCCGTCTTTGCAAGGGCGAGGGCTGGATCGAGATCCTCGGTGCCGGTATGGTACACCCCAATGTGCTGCGCAACTGCGGCATTGATCCCGACGAGTACAGCGGATTTGCCTTCGGTCTTGGCGTGGAGCGTATCGCCATGTTGAAATATCACATCGACGACATGCGCCATCTTTACGAGAACGACGTCAGATTCCTTGAACAGTTCTGAACGGAAAGGAGATAAGATATTATGAATCTTTCTATGAAATGGCTGTCCGATTTCGTGGACGTCAAGGACGTTGACGCCAAGGCCTTCTGCGACCGTATGACCGATACCGGCTCCAAGGTCGAGGGCTACGAAATTCTGGGCAATGATATTGAAAACGTCAAGGTCGCCCGCATTCTCAAGCTGGAAAAGCATCCCGACTCCGACCATCTGCAGATCTGCCAGATGGATATTGGTACGGGCGATCCCGTTCAGATCGTGACGGGTGCGCAGAACGTGTTTGAGGGCGCTATCGTTCCCGCTGCCGTTCCCGTGGCAAAGCTGCCCGGCGACGTGACCATCAAGGCCGGTAAGCTGCGCGGCGTGCCCTCGAACGGTATGCTGTGCTCGTTCGGCGAGCTGGGTCTTGATGCACACGACTGCCCCGGTGAATTTGCCGACGGCATCTGGATCCTCGGCGAAGAATACGCCGACCGCATCGGCGACGATATCCGCGACGTGATGCAGCTCTCCGACACCGTGGTCGAGTTTGAGATTACCTCCAACCGTCCCGACTGCCTGTCCGTCATCGGTCTTGCCCGCGAGGCAGGCGTGTCGTTTGACCGCCCCGTGACCATTCCCACGCCCTCCGTCAAGGGCTGCGGCGACGGCGACAGCATCGAAAAGCATCTGTCGGTCAAGATCGACTGCCCCGACCTTTGCTCTCGCTATACCGCCCGCGTGGTCAAAAACGTTCGCATTGCTCCCTCGCCGCTGTGGCTGCGCCGCAGACTGCGCGCGGCCGGCGTGCGTCCCATCAACAATATCGTTGATATCACCAACTACGTCATGCTGGAATACGGTCAGCCCATGCACGCCTTCGATTACGCCTGCCTTGACGGCTCGGCCATCACGGTGCGCTGCGCTGCCGAGGGCGAGCAGTTCCGCTCGCTCGACGATCAGGATCATACGCTCGACGCGTCCATGATGGTCATTGCCGACGACAAAAAGGCCGTCGCGCTGGCCGGTGTCATGGGCGGCGCCAACAGCGAGATCACCGAGAGCACTAAGACGGTCGTGTTCGAGAGCGCTTGCTTTGACGGTGCTTCCGTCCGCGTGAGCGCAAAAAAGAACGGCATGAGAACCGAGTCGTCCTCGCGCTTTGAGAAGGGTCTTGACCCCGAGAACGCGTGGAACGGTCTGGAACGCGCTTGCGAGCTGGTCGAGCTGCTTGATGCGGGTGACGTGGTCGATGGCATCATCGACGTTTACCCCGGCAAGAAGGATCCCGTCGTTCTGCCGCTTGAGGTCGAGCGCATCAACAATTTCCTTGGTGTTGACCTTACCGAGGACTATATGAAGGACGTCCTTCGCCGCCTTGAGTTCACCGTTGACGGCAATAAAGTGATCGCTCCCTCCTTCCGCTCGGATATCACCTGCATGAACGACCTGGCCGAGGAGATCATTCGTATCTACGGCTACAACGAGATCCCCGCCTCCGAAATGCGCGCCTCTGCTACGCAGGGCGGTCGCACCGAAAAGCAAGCGTTCGAGGTGGCAACCGAAAAGGCCATGTACGGCATGGGACTTTCGCAGATCCACACCTTCTCGTTTATCAGTCCCAAGTATTACGATAAGATCCGCATGCCCGCAGATAGCGATCTGCGCCGCTCGGTCGTCATTCAGAACCCGCTGGGCGAGGATACCTCGGTCATGAGAACGACGGCCATTCCCTCCATGCTTGAGGTGTTGGCGAGAAACAACAACTTCTCCAACGAGAACGTCCGTCTGTTCGAGATGGCAACCGTTTACCTGCCCGATGAGGACGCCGAGCAGCTTCCCGAAGAGCGCAAGGTCGTCACGCTCGGTATGTATGGCGATGTCGACTTCTACACGCTCAAGGGCGTGGTGGAGAATATGCTCGCGCTGGCACGCATCGAGGGTGCCGTGTATGCGTCCTGCTCGGACGACGCGACCTACCACCCCGGCCGTTGCGCACGCGTCACCGCCGCTGACGGCACCGTGCTCGGTATCTTCGGTCAGGTACACCCCTTGACCGCCGCCAACTACGGCATGGACGCGCCCGTTTACGTTGCCGCACTTGATTTCGAGGAGATCTTTGTTCACCGCGCAGGTACGCTCGAATACAAGCCGCTGCCCAAGTTCCCCGCTACCACGCGTGACTTCTCGTTCGTGGTCGATGAGGACATGGAGGTCGGCACCATCGAGGCGACCATGGCACGCGCCGGCGGCAAGCTGGTCGAAAAGGTCGCGCTGTTCGACATCTACCGCGGCCCGCAGATCGGCGAGGGCAAAAAGTCGGTTTCTCTGCGCGTTTCCCTGCGCGCATCCGACCGCACGCTGACCGTCGAGGAGGCCGATAAGGTCGCAGCCAAGATCCTCGGCGCCATGGAGCATCAGCTCGGAATTACGATTAGACAATAAGAAAATAATTTATGCGAGGGGAGTTCTTTTTGTAATAAAGAAGCCCCCCCCCCCTTCCCCCCGAGAAACAAAAAAAAAAAAAAGGAAAAGCACC
>JAZQMI010000011.1:0-10411 GCA_045543375.1 Eubacteriales bacterium | reverse complement strand
AAGCCACCCTCGCCGTCACGCGCCAAGAGCAGCTCGCCGTCCACGCGACCGTGGCAAACGATGGGCTCACTTCCGTCAGGAAAGACGCAGGCGATGGCGCAAACGAAGGCCGCGCGGCGGTCGGTCTTGCCCTCCATATTTTTGAGCACGAGATCGAGGTTTGCCTCGTCGTCACCGTGCTCGCCGGCGTAGCGCGCCGAATAGATACCGGGCGCGCCGCCCAATGCCTCGACGCAAAGCCCCGAGTCGTCACCCACGCCGATATAGCCCGACGCGGAGGCCGCTCTTGCCTTGATAAGCGCGTTGGCCTCAAAGCTGTCACCGTCCTCGACAATCTCGTCCGTGATGCCGACGTCGGCCAGCGACAAGATCTCAATGTCGGGAATCAGCTCCGAGAGCAGCGTGCGCAGCTCGACGATCTTCTTTTTATTTTGCGATGCTAAAACGATCTTCATACTCTTACTCCTCAACCGAGAACAGTGCCGACACGAACTCCTTCGAGTCAAACGGCTGCATATCGTCGATCTTCTCGCCAACGCCAATGAATTTGACGGGAACGTTCAGCTCCTTTTTGATCGACAGCACAATGCCGCCCTTGGCAGTGCCGTCCAACTTGGTCAGGATCAGACCCGACAGCTCGGCGGCCTGACGGAATTCCTTAGCCTGCATCACGGCGTTTTGTCCCGTGGTGGCGTCCAGCACGAGCAAATTCTCGCGCGAAGCGTCGGGCAGCTCGCGCTCGATCACGCGATTGATCTTGGCCAGCTCGTTCATCAGATTTTTCTTGTTGTGCAGTCGTCCTGCGGTATCGACCAGCAGCACGTCTGCCTTTTTGCTTTTTGCGTAGTTGACCGCATCGAACACGACCGCCGCAGGGTCAGAGCCCTCCTCCTGACGGATCATGTCCACGCCCGCCCGCTCACACCACACGCCAAGCTGATCGATTGCAGCCGCACGGAAGGTATCCGCCGCCGCGACGACGACCTTCTTGCCGCTCTCGCGCAAATTGTTGGCGATCTTACCGATCGAGGTGGTCTTGCCCGCACCGTTGACGCCGATGACGAGCACCACCGAGGGCGTCGTGTCAAGGCGCAGCGGCTGTCCCTCACCGATCATATCGGCAAGGATCTCCTGCAAGGTCGATACGACCTGCTCCTTTTCCTTGAGTCTGCCGTCCTTGATCCGCTCGCGCAGCTCGTCGATGATATCCTCGGTCGCGCCCACGCCGACGTCGGCGCAAATGAGCAGCTCCTCGAGCTCATCGAGCAGATCCTCATCCACACGGACAAATGCTTTCAGAATATTATCAACGCCGCCAAACAGCGCGTCCTTGGTTTTGTTCAAGCCCGCTTTGAGCTTATCCAAAAATGCCATTCCAGTCGTCCCCCTTCTTTTTGCTGATGTTTTCCACGTCAAGTGCAAGCACCTTGGAGATACCGTGCTCGGGCATGGTGACGCCGTACAGTCTGGTCGCTGCCGCCATGGTACCGCGGCGGTGGGTGATCATGATAAACTGCGTACCGTCCGCATAGCGCTTGATGTACTGTGCCAGACGCTCGACGTTGACCTCGTCCAGCGCGGCCTCGATCTCGTCGAGGATACAGAAGGGCGTGGGGTTGGCCTGAAGGATCGCAAAGAACAGCGCAACGCCGATGAACGACTGCTCGCCGCCCGAGAGTTGCATCAGATTTTTGATGATCTTTCCGGGAGGTGCCGCCTTGATCTCGATACCGCTCTCCAGCACGTTTTCGGGATCGGTCAGCGACAGCTCGGCGCTACCGCCGCCAAACAGCTCGGAGAAGACGCGACCGAAGTTGTCGTTGATCTGGTTGAAGCAGTCCACAAAGGCCGTCTTCATGTCCTTTTCGAGCGTTTCGATGATATCCGTCAGCTCGGCACGGCTCTTTTCAAGGTCTGCAATACGCTCGCTCATGCTGTCGTATTGCTCTTTGACCTCCTTGTACTTCTCTACCGCGTTGAGGTCGACGCTGCCCATGCCGCGCAGCTTGTTGCGGCACTCGGTCTGCAGCGCGAGCATCTCGGAGCGGTTTTCTGCCGTCACGGCAGGATAGCCGAGCGCGAGCGCGTCGCTGCGCGTCAGCTCGTAATCCTCAAGCAGCTTGCCCGCGAGCTTGTCCTGCTCGGCGCGCAGATTTTGCAGCTTGTTTTCGTTTTTGGTGTGGACGCGGAAGATCTGCTCCTTCTCGTCCATCTTTTCGCGCATCTTTCGATTGAGCTCGTTGAGCTTTTTCTCAAATGCAAAGCCGTCCTCCTCGACGAGCTGTCGGCGGGCATTGAGCCCATCCAGCTTGGTCTGTCCCTCGCTCATGAGCGCACGGTTTTGTTCCATTTCAACACCGAGCTGCTCGATCTGACGCTCGTAATCGCTCATGCGATCACGCAACGCCTCAAGCTGTGCGGCAAACGCGCTGATGCGCTCCTCGGCCGAGGCGATGAGCATATGCTCGGTTTCGGTATCCTTATCGCACACGCTGATGCGCACGAATACATCGGTCAGTTTCGCTGCAAGCGCACTCTGTTCGTCCTCCAACTCAAGCCGTTGTTCGTCCATTCGCTGACGCGCCGCGCGAATTTCAAAAATGCGCGTGGACAGCGCCTTTTCCTCGGCGTGCAGCGTTTCAAGCTCCTCTTCGTATCTTGCATGCGTCAACGCGATCTGCTCGTACTCGGCACGCAGCTTTTCCATCAGCGTCGTATTGGCATCACGCTTGGCAAGGATCTGCTCAAGGCTTGCCGCCTCGCCGGCACGCAGCACGGCCACAAGTCCCTTCTGGTTGTCGAGCGTTTCGATAGCGTCTTCGGTATCGCGCACGGCATCCTCCAGCGCACGCACTTCATTCTCAAGCGCGGCAATGCTCTTTTTTGTATCCGCAAGCTCGCCCTCCATGCGCTTGATCTCACCCGCACGGCTGAGCATGCTTGCCTTTTGCTTGACCGAACCGCCCGTGAACGAGCCGCCCACGTTGATCTGCTGACCGTCCAGCGTGACCACGCGGACGCGATAGCCCGTGGCGCGTGCCATGGCCGTAGCATTGTCAATATTATCAAAGATCACCGTGCGTCCAAGCAACGAGGACAGCACGTTGGCAAATTTTTCGTCGGCGTGAATGAGGCGATCTGCCACGTTGAGATAGCCCGCAAAGGACGCTGCCTGCTTCATCTCATTCGTTTCACTCGAGGGACGCATCGAGGTCAGCGGGAAGAAGGTTGCCCTGCCCGCCTCGCCGCGCTTGAGCGCGTACATGGCGGCCTTGGCGGTGGCTTCGTTTTCGACCACGATGTTTTGCAAATTGGCACCCAGCGCCGTTTCGATGGCGGTGATATAGCGATCATCCACCGAAATGAGCTGCGAGAGCGGTCCGTAGACGGTGTCACACGGCGTGCCGTGCGCATCCCTAATATTGCCCGCCGCGTACTCCTTCATAACGTAGCGGACGCTGTTGGCGTAGCCCTCGAAATGCTCCTCCATCGAGCGGTAGGTAGCAATTCTCTGGCTCAAACCATCAGCGCGCAGCGTTGCCTGATTGAGCGCAGCCGTCTTGCCCTCCTGCTCGGCGCGCTTTTGCTCCAACGTAGCGGACAGCTCGTCCGTTTGCTGCTCGAGCGAGGCAAGATTGGCATCGTAATCGGCGATGGTCGCACGCAAGGCGGCCGCCTTGGTGTCGAAATCAGACGAGATCTTGCCGTAATTTTCCAACTCGGAGCGCATGGTGTCGTTTTTGCCGTCGTCGCTCTCCTGTGCGTTTTCAATGACGGACAGTCGCACGCGGACGTCGGTCGCCTGCTCCTCAAGCGCGAGCACGTCGACTTGTGCCGTGGCAATATTCTCTTCCAGCGTTTTGATCTTTTGCGCGTTTTTGGTCTGCTGCTCATTCAGCGCACTCTGCTCGGCAATGAGCGCCTCACTCTGCGTTTTCAGCTCGGCAATCTTGGCGTGGTGCACGGCACAGCCGTCGACCTCGGTCTGCATGGAGCGGTCGGTGCTCTCGATGCCGCCCTGCGTAGCGGCGATCAGCTCGCGCGTATGCCCCACGTTGTTTTCCTTGACGCGGTATTCGCTGTCCAGCGTGTGGATCTCGTCGGTCAGCGTGCGGATCTTGGTCAGCAGCTCCTCGCTCTCGCGCTTGTTGCTCTGCGATTGCTCAAACAGGTGGTTGTTCTGCTGCTCCATGGAGGCCACGGCCTCCTCGGCACGCTCGAGCTCAAAGGTCGACTCGCGCATGTTCTGCTCAGCCGTGTCCAGCTCGCGGCGCAGTCGTTCGGTGTCGTATAGCCAAAGGCTGACATCGGCACGCTTTTTGTTTTCCATCAGCTCGATGGCGCGCTTGGCTCGCTCGGATTCCTTTGCAAGAGGACCTACCTGCGCCTCGATCACACTGAAGATATCGCGGATGCGCGTCATATTATCCTCGGTCTGGGACAGCTTGCGCTCAGCCTCGGTCTTTTTATGACGGTACTTGGCAATACCCGATGCGTCCTCGAAAATGGAGCGTCGGTCCTCGCTCTTGCGCGAGATCATTTCGGCAATACGACCCTGACCGATAATGGAATAACCGTCACGACCGATACCCGTATTCATAAACAGCTCGTAAATATCCTTTAAACGAACGGCGCGGCGGTTGATAAAATACTCGCTCTCCCCCGCGCGGTAATAGCGACGGGTGACCGTCACCTCGTCGTAGGGGCAGTCCAGTCTTCCCTTTTCGCCGCGGTTGTCAAACGTGACCGAAACCTCGGCGTAGCTCATGGGCTTGCGGCTGTCCGCACCGCCGAAGATAACGTCCTCCATTTTGGAGCCGCGCAAGCTCTTGGACGAGATCTCACCCAAGACCCAGCGCATAGCGTCCGAAATATTGGACTTACCGCTTCCGTTGGGACCGACGATGACCGTAACGCCGGTGGCGTCGCTCTTGACGGACGCCTTGCCCGTGGGATTGACCACGGCGCCCTCGGCATCAAAGATCAGCTTGGTCTTATCGGGGAAGGACTTAAAGCCCTGCATTTCCAGTGATTTCAGATACAATGTTGCATACCTCCTATGTGTGGTATATCTTAACGAAATTCAATTCAAGATCAGTCGCACCTGCGTGCCGTCAAGCGTGCTGTCCTCGCGGACGTAAAACGCTGACAGACCGTATTGCTCGCACAGCGCGTGCGCATTTTGCCGCTTTTGCCCGAGTGCTTGGGACGTTTTGCCGTGCGGGACGTCAAAGGTTGCCGCACGCCCGACGGTTGCTTGCCCGTCGAGCAATTCTTGCATGCGGTGACGGAACACGGCAGCGTAGCACATCTCGCCAAGTGCGGGGTGATTGGCACCGCCCAGCACACGCGAGGACGCGAGCACTTCCGTGGCGCAAAGTCCGACGCGCAAGAGCTGCACGCCCTGCCGCTCAAACAACGCCAGAATAGGAGCGCACCGCAAGGCGGCTTGCTCATCGGTCAGAGGCGTGTACCGTCCCGCTTTGAACAGCGCACCAAGTGCCGTGCCGTCAAAAACGACGGTGGGATAGACACGCGCCTCGGTCGCGCCCAGCGCACAGATCTCGCGCGCCGTTTGAAGCTCCTTTTCGGCGTCCGAGCCGGGCAAGCCCAGCATCATCTGACCGCCCAACGCGTATCCGTGCGATACGACGCGACGGCAAGCCTCTCTTGCCACCTCGGCAGTATGTCCGCGGCGGCAGGCGGCCAGCACGGCATCGTCCATGCTTTGCAGTCCCAGCTCGATCGTCGTGACCGAATAGCGCGATAAGACGTCGAAAACGTCATCGCCCAGCGCATCGGGGCGGGTGGAAAAGCGGATACCGCTCACCCGGCCTGTGTCCACGTAATGCTGCGCGAGATCGAGCAACTCGATCATCAATGCGCGTTCAATGGCAGTAAACGAGCCACCGAAATAGGCGATCTCGGCCGTGGCATCGGGCGCAAGCGTGGCAAGAGATGCCTCGATCTGCGCTCGTACGTCACCAATATTAAACTTATTTTGCCCCGAAATGGCGCATTGATCGCAAAATACGCATCGATGCGGACAGCCCATATGGGGAATGAAAATGGGAATGTTTTTTCTTTGATGAGCCTTCATGCTCATTCCTCAGCCATATCGAACAGCTCGAGCGCTGCGCCGGCGGCTGCTTGCTCTGCCATGCGCTTTGAGCGCCCCTCGCCGCGACCGATCACATTGCCGTTGAGCCGCGCCTCGACCGTAAAGGTCTTGCGGTGGTCGGGTCCCGACTCGCCCACGGTCACGTACTCAAGAAAATCGCCCTCGCTCTGCTGAACGAACTGCTGCAGTTTGGTCTTGCAGTCGCCGTGAAAGCCGCCCGGCTTGAGCGTTTCCAGCTCGGCGATGACAAAGGGTAACAAAAATTCAGCTACCCTTGCCTTGCCGGCGTCCAGATACAACGACGCGAGCAGTGCCTCAAAGGCGTCGGCAATGATGGAGCGGCAATGCCGCCCGTTGTTGCGATCCTCGCCCTTACCAAGGCGAAGATAATTACCCAGCTCAATCTTTTCGGCATACGATGCAAGGGCTCTCTCGCAGACGACGTCGGCGCGCATGCGCGTCAGGTCGCCCTCGGGACAATCCTTGAAGTGCTCGAACAAATATTCGCTGGTGATGATGGAAAGCACCGAGTCGCCCAAAAATTCCAGTCGCTCATTGCAAAGCAGATGATGGTCGGGCACGCCCATTTCGTTGGAATAGGACGAATGCGTCAACGCGCGCTCAAGCAGAGCGCGGTTCGCATATGTATGCCCGATGGTCCTCTCCAACTGCTCGATGGGAAGCGGATAGCTTGCCATACGATCACTCCTTTCTCGTTGTGTTATTGCTCATCCTCCGTCACCTTTTCGGGAGCGGGACGCGCCATGGCGGCGCTGATGTCCGCAATGGTCGAGGACGACGCGTATGCGATGGCCTGTCGAATGGCGTTTTTGAACGCCTTGGCATTCGACGAGCCGTGTGCCTTGAGTACCGGCTTGGAAATGCCCAGAATGGGCGCACCTCCGATTTCGTTGGCGTCAAAGCGCTTTTTCATCGCACCGATGTCCTTTTTGACCATCAGCGCGGACAGCTTTCCTTTCAGCCCCGAATGGAGGAAAACATCTTTGAGGTTGCCCATGAGCAGCTTGCCCATGCCCTCGATGGTCTTGACGAGAATATTACCCGTAAAGCCGTCGCACACCACCACGTCGCAGGCGTTCTTTGTGAGCGTACTGCCCTCAACGTTGCCGACGAAATTGATATCCTCGCATGCAGCAAGACGGGCGTGTGCGGCCACGTAAAGCGGCGTGCCCTTGCACTCCTCGCTGCCGTTGTTGAGCAGACCCACGCGGGGATTTTCCAGCCCGTACAGCGTTTTCATGTAGGCCGAGCCCATGCGGGCAAACTGCTCGAGGTTTTGCTCGGTGACCTCGACGTTCGCGCCCGTATCAAGCAGCAAAACAGGATTGGACAACGGCAAAATGGTCGCGATACCGGCACGCTGAAGACCCCGGATCTTGCGCACGATGAGCATGGCACCCGTGAACAGCGCCCCCGTGTTGCCCGTGCTGACAAAGGCGTCGCCCTTGCCTTCGGCGAGCATGCGAAGCCCCACCGACATAGAAGACTCCTTCTTGGCGCGCATGACGCAGACGGGATCGTCCTCCATGGTAATAACCTCGCCCGTCGGTACGATATCAAAACGGGCAAGATCGACGCCCTGCTCTGCCGCAATTTCACGAATGGCAGCCTCGTCGCCGACCAGCGTATATTCAATAGATCTGTCAAATTCCTTGGCGGCCGCAAAGGCACCCAGCACCGTTTCTCTCGGCGCGTTATCGCCGCCCATGACGTCAACGATGATTCTCATAGATAACTCCTTATATCAAACGGTGCGATAGGGTTCAAGCGCATCAAGTGCTCTTGCTGCGTACCGCTCGTATTTGGCCATCTTACCGCCCTTGACTCGCTCGCCAAGACCGGGAATGATGCCGAAGTTGGCATTCATGGGAACGAAATGTCCCTTGCCCTGCACGCTGCCCTCGCTGACGTAAGCCGCCATCGCGCCAAGCATGGTTTCACGCGGAAATACTTGCTTGTCCTTGCCGAGTGCGCGCAGTGCGGCGTTGCGACCGGCGATAAGCCCCGAGCCTGCCGATTCGATGTACCCCTCAACGCCTGTCATCTGTCCTGCAAAGAAGACGTCGGGACGAGCGATCATTGCGTAGGTCGCGTCCAGAAGGCCGGGCGAATTGAGGTAAGTGTTACGGTGCATGACACCGTAACGCAGAAATTCTGCGTTTTCAAGTCCGGGGATCATGCGGAACACTCTCTTTTGCTCGGGAAAGGTCAGGTGCGTCTGAAAACCGACGAGATTGAACATGGTCCCCTCGGCATTCTCGCGACGCAACTGCACCACAGCGTAGGCCTCCTTGCCAACACGCGGATCCACAAGACCCACGGGCTTGAGAGGGCCGTACAGCAGCGTATCGTGTCCGCGGCGCGCCATGACCTCGACGGGCATGCAGCCTTCAAACACGGCGATATCCTTTTGCTGCTCGCGGTCAAACTCCTTGAGCTCGGCCTCCTTGGCCGTGACGAGTGCCTCGTAAAATACCTCGTATTGCTCGCGGCTCATGGGACAGTTGATATAATCCGCATCGCCCTTATCGTAGCGCGAAGCGTAATAAGCGATATCCATATTGATCCCCGATGCATCCACGATAGGCGCAGCGGCATCAAAGAAGTGCAGCTTACCGCAACCAAGCTCGCTCGCAATATAATCCGCCATGCCGTCCGACGTCAGCGGTCCCGTGGCGATCACGGTGATCGCGCCCTCGTCGAGTGCGGTGACCTCCTCTTCGATCACCTCAATGAGCGGATGATTTCTGATTTTATCGGTAATATAAGCCGAGAATGCCTCGCGGTCGACGGCCAGCGCCGAGCCTGCGGGCACGCGGGTCGCACGTGCTGCCTCCATGATGAGCGAGCCGCAACGGCTCATCTCCTCCTTGAGCAATCCCACCGCGTTGGTCACGCTGTCCGAACGCAGCGAGTTGGAGCAGACCAGCTCGGCAAAGCCCTCATGATGGTGCGCGGGCGTGTATTTGTGCGGCTTCATCTCATAAAGCTTGACGTGCACGCCCATATTCGCCGCCTGCCAGGCCGCCTCACAGCCGGCAAGTCCCGCGCCAAGGACGCTGATGCACACCTGCTCGCTCATGCCTCGTCCTCCGATTGATTGGCCTGTTCGGCATATTCGGGAGCGGGACGCGAATAGCCACAGCCCTCCTTGGCACATACAAGTGCGCCCTTGCCCTTCTTGAAGAACAGCATCTCACCGCACGTCGGGCAGCTTTCCTTGGTGGGAAGATCCCAGGAGGAATAGTCGCATGCGGGATAGCCCGAGCAGCCGTAGAACGAGCGACGGCGTCCGTAGCGTGCCACCAGCGGCTTACCGCACTTGGGGCAATCTACGCCGACCTCTTTATTCTTCTGCTTGGTAAACTTACATTCAGGATAGCGCGAGCAAGCGTAAAAGCTGCCGTAGCGACCCGTGCGCAGCACCATATCGGCACCGCACGACTCGCACTTCATGCCGGCAACGACCGCGCCGTTGGCTTTTTCCTTATCTTGTTCGTTCTTTTCTTCATCCTCAGCTACCGGCTTTTTGCTCTCCAGCGGCTTGGTATTTTTGCACTTGGGATAGTTGGGGCAAGCAATGAACTTGCCAAAGCGACCGTTTTTGACGATCATACGGCTGCCGCACTTTTCGCAAACCTCGTCCGTTTCTTCGACGGGAAGCTCAAGCGGCTGCTCTCCCAGCGCCTTTTCGGCGTGAGAAAGTTCCTTTTCGAACGAGCCCCAGAAATCATGCAGAACGCCGTTGAGCGACGTTTCGCCGCGCTCGATATCGTCCAGATTGTTTTCCATGTCGGCAGTAAAGCCGCTGTCAACGACGTCGGGGAAATACTCCTTCATCATTTTGGTCGTCACCTCGCCAAGCGGCGTGGGAACAAGCGACTTGCCTTCGCGCGTGACGTAATTGCGCGCGAGAATCGTCGTAATGACTGTCGCATAGGTCGAGGGGCGTCCGATGCCCTTCTCCTCCATGAGCTTGACAAGCGAGCCCTCGTTGTAGCGGGCGGGCGGCTCGGTAAAATGCTGCTCAGGGTTGACGCCCTCGGTCTTTAAAGTCATACCCTCGGTGAGCGCGGGAATGGGAGCGTCCTTTTCCTCGCCGTCAGCATCGCGACGGACGTTGGTTTCTTCCACCGTTTCCTCATACAGCGCCATATAGCCGGGGAAGGACAGGGTGTAGCCGCCGGCGCGGAACATGTGCTTGCCACACGCAAGGTCTACTTGCAGCACAGACAGCGTTGCCGACTGCATCTGGCTCGACACAAATCT
>JAZQMI010000010.1:0-5596 GCA_045543375.1 Eubacteriales bacterium | reverse complement strand
GCCCGACTGCCAAAGCAGTCGGGCGGACGGCTTATGTGAGCATCAGCACTCGGTTTCGGGATAGAAGCCGATGATGCCCTCGTCGCAGCAAAAACCGTTGTCCTGCTTGACGAGCAGACGAATGGTATTTTGATACGTCTTACCGTCGGCAGACTTGGCAGAAAGTGCCACGTCGATGTACTTGCCCTCGGCGATCAGCTTGACCGTGCCGACCTTGACGGCGCGGGTATGACCGCAAAGTGCCTTGCCCGTAACGGTCTGGGTGCCTGCCGTGTAGGAATACTCGACCTCGCGCTCCTCACCGTCCAGCAGCACGTAGACCTCGGCGGTGACCTCCTCGCCCTGCTCCCAAACCAGCTTGGAATACTTCAAGCTGACATTCAAGGGTGCGAACGCCTTGGCGACCTGCCAGAAGACGGGCTTGGTTTCCATGTAGTAATCAATCAGCGAGGTGCAGGATGCGTTGGGGTACGGCTCGTTGATCTGCCAGATGACGCTGCCGCTGTTGTGGAAGGCGCGGCGGCGGTTGGCCTCAAGGCCGTAGCGAAGTCCCTCCGCCTGAATGAACTGCGAGCGTCCAATCTGCTGCTCGATCGTTTCCACCGGGCCGAAGATGCCGCAATCGCGGTGGTAGGTGTCCCACCACTCGCCGTGGTGGCGCCATACGTAATTTTGCTGCATGTCGGTAGGCTTGAGATTTTCCTCAGACATAAACTTTTTCAGCGAGCGCAGATAGGTCATGCCGTCCACGCCGAATTCGCTGTGGAACAAGCTGTCCGAGGCGTTGAAATGAGTGTAGTGATGAACGACGCCGTCGTATTTCCAACCGCCGTGAACGTCGTGGCTCTCGCCGGGGTGCCAGATGCTTCTGTGGAGCATCTCGCTCGGTCCGCTGGCCGAGGTGGGAAGCATGGGGATATGAGGCGAATTCTGCGTGACGACGCCGAGCAGCTCGCCGAGATTGCGGTCAGCAAAGGTGGAGGGTATATTCACACCCGACATCAGCTCGTTACCGCCACTCCAGACGGCAAGCGAGGGGTGATTGCGCAAATGCTTGGTTGCCCAATCGGCCGTTTTTGCCTGATTTTCAAGGAAGGCTTCGATCTTGGAGGGAATATTATCAATGCCGCTCGACGACTGGATAAATTCCTGCCAGACCATAAAGCCCATGCGGTCGCACAGATCGTAGAACACGTCGTCCTCGATGACGCCGCCGCCCCAGACGCGGATCAGGTTCATATTTGCCTTTTTCATGAGCGTCAGCAGTGCCTCGAGCTTGACGGGATCGTTGTAGCAGGTGTGGTCGATGGGCGTCAGATTGACACCGCGAGCGTACACCCTTTTGCCGTTGACCGTAAAGACGTAGCCCAGCGCGCCGATGGGCGCGTCGTCGTTTTGCGTGAGCTCGATTTGACGGAAGCCGACCTTTCGGGTCATGGTTTCAAGTACCTTGCCATCGCGCAAAACAGTGATGGTCAGATCGTACAGATTCTGCTCACCCTCGTTATTGGGATACCAAAGCTTGACATTATCCACGTGCACGCGCATCTTAGCTTGCATCTTTCTCATATCCAGTCCCGCCTCGACGGCGCAGCCACCGATCTCGGCCTTGACTCTGCAGCCCTCGGTATTGCCGTGCAGGTCAACGTACACCTCGGCGTCGCCCTCAATGCCCACGGGCTTGAAGTAGAAATCCTTCACGCGGACCTCCTTGTAGGTGCGAATGTAGGCGGGGCGGTACAGACCGATGCTGATCAGACGCGTACACCAGTCCCACTTATAGTTAAAGCGCGCCTTTTGGGTGGTAACGCGGCTGGTATAGCCGATCTGTCCGATCTCGTGAGGCGCGTTCTCCAGAACGACCACGACCTTGTTCTCGCCCACGCGGGCAAGCTCGGTCACGTCGGCAACGAACGGAACGTACATATTCTCGGACGTACCGACAAGGCGGCCGTTGAAAAAGACGTGCCCCTTATAGTCGATGCCCTCAAGCACCAGCTCGATCCGCTCGCCCTCATCGGGCTGCTCCAGCTCGATCCTGGTGCGGTATTCCCACCAATACCCCGCGACCCACTGAGCCTTGAGGCTGTTCATTTCAAAGAAGGGATCCTCGATCACGCCTGCCTTGTGCAGCGCATCGTAGATCGAGCCCGGCACCTTGATATTGATGCTGGGCAAAATAGCCTTGTTTTCAATATCCGTTTCCGCATTTCTTCCATGCAGCGGAACAAAATGGTTGTGCGGCTCGGCTGTCCAATCGATCAGATCGTAACGCTTTTTCATCGCTTGTCCTTTCCGGTGCCCATATTGGGAAACACCCGCAAAAATTGTACCGACGTACGCCCTTATTATATCAGAATAGCTTTTTTTTTGCAAGATTTAATGGAATTTTTTTATAAAAAAAGGAGAAACGAAACCGTTTCTCCTTTTCCGTTTATCATTCAATCAAGCTTCGGCACAATCGCACTGCTCTGCGTCCTCACCGTCGACAACGACCTCACACTCGCCGTCCTCGGCAAACAGAGCGTCCTCGTCGAGCTCGTCAAGCTCGTCGCCATAGTCACATTCAAGCAAGCAATACTTGCGGTACAGCTTGATAGCAAACCAGATCACAGCACAGGTGCCCGCAACGACAGCCAGCGTGATCGCAATGATCTTACCGTAGTTGGTTTTTTCGTTCTTGTTACACATAGTGACAAACTCCTTTCGTCTTGGGAACATCGGCATTGGCTGCGTATTGACGCACCACTTCCCTACGTTTAGTATACCACGTTTTTTGCAAAATGCAAGAAAAAATCAAAACATTCACAAAAATTTTATTTTTCAGACAGCAAATCCGCCATCCACGCCCAAAATCTGTCCTGTGATAAAGGCCGCCTCGTCCGACGCCAGAAAGCGAATGGCCGCTGCCACGTCCTCGGGACGACCCATACGGCAAAGCGGCGTCGCCTCGCAAAGCTCGGCTCGTGTCGCATCGTCAAGGCTCGCATTCATATCGGTCTCGATCACGCCCGGCTCGACGCAGTTGACCGTGATACCCGAGGGGCCAAGCTCCTTGGCCAGCGCCATAGTCATGCCGCGCAGCCCCGCCTTAGCGGTGCTGTAATGCACCTCGCAGGACGCGCCGACCTTGCCCCACATGGAGCCGACGTTGATGATGCGTCCCTGCTTTTGGCGCACCATGTCGGGAGCCAACGCGCGGGTCAGGTAAAAGGCAGCGGACAAATTGACATCGATCATGCGGCGAAAATCCTCGTCGGTGATGTCGGGCAGCATTTTGATCTGGGCGATACCTGCGTTGTTGACGAGCACGTCCACGCCGCCAAGCGTGCGCTTGGCCCATTCGGCTGCCGCCCGGACCTCGGCGGCGTCCGACAAGTCACACGCATACCCTACGGCACCCGTTTCGCGCTCCAGCTCACGCGCCGCATCCGTGCGGTCGTGATACAAAAACGCTACCGCGTCGCCTGCCTCTTTGAAGGCACGCACGCACGCGCGTCCGATGCCACGCGAACCGCCGCTGATGAGCACTCGCCTCATGGGTGTCACTCCTTTACCGTTTGTTGCAAGGTTATTTGACGAACTCGGTGTAGATGGCCGTGATCGCCTTTTCGTAATCGGCCTCGTCCACGCCGACGATGATGTTGAGCTCGCTCGAGCCCTGGTCGATCATGCGAATATTGATTCCCGCATTGGCCAGCGAGGTGAAGATACGGGCTGCCGTACCCTTGGCCTTGGCCATACCGCGGCCGACAACGGCGATGATTGCAACGCCGCTCTCAATGGTCAGACTGTCGGGGCGCGTACGACGGGTGATCGAGGACAGAAGCTTTTCCTCCTTGCCCTCCAGCGATGCCGTGCGAATGGCTACGCTCATGGTGTCAATGCCCGTGGGCAAGTGCTCGAAGGTCAGCTCGTGATCCTCCAGCACGTCGAGCACACGACGGGTAAAGCCGACTTCGGCGTTCATCATATCCTTTTCAATGTTGATGAACGAGAAGCCGCGAAGTCCCGCGACGCCCGTAATGATATGCTCCTTATCGTACGAAGCGGCGGACGCCACGATCATGGTGCCCTTGTCCTCGGGACGGTTGGTGTTACGAATGTTGATGGGAATACCTGCCGAGCGCACGGGGAAAATAGCGTCCTCGTGAAGCACCGACGCGCCCATGTAGGACAGCTCGCGCAGCTCGCGATAGGTAATGGTTTCGATGGCGCGGGGGTTGTCGATGATGCGGGGGTCGGCCATCATGAAGCCGGACACGTCCGTCCAGTTCTCGTACAGGTCGGCGTCAACGGCGTTGGCAACGATCGAGCCGGTAACGTCCGAGCCGCCGCGCGAGAAGGTCTTGATGGTGCCGTTGGGCATCGAGCCGTAAAAGCCGGGGATGACGGCGTACTCGTGCTTTTTGAGCTCCTCACGCATCAGCATCTGCGTCTTGTCGGCGTCGTACTGACCGTTCTCCTTAAAGCAGATGACGTTTTCGGCGTCCACAAAAGCAAAGCCGAGGAATTTAGCCAGGATCAGGCTGTTCAGGTATTCACCGCGAGAAGCGGCAAAGTCACGACCCGAGGCGTGCAGCATGGCATTTTTGACGTACTCCAGCTCGCCCGAAATATCAAAATCCAAGCCGAGATCGGCGATGATATCGTTGTAACGCTGCTTGATCTGCTCGTAATAGGTGTCAATATTTTCTCTTGCGCGTACCATCTCATAGCAACGGTACAGCATGTCCGTTACCTTGGTGTCGGCAGGATATCTCTTGCCGGGCGCGGACGCCACGACGTAGTGGCGGTCTTTATCGGACAGCACGATCTGGGCAACCTGGCGGAAATGCTCCGCATCAGCCAACGAGCTGCCCCCGAATTTTACTACTTTAACCATAATTTTTTACCGGACCTTTCTTACAGTGAGCCACACGAAATAAAACATGTGCCAAGCGTGCGGCGCGCAAATGTTTTTTCGGCACATTCCACTAATTATTATATGGCAAATTGTGCCTTTTGTCAATAGCCTTGCTTCATTTTTCGACGGTGTTTGACACCGTATTTTTCTCGTTTTGACCAAGCGTCATGCGATACAGCTCCTCGGTTGCCAGTCGCGTTTTGGCGACGATATCTCCGCCCTCTCGCGGGAAACAATAATACAGCACTTCGGCGTCACCGATGCAGATCATGTCACCCAGCTCGTACCAATAATAATCGGCGTACAGGCTGTACGAAGCGAGCGGTTTTTGGCGATAATCCAGCTTGCCGTCGCAACCCGTCAGGTGAAAGCCACTTGCATCATGGTGCAGCCGACCCTTGCCGACGCGGTAGATGGCCTTGGTGTCGACCAGCATGCAAATATCAACGGCAAGATCGAGCTCGTAGCTTCCCTCTTCCAGCTCGCTGCGCACGTTTTCTCTTTGCCAGGCGTACCAATCGGGAATATGGTCAAACTCGGTTTGCCCATCAAGGGCTCGCATGAATCCGAGCTCGGTCAGCTCCCATTCCTTGCCGCACGCCTCGCAGCGAAGCGTCGTTCCCTTGCCCTGCATGCGTCCCTGGACGCCGCAATGCGGGCATTGATACAGCACGCGGTTGAGGTAGTCGG
>JAZQMI010000009.1:0-5502 GCA_045543375.1 Eubacteriales bacterium | reverse complement strand
AGAGCGGTTTTTGTTTTACGATATTTGCGTCAGCACCAAGGCGACGACCGAGAGCAGTATGCCGACAAGGCAGCGCGCATTGATGCGCTCGCCAAACAACAAAGTCGGATCGTAGCCATGTCGTTCTGTGAGCCAAGGAGTTGAAAAATGATGTTGTCTTCCTAAGACCGCTTGGCCTCCGACTTAGAGCGGTTTTTGTTTTACGATATTTGCGTCAGCACCAAGGCGACGACCGAGAGCAGTATGCCGACAAGGCAGCGCGCATTGATGCGCTCGCCAAACAACATGGCCGCCATCAGCATGGTCAGCAGCATACCGCCACCCTGCGTTAAGGGGTAGATCTGCGCGGCGTCCAGACGGTCGCCCGTGCCGGCCAGCGTCTGGAACAGCGAATAGGCAAACAGGCAGGTCGCCATAACGGTCACGTAGATGAGCGGGCGAGGACGAAACACCTGCTTGACAGGTGAATGCTCGTCCGTCTTAGCCTCCCCTTTTTTGGGGGACTTGGCTGTCACAGCGTAGGCAACGATCAGCACCAGTGCGGCCGCCGCGTAGGTGTAGACGTTGAATACCAGAGAATACTGATCCAGCGTCTGCTGCGTTGCATCGGGATTGAAAAACTTCAAGCCCTTTTGCGCGAAGGTGGAAAGTCCCGTCATTAGCGCGCCGATCAGCAGACATACGAAGGCGGCGAGCGTCATTTTTCCCTTAACGGACTGACTGTAACCGACCATCACGTAAGCTGCCACGAGCAGCAACAGCATGGCAACAATCTGCCAGACGGAAACGGGCTCGCCAAAGCATACGAAGCAAAGTGTCACGGTCAGAACGATGCCCAACAGATTGAACACCTCAAGTAGCATCAGCGATCCGAGCCGCGCCGAAATGAGCCAGGTCACGATCATACCCGCCTGACCGATACCGGCGAGCATCGCAAAAATTACAGTCGGCGTATTGAGCGCACCCAGATAGGGAATGCAGCCGTTGACCGCTACCAGAGCAGAGCCCACCAGCACGCATATCGTCAACCGAACCAGACAAAACAGCATCGAGCCGCGATAAGTAGTGATAAGACCGCTCGACTTCTTTCCGCAGTAGCCCTTGATCAGCCCCGTTGCGAGCGTGCAGGCTACGAAAAAATAACCCATACCAATCAATCTCCCTGCTCTAACGTTTCAACGCTCAATACGGCAGCGTCGAGCTGTAACCCGCCTCAAAGCCTTCACGGAAGGCCCGCTCGAATTCGGTCACGTAGGCAGGGTTGAGCAACAGCGCGATCACGCTGATTGCGAGCAGCGCAAGTGCTATGATCGAGCAGATCATACCGCCCTTGGCCATGCCGCTCATGGGCTCGTTCTTTTTGGAAATGGCGGCGAATACAATACTGAGAATTGCCGTCACGGGCAAAATACAGCTACAACAGCACGTGCTGACGAGCGAAACGATACCAAGCACAAGCGAGGCAATCGCATATCCGTTTTTCTTTGCGGGGGGCGGCGTCTGCTCGCCACCGAAAATAGCGGAGCTTTCAAAGGGGTTCTGATCCATAAGTAGCGTCTCCTTTGCGTTTTTTGATGATAACAGTATACCACAAAGCCTGCCGAATTGCAAGAGCCGCGATGTATTTTGTTCTCCGGGTCTGCGTAAAATCCCTCTTGCAAAGCGCGCAATTTTATGATATACTATGCATAGGAAGCTGTGTTACACGGAGGCTACGACATGAATTTTGAAAATTTCAGCCTGCTCTACCCCACCAAAGAGGCGCAAAACGCCCATTTTTCGGGCAAAGATGTGCCTGATATCCCCATGTTTGTGCTGGACGAGCTGGGTCTTACCAATATTTTTGAGTTGAACAACTGCGATCTTTCGGACTTTTTCACCATGGACGAGGCAGTCATTCGCTATCGCCTTGACACGTTTGAGGACATGATGAACAACCCCGCCATCGCGCGCATGTTCGGCAAGCTCATTCCCGTTCTGTCCGACATCATGGAGCTGCGCCGTCTGGAGGCCGACAGCGGCGACACGAGCGATTATCTTTCGAGCCTGACCGAAATCGAGCTGTACATTTCGGGCATTGAGATCTTGCACGCAGGACTTCGCGAGGTGCGCCCAAACATCAAAGGACAAGCATTTCTCGCGCTGGCCGACCGCATTGCCGAATTGGCCGAGAGTGACTATTACCGCGAGCTCAATCAAAAGCTTAGCGAGTTGACCGAGCGCGTGCGCGAGATCAAAAGCGTGACCATCGGCGTTAATCTGGACGCACAGCTTCGCCCGACACAGGCGGGCGTGCTGTCCATCAACCCCGAACCCTTCCGCTCGGGCGACGTGCTCGAAAAGATCCTGCGTCTGAACTTCAAGGAGGACGAATACACCTGCATTGCCGAACTCGTTCCGTTTGGCAAAAAGCAGTCGGAAAATCAAAAAATGGCGCTCTCGCTGGCCTTCAATTCGGCCATCAACGAGGTCTATAAATCCTCGCTGCGCTCGTGGAAGCACATCGTGCAGACCTACGTGCTCGAAAACACCGATTTTCTGCTCTCGCTCTTGCCCGAGTTTGAATTTCTGACCAAGGGCACCAGCATGCTCAATGCCCTTAAGGCCAAGGGCTGTGCGCTGTGCCGTCCCGATATCCGTCCGATGAGCGAGCGCGCCTTTGATGCCCAGGGGCTGTACAACCCTGACGTTGCGCTTCGCATTGACGATGACATCGTAGATAATGATCTTACCTTTGACGATCAGGCCATGATCTACGTGCTGACGGGTCCTAACCGCGGCGGTAAATCGGTCATCACCTGCGCTATCGGTCTGGCAATCGCCATGATGCAGCTTGGTATGTTCGTGCCTGCCAAAGCAGCCGCGCTTAGCCCTGCCGACGCCATTTTCACCCACTTCCCGTCGGGTGCCGAGGATACCATTGACAAGGGACGCCTTGGCGAGGAATGCGCGCGGCTGGGTGAGATCTTTGACGCCGTCACGCAACACTCGCTCGTGCTGCTTGACGAATCGCTTTCCTCGACGGGCTCGTACGAGGCGTCTTATATCGCCGCCGAGGTGCTTTCGGGTCTGTCTTTGGTCGGCTGCCGCTGCCTGTTCTCGACGCATTTGCACGAGCTCGCCGCCGAGCTTGACAGCATTGCCGCGCGGTCGGGCGGCGCGCCCATCGACACGCTCGTCGCCGGCATTGAGGGAGAGGGCAAGCGCTCGTTTAAGATCACCCGCGCCAAGCCCGACGGTAAAAGCTACGCTCGCGACATCGCGGACAAGTACGGGCTGACGTATGAAAATATTGTGAAGAAGGTAAAAAAATAAAATCAAAGGGGAACCTCACAAGAGGTTCCCCTTTTACTTGATGAACGCATCAGCCTCTGCGAATGACAATACTACCCAGATTATTGTCACCATGGACGTACAGCGTCTTGTCGCCGACAGTTCCCAGTTCCTCGGCCAGCTTGACCGAGCCGAGCGTGTTGTCCAGATCGCTCTTGACGCGCACGCCCTCGGGCGCGTGCACAACGATGCTGCCAAGATTGTTCTCAAGAATAAGTTCGGAGCCGTCCACGAACATCTCGGCGTTGCTGAAACGAATGGCACACGAGCCAAGATTGTTCTCCACGTGCTCACTGAATTTCTCACTGCAATCAATGTAGGTCATGCTCGTGCCCACCCGTTTGCCGTGATGAATGCGCACGCCATCTCCATTGATCACGACTTTATCCTTACTGCGCGAAAACAGCAAACTGCACCCGCCGCTGAGCAGCATGGCGATCAGAAGCAGCATCCACCAAGGAGCCAGATCGCCCGAGGCAATATGCAGCGCCAGCGCGATCTCTTGCTCAAAAATCATGACAATAAACGCTACCGGGAAGAACAAATGATTGAACTTCTTATCAATGAAGCAACGAATGATCCAGAACAGGCACAGCGCGCCAAGGATCAGTTGGCGGTTTTCAATGCCATCCGGCAAGCCAAACTCAATGCCGCATATATTCAAAATCAGCGCCGCGGCCAGTAAAATCAGCACGATGCCCCAGAAAATTCTTGATTTCATGTGATGTCCTCCTCAAAAAATACCTTTATTATATTTTTTCATAGCGTAAAAGGCCAAACCAAGACCCACGACGAGCCCGACGGTCATCACGACCGTTCCCACCGTTACGGCGTGCGGCACGGCCCACAGCTCCGATGCCAACAAAGCTCCTCCATACACGGCAATCGACGCACCGACGACCATCATGCCGTTGCCTACTGCCCTGCCAAACGGCAGCACGTCCTCCTCGGTCACGCGCGAGCGGTGATAGGAATGCAACATGGAAATGTTGCCCTTGCGATTTTCCAAACCAATGACGATGCACGTCAAGGCAACGCCAAACAACACGATAACACTTACGATCATAGCTTCTCTCCCATATTGTTATCCTTTTCCTCAAACGCCCTTTGATACCGAGGCAAAACGATCTTGAAAAATACGATGGCGTTCACAACCAGTAAAACGCCGTACGCGATGCGTGCTGTCGCCTCGGGCAACAGCAACGAAATACCGTTCATATCGCCGCCGCCAAAAAAGCCGCAAAGCACGCTCAGATACAACGGATCAAGCAACAGCATGGCAATAGTCACGTAATATGCGCACGCCTTGAACACCTTGGAGCGCATTGTTCCTATTTTACCGGAAAGTAAGACGAGCGCATACGCCGCTACAAGCGTGGCAAGCGAGCCGACAAGGCAAAAGACGCCCAACTGAGCCTCGGTCATGCGCTCGGTAAACACGTCGATCTGTATGCCCAAGCCCATCCAATTGATGCACTTGAATACCCCCGCGATCCGTGCGTATGCAAGGTGCGCGCCCTCATGCAACGCATAGTAGGCAACGATGGCCGCGAGTAGTCCGATGTACTGTCTGGCACGCTTATTCATTTGCGATCACCTCGCTTTCACCATTTTCCCGTTTTTATCTTTTATCCGAGTCATCACTTCTCGTCTTTCTGGACAAATAAATGCCCAGCCCGAGAAATACAGACCCGCCGCTCACGCACGTGCCGCCAAGGGCGACTTGCGCCTCGTCTTTGAACGCAAGCATTCCTGCAATAAACAGCGCAATAGCCACGACGTCAAATATCAAGGAAAGTACCGCGTATTTTTTCATATTGGATCCCTCCGGTAAAACGTTTGTCAACCCAATTATATCATGAATCCGGGGAAATGTAAATAGGCAAAACAAAAAGCCCTGCGTGAGCAGAGCTTTTTGCATATCGAAATATATCTGATTTTGGGAGAATTGCAGAGCAATTCTCGGTGTGCGGCAAGAATTTGTTCGCACCGCACGATATGCCGCACAGATTATCTCTTTGAGTTTTAGCAATACCGTTTGATATCGTGAATATCGTGGAAATACGTGTGATATCGTGCATTTATCGTGTGATTTCGTGCGATATCGTGAATATCGTGAGTATCGTCGCATAAAGTGTTGCACCAAATTTGCACCAAAATCACACCAAC
>JAZQMI010000008.1:0-5067 GCA_045543375.1 Eubacteriales bacterium | reverse complement strand
GTTTGTCGAGAAGAACAACAAGCCGCTTGACCTTTTGCTGCAAGGCAGCGACAAGCGCGGCATTCTCATCAAATCCTCGCTCATTCCCGAAAAAGCGACGAGAACGGCAAACGGCGTTCAGCTCGTTCAGCTCAAGCCACGGGCCAAGCTGCTTCGCGTTTACGGCGCGCCTGCCTCGGACGGCAAGTTTGAGGGCGCATCCTGCCGCAAGATCAAGATTCCCGCCGCGTCGGTTGAGATCAAAAAAGGCGATATCCCCGCCGAATTCAAATAAGTAACAGAAAGTGAGCATTATCAATGAAGACTAACAATAAAGAGCCGCGCATGAGCAAGCGAGAGCGCAGAAACAAATGGATCGTTCGCATTTTCACGCTGTTTTTGGTTGCCGTCATGCTGGCAGGCACCTTCTATTACACCATCATCTTCATAGGCGGGCTGTTTGCTTGAAATTTCCGATGCGAAAATTGAGCAAAGTACTTGCAATTTGTCAAAAAAAGCGTTAAAATAAAAGCAACAAAACAAAAAAGGAGTGTCAACATGGCAAAATCTAATTTCTGGGCTGAATTCAAAAAGTTCATCATGCGAGGCAACGTTCTCGATATGTCCGTCGGTGTTATCGTCGGCGGCGCATTCACCGCGATCGTCAACGGCATGAGCAACTACATCTTAAAGCCCATCGTCAACTGGATCCTCGCTCTGATCTTCGGTGCTGACTCGCTCAGCGGCATTTACACCTATCTGAAGGTAGTCAATAAGGATGTCCTCGATGAGGCCGGCGCCGTGATCGGTCAGGAAATCGACCTGGCGCAGTCCATTTATCTGGATTGGGGCTCGCTCATCAATGCGATCCTGAACTTCTTCATCACCGCGCTGGTGCTCTTCACCATCGTCAAGTGCATCAACAAGCTTCGCGAGGAGCAGAGCGAGATCGGTGATAAGAAGCTGACCCGCGCACAGAGAAAGGAGCTTCGCGCCAACGGCGTCAAGCTCTGCGACAGAGAGGCTGTCAAGGCCTACTTTGCGGAAAAGCAGCGTCTTGCAGACGAGGCAGCAGCGGCAGAAGCAGCAGCGGCAGCCGAGGCGGCAAGACTGGAGCGTGAAGCAAATCCCACCACCGAGGATCTTCTCAAGCTCATCCTTGCAGAGCTTCAAAACAAATAATTACTGCAAAAGCAGGAGCGGGAACGCTCCTGCTTTTGCTTTGATATTTCGCGGTTTTTCCCAATTATATATTGACTTTTTTTGCGTCGCGTGCTATAATAGACGCATCAAATTTTTCAATGTAGGAGTATCACAGCTATGAGCAATCTGAACATCGTATGTCTTGACCTTGAGGGCGTTCTGGTGCCTGAAATCTGGATCGCGTTTGCCGAAGCAAGCGACATTCCCGAGCTCAAACGCACCACCCGTGACGAGCCCGATTACAATAAACTCATGAAGTTCCGTTTGAACATTCTCAAGCAGCACGGCTTGGGGCTCAAGGAAATTCAGGAAACCATCGCCAAAATCGATCCCATGCCCGGTGCCAAGGAATTTCTTGACGAGCTGCGCTCGCTGACGCAGGTCATCATCATCAGCGATACGTTCACCCAGTTTGCCGCCCCTTTGATGAAAAAGCTGGGCATGCCCACCATCTTCTGCAACACGCTTGAGGTCGCCCCCGACGGCGAGATCACGGGCTTCCGCATGAGATGCGACAAGTCTAAGCTATCCACCGTCAAGGCCCTGCAATCGGTCGGCTTTGAAACCATTGCAGCCGGCGACAGCTTCAACGACCTTGGCATGATCCAGGCAAGCAAGGCAGGCTTCTTGTTCCGCAGCACCGAAAAGATCAAAGCAGACTACCCCGAGCTTCCCGCCTATGAGGAATACGACGAGCTGCTGACCGCCATCAAATTTGCACTGTAATGCAAAAAGCGCACGAGAATATCTCGTGCGCTTTTGTTATGCTTTTGATCAGATGCTGTGAACACCTGCGGCAACGTCGGCTGCGGTTGCATCGATGCCGTACTTTTTCTGCTTGCGGTACTCGAAGAACTTGAGTGCCACCTGCTCGAACAGTGCGTAGGACAGCACGTCCTCGTCCTGCTCCAGATACTGCGGGATCTTGGCGCGAAGCTCGTCAAGCTCGGGCTTGAGAGCATCAGCGGGACGACCCGTGATCTGCTCGGCGTCACCGATGATCTTTTTGACGAAATCGGGATCCATGGCAACGGGCGTCTTACCGTACTCACCGCGAACCATGGCGCGGAACTCCTTGGTGACCATCTTGTAACGCTCGCCATTGAGAACGTTGAACACAGCCTGCGTACCGACGATCTGCGAGGTGGGCGTAACCAGAGGCGGATATCCTGCGTCAGCTCTGACGCGCGGAACCTCTTCAAGAACGGCGTCCAGAAGATCGGCCTTACCGGCCTGCTTGAGCTGGGAAACGAGGTTGGAAAGCATACCGCCGGGCACCTGGTTGATCAGAGCGTTGACGTTGACCTTCATGACCTTGGGATCCATCAGCCCGTCTGCCAGATACTTCTCGCGCAGAGGCGTGAAATATTTGGTGACCTCGTTGAGCTCGGTCAGGCTGATGCCCGTATCGTACTCGGTACCGGCAAGTGCGGCTACGAGCGACTCAGTAGGCATGTGCGAGGTACCCTGTGCCATGGGCGAGATGGAGGTATCAACCACGTCCACACCTGCCTCGATGGCCTTAATGGTGCTCATGCTGGCAACGCCTGCGGTGTAGTGGGTGTGAAGCTGAATGGGCAGTTTGACCGTTTCCTTGAGAGCCTTGACGAGATCGTAGGTTTCGTAAGGCAGCAAGAGCCCTGCCATATCCTTGATACAGATGGAATCTGCGCCCATCTCCTCAAGCTGCTTGGCATAACCGGTATAATAGTTGAGATCGTAGACGGGACCGGTGGTATAGCTGATTGCCGCCTGAACGTGACCGCCCTCACGGCGAGTTGCCTTGATGGCAGTTTCAAGGTTGCGGGCGTCGTTAAGTGCGTCGAAAATACGAATGATGTCGATACCGTTGGCGATCGACTTCTGAACGAAATACTCGACCACGTCGTCCGAATAGTGGCGGTAGCCAAGGATATTCTGACCGCGGAACAGCATCTGCAGCTTGGTGTTCTTGACGTGCGAACGGATGGCGCGAAGTCGCTCCCAAGGATCCTCGTTGAGGAAACGCATACAAGCATCGAACGTAGCACCGCCCCAAGCCTCGAGCGAATAGTAGCCGATCTTATCCATCTGTTCAAGGATCGGAACCATCTGCTCTGTGGTCATACGCGTAGCGATCAGCGACTGATGCGCGTCGCGCAGGACGGTTTCCGTAACTTTTATCTTAGACATACAATTAAATCCTTTCTAAGTTATGTAATTAGAACGCCCAGGACAGGAACACACCTGCCGCGACGGCCGAGCCGATAACGCCGGCCACGTTGGGACCCATGGCGTGCATGAGCAGGAAGTTGGAGGGATCCTCCTTCTGACCGACCTTCTGTGCAACGCGAGCTGCCATGGGAACGGCAGACACACCGGCAGAGCCGATCAGCGGGTTGATCTTACCGCCCGACAGCCAGTTCATGATCTTGGCTGTGACCAGACCACCGCAGGTCGAGATGCAGAATGCAGCCAGACCGCAGATGATGATCAGTACCGTTTCACCCTTGAGGAAGTTCTCTGCGGTTGCCGTAGCACCGACCGAGATACCAAGGAAAATGGTGACGATGTTGATCAGCTCGTTCTGTGCCGTCTTGGAAAGTCTTTCGGTCACGCCACAAACGTTGAGCAGATTACCGAACATCAAGCATCCGATCAGCGTCAGCGCGCTGGGAACGATCAGACCGACAACAGCCGTGACAAGCACGGGGAATACGATCTTTTCAACCTTGGAAACCTCACGAAGGTTGCCCATCTTGATGGCTCTCTCTTTTTTGGTCGTGAGCAGCTTCATGAAGGGGGGCTGGATCATGGGGATGAGTGCCATGTAGCTATATGCGGCAATGGCGATCGCAGGCAAAAGACCCGACGCCAGAATTTTGGTGACGAGAATGGCCGTGGGGCCGTCTGCACCACCGATGATGCCGATGGCAGCAGCCTCCTCGGGCGTAAACTGACCCGAAATCAGCGCGATGGCAAAGGCAACGAATACGCCCATCTGCGCGCCCGCACCGATAAGCAGGCTCTTGGGATTGGCGATCAGGGGGGTGAAATCGGTCATGGCACCGATGCCGATAAAGATTAGGCAGGGGTAGATACCAAGCTTGACACCCAGATAAAGCAGGTCGAGGAAGCCGCCCTCCTTGAGGACCATACCGTAGTCAACGGTCTTTTCCACGAACCAGTTTGCATGAAAAATTTCTGCGCCGGGCAGATTGGTCAGCAGCATACCGATGGCGATGGGCAGCAGAAGAAGCGGCTCAAAGCCCTTGGCAATGGCCAGATAGACCAGCACACCGGCAATGATGAACATCAGCAGCGTTTTCCACCAATCGGGATTTTCGGCAAACAGCAAATATACGCCCGTTTCACGAAGAAAGTTTTCAAGGCTTGTTAAAATTTCAGACATGATAGGGCATCCTTTCTTTCAGATTTGGAGAGTGGCAACGCTTATGCCTTGATGGCAGCGAGGACCTCGTCGGTCTGAACGGATGCGCCCTTGGCTACCGAGATGGCAGCAACAGTGCCGTCGACGGGAGCGAAGATCTCGTTCTCCATCTTCATGGCCTCAAGCACGCAGATGATGTCGCCCTTCTTGACGGTATCGCCAACGGCAACGTTGATCTTAAGAATGGTACCGGGCATGGGAGCCTTGACCTCGGTTGCACCGGCGACAGCGGCTGCGGGAGCAGCGGCGGGAGCGGGTGCTGCTGCGGGAGCAGGAGCGGCGGCTACGGGTGCGGGAGCAGCGACGGGAGCCGTGTAGGTTGCGCCGACCTCCTCAACCATGACCTCGTAAGTGACACCGTTAACGGTTACGTTATATTGCTTCATTATTATTTACCAACCTTTCTATCAGTTCAAATTCGGTTTTGGAAATCAGGTGCGGTTCCAAGGGTGATT
>JAZQMI010000007.1:0-7615 GCA_045543375.1 Eubacteriales bacterium | reverse complement strand
CGATGAGCGAGCGCGCCGCAGGCAGTGTGAGCGGACGTCAGCACATCATCCAACAATCCGGCGGGAGCAAGCCCCCGCCCTACCGCGAGGTACAACTATGCATACGCTTACATCTCAACTCCTGCTTTATACTACGCCCAATCAAAACTCCATTCTCGAAAAGCTCGGCTATATCTCAAGGCTGACCGAGAACGGCGAGCTTGAGGCTGCCCGCCGCGCCATGAGTGTCGAGGTCAAACACATTCTCGACCTCTCCACCGCCTACGGCTTTTCCCGCAATCTCTGGCAGGCGTATCTGACCTACCACCTCGTCACGAACGAAAACTCCTTCTCACTCACCTGCGAGAGGGTCGGCGCGACCGAGGGCGGCAGCATCAACACGCTGGCAAAGCACGATCTTGCCATCTTCCACAAGCTCTATCACTATGATTTCTCCGCTTGGGAGCAAAAGCTGGGCACGGATATTTTCTCCATTCTTACCGACTACCATTCCATCCCTAAGCGTTCGTGTCTGTACAACGCCAGCGTCAGCGCTATCATCAACGAGCTTTCCGCGCGCTTGGATGCCGCCAAGGATGAGAAAGAGATGTTCGACATCCTCACCGCCCACTACCGCGACTTTGGCGTTGGCATGTTCGGCATGAACCGCGCCTTCCGCATTGCTGAGGATGAAGACGGCGAGATTGAGTTCGTGCCCGTCAATAACGCCGACAGCGTGCGCCTTTGCGACCTTGTCGGTTACGAAACTCAAAAAGCGGCACTTGTGGAGAACACGCGCGCCTTTGTGCGCGGTCAGCGCGGCAACAACGTGCTGCTTTACGGCGACAGCGGTACGGGTAAATCGACCAGCATCAAGGCCGTCCTCAACGAATATTTTGGTGAGGGACTGCGCATGATCGAGATATACAAGCACCAGTTCCGCTCGCTGTCCGCCATCATTTCTGCCGTCAAGAAGCGCAACTATCGCTTCATTATATATATAGACGACCTCTCGTTCGAGGAAAACGAGGTCGAGTACAAATTCCTCAAGGCCGTCATCGAGGGCGGCGTGGAAACGCGCCCCGAAAACGTGCTCATTTACGCCACGTCCAACCGCCGCCACCTCATTCGCGAGGTGTGGAGCGACCGAAACGATATGGAGCACGACGGTGATGTCCACCGCTCGGACACCATGGAGGAAAAGCTGTCGCTTGCCGAGCGTTTCGGCGTGTCCATCAATTATTCCAACCCCACGCCGAGCGAGTTCAAGACCATCGTCAAGGTGCTTGCCGAGCGCGAGGGACTTGGCATAGACGAGCAGACGCTCATGCTGGAGGCCAACCGCTTCGAGCTGCGCCACGGCGGCGTGTCCGGTCGCGCGGCGCGTCAGTTTATCGATTATATGAAGACCAAGGAGATATAAACCATGCTTTCGCTTGACAAAATCTATCAGGCAGCCTTCGTGCTCAAGCAGGTCGCCCGCAAGACCGACCTCATCTACGCGCAAAAGCTGACGTGCGATAATCAAATTTACTTAAAGACCGAAAATTTACAGGTGACGGGCAGCTTCAAGCTGCGCGGCGCGTACTATAAGATCAGCCAACTGACCGACGAGCAGCGTGCGGCGGGCATTCTGGCTTGCAGCGCGGGCAACCACGCGCAGGGCGTCGCACTCGCAGCGACGAGAATGGGTGCCAAGAGCGTCATTTGCATGCCCGACGGCGCGCCCATCTCCAAGGTCGAGGCGACGCGCGCACTGGGTGCCGAGGTGTGCCTCGTTCCGGGCGCGTACGACGATGCCTACGAATATGCGCGCAAGCTGGAGCAGGAAACGCACGCGACCTTCATCCACCCCTTCAACGACGAGGATGTCATTGCGGGGCAGGGAACCATCGGACTTGAAATTCTCGAGCAGCTTGCCGACGTGGACGCGGTCGTTGTTCCCATCGGCGGCGGCGGACTGATCGCGGGCGTGGCTTATGCCATCAAGGCACTGCGCCCCGACGTCAAGGTGTACGGCGTGCAGGCCGAGAACGCGTCTGCCATGGCGCAGAGCCTGCACGGACACAAGCTCATGTCGCTGGACCGCGTGGCGACCTTTGCCGACGGCATTGCCGTCAAGGTGCCGGGCGATCTGACCTTCTCGCTCATTGAGCAGTACGTGGACGATATCGTCACGGTCACCGAGGACGAGATCGCAACGGCCATTCTGGCGCTCATCGAAAAGCAAAAGCTGATCGCCGAGGGCGCGGGTGCCGTCAGCGTGGCGGCTGCCATGTTCAATAAGCTGCCCATCAAGGGTAAAAAGGTAGTTTGCCTGGTTTCGGGCGGCAACATCGACGTCAACATTCTCTCGCGCGTTATCACGAGAGGTCTTGTCACCAGCGGCCGTAACACCACGCTGCAGATCGCGCTGGAGGACAAACCCGGCCAGCTCGAGGGCGTCAGCCGCATCATTTCTCAGTGCGGCGGTAACGTCGTCAGCGTCCACCACGAACGCTCGGACGCCAATATGCCCGTCGCCTCCTGCTACTTAAAGATCGGCCTTGAAACCCGCGACTTCGCCCAGATCGACGAGATCAAGGCAGCCCTGCGCGAGGCGGGGTTTACGTTGGTGTGAGGGAGAACGGTTTTTGTAGGGGAACTTTTGGAAAAGTTCCCCTACGACCCCTCAAAACTTACAAAATAATTATCAAGATTGGCGCGACAGCTAACTTTCTTTAGCGCCTCAACTTCTATGCTGAATTGGGGCTCTCCTCGCTGCAAATTTGCTTCGCAAATATTGCTCCGTCCCCGCCCCTACTCCAAAAGTTAGCGCCGAAGTTCAAACACACGGCAATCTTTTTTTAAAGTTTTCGCTCGAGCCTTTTTCAAAAGGCTCGCAGGTCGAGGACAGAGCCCTCGTCGCCCTCCGCAGAGGGCGAAATACTCCTATGCTTACAAAGCGCCCGAAAGGGTGAATTTTCGTGCAAAGCACGAAAAGAGGGAAAACCACAAGTGGGGTTTTCCCTAATAACTAACGCAATCAACCACAACAAAACATAAAGAGGTAAATCAAAATGAAACAAATCTCCACCCCCGCCGCCCCCGCCGCCATCGGCCCTTATTCGCAGGGACTTCGCTCGGGCAACATGGTATTCGTTTCGGGACAAATTCCCGTCAACCCCGCCACGGGCGAGATGGTTGAGGGCATCGAAGCGCAGGCAAAGCAGGCGCTGACCAATCTGCGCAACGTGCTGGCTGCCGCAGGGCTGAGCACCAAAAATGTCATCAAAACGACCGTTTTTCTGGCCGACCTTAAGGATTTCCCGACCGTCAACGCCGTTTACGAAAGCTTTTTCTTGGCACCGTTCCCCGCGCGCTCGTGCGTGCAGGTCGCGGGCATTCCCAAGGGCGCTTTGGTTGAGATCGAGTGCATCGCCATCGACGAATAAGACGAGAAAACCGTAAAAATTCCATGGAGATCATTGATTTTCATACCCACATCTACCCCGATCATATCGCCGAAAGGGCGACGCGTGCGACCTGCAAGTTTTACGGTCTTGACACCGCCCTTGTCGGCTCGCTCGATCGGTTGACCGCCGAGGGCGCGGCCGCGGGCATCTCGCGCTACGTCGTGCACCCCGTCGCCACGCACCCCACGGGCGTGCGGCATATCAACGAATACACCGCCGCCACGGTCGCCTCACACGCCGAGCTCGAGGGCTTTGGCACCGTCCACCCCGACATGCAAGACGCGCTTGCCGAGCTCGATTTTATTCGCGCGTCGGGGCTCAAGGGACTGAAATTGCACCCCGACATCCAAGGCTGTCAGAGCGATGACGAGCGGCTGTTTCCCATCTACGAGCGGCTGTGCGAGCTTGAGCTGCCGCTGCTCATTCATTGCGGCGATCGGACGCACGACTATTCGCATCCGCGCCATTTGCGACGCGCGTTGGATCGTTTTCCCGAGCTGACCGTGATCGCGGCACATCTGGGCGGCTGGTCGCATTGGGACGAGGCGTTTGAGTATCTCGGACCGACCAACTGTTATCTGGACACGTCGAGCAGCACCATGTTCATGCCCGCCGAGCAGGTGGTCACCTACATCCGCGCCTTTGGCACGCACCGCGTGCTGTTCGGCACCGATTTCCCCATGTGGGAGCCTGCGACCGAGGTTCAGACCTTCCTCTCGCTGCCGCTGACCGAGGAGGAAAAGCAAATGATCGCAAGCGGTAACGCGCGGAAATTATTGAAAATATAAAGAAATTTTCAAAAAATTTTCCCCTGCCTCTTGACTTTATCGCTTTAGCGTGATAAAATACTAAAGTCGCAACAAAAAGCGGCATAACGAGAGCAAGAAAGGAACAAGTTCCATGAAGCATATCGAACCGATGGACTGGCAACTGTTCTGTCGCGCCATTCTGTCACTGGAGGGCGAGGACGAGTGCCGTGCCTTTTTTGAGGACATCTGCACCATCAAGGAAATGCAGGACATCACCCAACGACTGCGCGTGGCATCCATGCTGTCCGAGGGCAAGAATTATCAGGAGATCTCCGCTGCCACGGGCGCGAGCACGGCAACCATCTGCCGCGTCAACAAATGCCTGACCTGGGGCGAGGGCTATCGCACGTCGCTTGGCAAAATGAAGGAAAGTGAGGAGGGCAAAGTATGAACGTTCGGGATATGGCGCAGGACGAACGCGCGGCATACGCGCTGCGTTCGCTCTATCGCGGCTTTGGCTACGCGCCCTATAAAATGAGTAAATTCGAGGAATACGAGCTGTACGTCCGCAACAAGGACTTTCTCGTTTCCGATCATATCATCACCTTTACCGACACGACGGGGCGACTGCTCGCCCTCAAGCCCGACGTCACGCTGTCCATTGTCAAAAACAGCCGCAACGACGCAGCGGGCGTGCAAAAGGTATATTATAATGAAAAGGTCTACCGCACCGCGGCGGGATCGAACGAATTTCGCGAGATCACGCAGGTGGGACTTGAGTGCATCGGCGCGGTCGACACCTACGCGCTTTGCGAGGTGCTCACACTGGCTGCTCGCTCGCTTGCCGCGCTGGCGGACGATTACGTGCTGGAGGTGTCGCACCTTGACATCGTCGCCTGCGTGCTGGACGGCATGGGCGTGGACGGCGCGACCCGCGCGCGACTGCTGACGCTGGTCGCCGAGAAAAACGCGCACGATATCGACGCGCTGTGCCGTGAGGTCGGCGCAGATGAAGCGCACGTGGCCATGCTCAAACGCCTTGTCAGTACCTACGGCTCTCCCGCCGAGGTGTTGCCCGTACTGCGCGAGCTTGCCGAGCAGGACGCCCGTCTGCTTGCCCCCATCGGGGCTTTGGAGGACGTGCTGTCCGCCTTGTCGGACGACGCGCTGCGCATTGATTTTTCGCTGATCAACGATATGAATTATTACAACGGGCTGGTGTTCCGCGGCTATATCAAGGGCGTGCCCAGCCGCATGCTGTCGGGCGGTCAGTACGACGGTCTGATGCAAAAAATGGGTAAGAGCGCGAGCGCGGTCGGCTTTGCCGTCTACCTCGACTTGCTCGAGCAGCTCCGTGCCGACGCACCCGAATACGACGCCGATACGGTCGTGCTGTATGATGATACCGTCACACCCCAAGAGGTGCTGGAACGGGTACGCGCGCTGGCAGAGGAGGGCGAACAGGTCATCGCGCTGCGTGCGCTGCCGACCTCGCTGCGCTGCCGCCGCGTCGTGCGCATGGAGAAGGAGGCAACGGAATGAAGGATATGCTCAACATCGCCCTCCCCAAGGGACGACTTGGCGAGAAGGTATACGACATTTTTGAGCAAGCAGGCTTTGCTTGCCCCTCGATCCGCGAGGGCGGACGCAAGCTCATTTTTGAGAACGAGGAGTGCGGCGTGCGTTATTTCTGGGCAAAGCCGTCCGACGTGGCCATCTATGTCGAGCGCGGCGCGGCCGACATCGGCGTGGCGGGCAAGGATATTTTGCTCGAATACAACCCCGACGTCTACGAACTGGCCGATCTTCGCATGGGTGTGTGTAAAATGGCGGTCGCCGCCAAAAACGGCTTCCGTGACGACCCGACCAGAACGCTGCGCGTAGCGACCAAGTTTTCCAATATCGCCCGTCGGCACTACGCCGCCAAGGGGCGCGATATCGACATCATTCACCTGAACGGTTCGATCGAGATCGCCCCGATCCTGGGGCTGTCCGACGTCATCGTCGATATCGTCGAAACGGGCAAAACACTGGTGGAAAACGATCTTTCGGTCATTGAGGACGTGCTGCCCATCAGCGCACGGCTCATTGCCAACAAGGCCAACTTCAAATTCAAGAGCGAGGCGATCGACCGCATCGTCAGCGAGATCAATCAATACGTAGGAGAGAAGCATGATTAAAATTCTGAAATACGGCGAGGTCAAAAATGCCGAGCTGTTTGCCCGCGTTGAGCCGACCGTCCGCGTCGAGGACGTCGTCAGCGATATCATCCGCAACGTGCGCGAGAGAGGTGACGCGGCACTTTACGAGTACGCCGAAAAATTCGACCGCGCCAAGCTGGCAAGTCTTGTCGTGACCGAGGCAGAGATGGACGAGGCCATGACGCTGGTCGATCCCAAATTCATCGAAATTCTCGAAAAAGCGGCAAAAAACATTCGCAAATTCCATGAGAAGCAAGTAAGAAACAGCTTTATCATCAACGACGACGAGGTGCCGGGCGTGGTGATGGGGCAAAAGGTCATTCCCGTTGACCGCGCCGGCCTTTACGTGCCCGGCGGCACGGCAGCCTACCCCTCGACCGTGCTCATGGACGCCATTCCTGCCAAGATCGCGGGCGTGCGCGAGGTCGTCATGGTCACCCCTCCTAACAGCGAGGGCAAGGTCAATCCCGTTATTTTGGCGGCAGCTCGCGTCGCGGGCATCGACCGCATTTTCAAAATGGGCGGCGCGCAAGCCGTCGCAGCTCTTGCTTACGGTACCGAGAGCGTGCCGAGAGTAGACAAGATCGTCGGCCCCGGTAACGCCTACGTGGCCGAGGCCAAGCGACAGGTGTACGGCGTCGTGTCCATTGACATGATCGCAGGACCGAGTGAAATTCTCATCGTGGCCGACGGTAAGAGCAATCCCCGTCACGTCGCCGCCGATCTGCTCTCGCAGGCCGAGCACGACAAGCTGGCAAGCGCCGTTCTGGTGACCGACTCCGCCGAGCTTGCTCGGGCGGTCAGCGAGGAGATCGAGCGTCAGATCCCGCTGCTGGAGCGAGCAGAAATTGCCCGCGCGTCCATTGACGACAACGGCAAGATCATCGTCGCCACCGACCTGCGCGTGGCCATCGACATTGCCAACGAGATCGCCCCCGAGCATCTGGAGCTGTGCGTTGACGCACCGTTTGATTATCTTGACAGCATTCGTCATGCGGGCTCGATCTTTATGGGTCGCAACTGCCCCGAGGCGCTGGGCGACTATTTTGCCGGTCCCAACCACACGCTGCCCACGTCGGGCACAGCGCGGTTTTCCAGCCCCTTGTCGGTCGACGATTTCGTCAAGAAAACGCAGTACACCTACTTCACCCGCGAGGCGCTGGAGAAGGTGGCCTACGACGTGGAGTATTTTGCCAAGCAAGAGGGTCTGACGGCACACGCCAAGAGCGCG
>JAZQMI010000006.1:0-5611 GCA_045543375.1 Eubacteriales bacterium | reverse complement strand
CGTCGTCGTGTCGGTGTCCATGCGCAACACGCGGGCGGAGGGAAACAGATCGCCCAGCTCCTGCTCGATGCGCTGGGTGCCGTAGCCGCCGTGTGCGAGATGCTCGGACGAGCAGCTCGGGCAGGACGTGGGTAACGGTCTCCGTGCACCGCACATGTGGCAGACCAGCTCGCCGCGTGAAAAATCACCGCGGCGCGTATGGTAGGTCATCGAAACGCTGCAACGCTCACAGCGCACCGCCTCGCCGCACGAGCGGCAGGAAACGAAGCGGTGGTAGCCGCGTCGGTTGAGAAACAAAATGGATTGCTTGCCTGCCGTGACGTTATCGGCAAGCTCGGCGCACAACAGCGTGCCCAGCGGCGACGGGTTGCCCGTCTGCGCCTCACCGCGCATGTCCGCAATAATGACACGGGGCAGTACGGCCTCGCCGTAGCGCTTGGTCAGCTTCAGCAGGGTATACGTGCCCTCGACCGCCTTGTGATAGCTTTCCAGCGAAGGCGTGGCGCTGCAAAGCAGCATGAGCGCGCCGCTTTTGGCGCAGCGGTAGCGCGCGACGTCGTGGGCGCGGTATTTGGGGTTCTGATCGGATTTGTAGGTATGCTCCTGCTCCTCGTCGATGATGATGGCACCCAAGCCTTGCACGGGCGCAAACACAGCCGAGCGGGTACCGACCACCACGCGCGCCTTGCCCGAGCGTATGCGCTCGTAGGCGTCGTAACGCTCGCCGGCGGAAAGTCCCGAATGAATGACGGCCACGCACGCGCCGAAGCGGGCGCAGAAAATGGCGATGGATTGCGGCGTAAGCGCGATCTCGGGCAGCAGCACGATGGCACCCTTGCCCCGATCGAGCAAATGGGAGATCAATGACAGCATCACGGCCGTCTTGCCGCTTCCCGTCACGCCGTGCAAAAGCGCCGCGTGCGGCTCGCCGCCCTCAACGAAGCCGCGCAGCGTATCAAACACGGACGCTTGCTCGTCGTTCAGTTGAATGGGCTTTGGTTGCTCAGCGCTCTCGCTGATCTCGTACGGATTGCGGTCAACGGCGCGTTTGTATTCGGCAATGACGCCATGCTCGGTCAGCGTTTTCAGCACGGCGACCGTGCAATCGACCGCAGCACACAGCTCGCGGTCGCTGATGGGGTCGTCACTCTCGGTGAGCAGTCGGACGATCTCGCGCTGCTTGTCCGAGCGCAGCTTGTAGCCCGCACCGATCTCGCCGTCAAGCAAGGCAAGCGCGACCTCGCGCCCGACCGCTAACGTGCGGCAACTGACGTATTCGGTCGCGTCCACATCACGGTAGACGGCGTCACGCAGCACGAGCCGACGCTCGCGCAGGCGGCGCAGAGCTTCCTCGACGCCCGTGCCAAAGCGACCTCGCAGCCGCGCGGTCGATACCGTCTGCTCGGCGCGGATAAACGACAATATCTGCTCGTCCTCGGCGTGAGCGGCGTCGACCGACACGCGCTCCGCCCCCGGCACGGGCAGGTACACCTCGGTCATGCGCGAGAGCGCAAAGGCGGGCATCATGGCGCGCACCGCGTCACCCACCGTGCAAAGCGTCTGCTCCTTCATGAACAGCGCCAGCCCCAGCATGTCCTCTGAAAGTGCCATGCGGTCGGCACATACGGTGGCAACGGGCTTGACGCGCTTGTGAGCGGAGCGCTCCTTGAGCTCGGCGACCAGAGCCAGCTTTTTGCGGTTGCCGTTGCCAAATGGCACGGTAACGAAAGAACCGCGATGCACCTCGTCACACAGCGAGCGGGGGAGAGAATAGTCGTAGATGCGGTCAATGACGTAGGGCGCATCCAACAGATATACGCCGACAAACTGATCCGTCATGATCGATCCTCCCTTTTTCGTTGTGTGACGGGACACGCGGTTCCCGTATGCTCGCTTGCGCGAAGCGACGCGATATTATTCTGCGACGGCGACGGGCGCCTCGTCCTCCTCGTCCTCAACGGCGTGGCTGAGCACGAAATCACCCGAGCGAATGTGCGAGATGGCGACCTTGACGGCCTTTTCATCTCTGTATTCCTTGTCGATCATGTTGCAGATCGACTTTTCGTTATCCTTGTTGCCTGCGGCAGCCTTTTCGGCGGCCTCTCTCTGGCGCACGTATTCGTCAGTTACCATGCGGGCACATTTTGCGGTGGCGATGACCAGCTCGTAGCGGTTGAAATCGCCGTCTGTCAGTTGGTGAATGGTAGGATAAAGCATACGAAAGCCTCTCTTTCTTAAAATGGGTGAATATCAGTTAGAACCGCGAAAATAATCCTCGGATGCCGTCGGGTTGCGTCGCGTCGTGCAGCGCTCGGCGCGAATGATGGAGCGAATGTCCTCAGCACACGCGAGTGCTCCACCCTCGCGGTTGTAGACGATGTAATCGTATTCGGGCAGCAAGGGCACCTCGTTGCGCGCCTGCGCCAGACGCGCGAGGATCTTGTCCTCGGTCTCGGTCGCACGGCCGCGCAGCCGCGCCTCCTGCTCGGAAAAGGTGGGGGGCAGCAGCATGATCAGAATGGCCTCGGGGAATTGACGCTTGACCTGCATAGCGCCGTCCACCTCGATCTCAAGAATGAGGTTTTTGCCGCTGTCAAGCACCGCCTCAGCTTCCTTTTTGGGCGTGCCGTAGAAGTTGCCGCAGTATTCGGTATGCTCGAGCATGTCACCGCGCGCAAGGCGCTCGCGGAACTCGTCGGGCGTGATGAAATAGTAGTTGACGCCGTCGACCTCACCTGGGCGGGGGGGACGCGTCGTGGCAGATACCGAGTAAACGAACTCGCCCGTCCTGACCAGCTCTGCGTTGACCGTTCCCTTGCCTGCACCCGCAGGACCCGAAACGACGACCAGAAGTCCTCTGTTCATTCGCTCACCTCCTCGTCCTCGTCCGCATCGTCCGCAGCATCACTGCCGGCAAGGCGTCCCGCGATCGTTTCTGCCTGAATGGCAGACAATATCACGTGATCGGAATCGGTGATGATAACGGCGCGTGCGCGGCGGCCGCAGGTCACGTCAATGGCGCGACCCTCGTCCTTGGCGCTTTGCACCAGACGCTTGATGGGAGCGGAATCGGGCGCGGCCAGCGTGATGACACGATCGACCGCAACCATATTACCAAAGCCTACGTTGATAAACCTCATGTCGTACCTCTCATTCCAGGTTCTGTATCTGCTCGCGGATCTTCTCCAGCTCGTTTTTAGCGTCGACGATGCGATGTGCAATTTCGGCGTCGGCACACTTGGAGCCGATGGTGTTGACCTCGCGGTTCATCTCCTGGATCAGAAAATCCAGCTTGCGACCGACCGGCTCGCCGGCATTCATCAGCTCCTCAAACAGCGAGAAATGCGAATTCAGACGAACCAGCTCCTCGTCCACCGCGATCTTGTCGGCGTGCAGCGCACACTCGGTCAGAATGCGATTTTCGTCGACCGTAATGCGGTTGTCAGCGAGAATGGTGCGAAGTCTTTCCTCGAGCTTTTGGCGGTAGCCGCTGACGTCCTCGGCGGACAGCTTGTCAACGTCGGCAATCAGCGCACGCAGATTGGCAAGCTTGCCCAAAAGATCGTCGCGCAATCTCGCGCCCTCGCGCTCACGCGCCGCCACGAAAGCGTCAGCCGCCTCGCACAGCACGGGCGAGAGCTCCGCCCACAGCTCGTCGGGATCGACCTCGGTCGGCTCTTTGGCGAAAATGGCGGAGTTGGACGCGACGCGCATGACCGAAATATCGTCGGTAAGACCGTAAGTATCGCGCAAATGGAACAGCGTTTGCAGATATGCGCGAACGGCCTCGTCGTTGACGGTAGCGGTCGGATCGGCAGATTGCTTGTTTTCGACCGTGAGTGTGACGTCCACCTTGCCGCGCGAGATGCCGCGGCTTTGCAGATAAGGACGGATGCGCTCCTCAAGACCCGCATAGGCGCGGGGAAGTCTGGGCGAGATGTCCAGATAGCGGTTGTTAACCGATCGCATCTCGACCGTCAGTGTATGTTGATCTCCCGCGCTCGTCGCGCGAGCGAAGGCAGTCATCGAACGGATCATGCTCGTATCTCCTCTCCATGGGTGTGAGATCACCTTGCCCCATAGGGGCAACACATAAATATTGTACCCCATTTTTGCCAAAATGTCAACGGTGTTTGCTATTTTTTGTACACTTTATATTCGCGCGCGTGTGCGTGCGAGGGGCGTTTTGGCATAAAAATCAAAAAAAGTGAAAAATTTTCTCGGAAAATGCGCAAAGCCTATTGAAAAATCCGAAAGAATGCGGTATAATAGTTTGAAAGTACTATAAAAATGAGTTTAACTCTTGGAGGTTTACAAATGGTAGTAGCTGGTGATTTTAAGAATGGTGTAACGTTTGACATGGGCGACGGCGTCGTCTGGCAGGTCGTGGAATTTCAGCACGTCAAGCCGGGTAAGGGCGCAGCATTCGTTCGTACCAAGATGAAGAACGTTATGACGGGCGGTATCGTTGAGCGTACCTTCTCCCCCACGGATAAGTTTGAGAACGCTTATATCGAGCGCCGCGAAATGCAGTATTCCTATGACGACGGTGACCTGTATCACTTCATGGACACCGAGACCTGGGAAGAAACGCTCATCCCCCACGACAAGGTTGACGACAACTTCAAGTTCGTCAAGGAAGAGATGATGGTTAAGATCATTTCTTACCAGGGCAACGTTTTCGGCGTTGAGCCCCCCACGTTCGTTGAGCTTGCAGTTGCCAAGACCGACCCCGGTTTTGCAGGCAACACGGCAACCAACACGCTCAAGCCCGCAACGCTGGAAACGGGCGCAGAGATCAAGGTTCCTCTGTTCATCAACGAGGGCGATGTGCTCAAGATCGATACCCGCACGGGTGAGTATCTCTCGAGAGCATAATTAAACGAACAAGTCATAGGAGGGAGAGAGGGAATACCGCCGCGCGGTGCGCCTATCTCCCTCTTTGTCAAAACTGAAAGGAGAAAAAAATATGGAACTGAAGGAAAAAGCAGCATACATCAACGGTCTTGCCGACGGTCTGGACTATGACAAGACGACCAACGAGGGCAAGCTGATCGCGGCTCTCTTGGATCTGACCCGTGAGCTTTCGGCAAAGGTCGAGGAGCTGGACGAGGATCTGGACGAGATCGTGGACGAGCTTGAGGAGCTTCGCGAGTACATCGAGGAGATCGATGACGACCTTGGCGACGTTGAGGACTTCCTTGACGAGGAGGTCGAGCTTGACGACGAAGAGAATTGGGACGACGAGGACGAGTGCGACGGCAACTGTGAGTGCTGCGATCTTGACTGCGACTGCGATTGTGACGGCGATTTCTTCGAGATCGTCTGCCCCGGCTGCGGCGAGACCATCTGCTTTGACGAGTCGGTCGACCCCGAGGAGCTGACCTGCCCCGCATGCAACGAGAAGTTCGCTTGCATCGTCGAGGAAGACGATCTCAAGGCGCTTGACGAGGAATAATGGAAAAAAGAGAGCCCGCCGTTTGATGAGAACGGCGGGCTTTTTAAGGGGAAACCCCACTTGTGGTTTCCCCTCTTCGTTTGCTTCGCAAACAAATTCACCCCTTCGGGCGCCTTGAAAGCATGGGGATTTCGCCCTCTGCGGAGGGCGACG
>JAZQMI010000005.1:0-7848 GCA_045543375.1 Eubacteriales bacterium | reverse complement strand
GGATGACCCTCGTCGTCGATATTGACCGAGCCCCAAGCGTTCGGGATGGTACCGTCGTCGATGGCGGTAACCTTCTCGTTGGCGATCTTCTGACCCAGCTTGCCCGCCATTTCCGAGGTGCCCGTACCGACAGAGGTTGCCTCAAGCGAGTGACCGCACGCCTCGTGGAAGATAACGCCGCCAAAGCCGTTTTCGATGGCAACCGTCATCTTACCCGCAGGGCAGTAATCGGCTCTCAGATTGACCATCGCCTGTGCGGCGGCCGTTCTGCCGACCTCGACGGGATCGATGAAGTCGAACATTTCAAGTCCCATGCCGCGTCCGGGCGAGCTGCTTCCCTGCTGATTCTCATGACCGTCCGACGCGACGGCACCCACGGCGATACGCGTGCGCACGTGGCGATCCTCGCAAAGCAGTCCCTCGGTGTTGGCGATCTCGATGGTGTGGTCAACGCTCATCAGCGAGCCGCGTGCCTGCACGATCTTTTCGTCATATTCGTGTGCAGCAAAGCAAGCCGACTTGAGAATGTCGGCCTTGATACGGTTTTGCACCGATGCCGGAACGATCTTGACGGGGTGAATGTTTGGGAATATGCGCTCACTCAGGTTGATGGACATCTCCTGCTTTCCCTCGGCGATCGCAGCGGCGACCGATGCCGCACAGCGAAGAAGGCCCTCGCGGCTCAGATCCGTCGTCGAGGCGTAGACGGTACGCGTGCCGAGAAATGCACGGATGCCTGCACCCGAAACGACGTTGCTCGTGATCTGGTCGATCTTTTTATCCAGCAGGCTGATGCTGTCGTTGAGCGTGCGCTCGGCGTAGATCTCGGCAAAGTCCGCGCCCGTCGAGCAGGTCAGCGCCAACAGCTCCTCTGCCAGCTTTTTCTCAATGATCATTTGTAGTTCCTCTCTTTTCTATATATTTATACCGTTTGGTTGATGCTCTGAAGCAATGGAATGATATCGTGCAACGTTTGGCACTTGGCGTCAAGCTTTGCCTCGATCTCGGGCGTCGGCTGCACCGTGTCGGGGATCATGACGGTGAACATGCCCGCCGCATGGATCGAATTGACACCGTTGAACGAGTCCTCCACGCCCATGCACTCCTCGGGCGCGACGCCGAGCAGGTCGGCCGCCTTCAAAAACGTTTCGGGATGCGGCTTACCGTGGCTGACGATATCCCCCGTCACAAGCGCGTCGAAATAGTCGAGAATGCCCGTTCTCGTCAAATTTTCCAGCGTGCGATCGCGACGCGTTGCCGTGCCGAGCGCGATCTTATATCCATTTTGCTTGAGATAAGACAAAAGCTCGTCAAGTCCGGGCTTTTTGGGTACACAGCCCAGTCTTTCGATCTCCTCATCGTAAAGACGGATACGAACGGCGATGAAATCGTCGAACGTGATCAGATCTGCCATGTTCTGCTTAAAATAGTTTCTTGTGTCTTCAGGATTGCGTCCCGTGCAGGCGCGGACGGCTGCATCCACCCGATCTGCGGGCAGGCCCAGCTCACGTCCTGCCGCGCGCCATGCATCGGCATACACGCGCTCGGTATCGAACAGCGTGCCATCCATATCAAAAATGACTGCTTTGATCATATGCCACCTCAATCGTCCAGTCGCTCGCCCAGAATATTGCGATACTTCTGATAGAACGACTCGAAATAGCCTCCGTCCAGCGCCTCGCGGATCTTTTTGGTCAGCTCGTTATAAAAATACAAATTGTGCGTAACCGCAAGCTGCATGCCGACCGCCTCCTTGGCCTTGATGAGATGGCGCACGTAGGAGCGACTGTAGTTGCGGCAAGCAGGGCATCCGCAGCCCTCGTCAAAGGGTCTGGGATCCTCGGCGTATTTTTCATTGCAAAGATTGATCTTGCCGTGCCAGGTAAACAGATTACCGTGACGCGCGTTGCGGCTGGGCATGACGCAGTCAAAGAAATCCACGCCCAGGTGCACAGCCTCAAGGATGTTGCAAGGCGTGCCGACACCCATGAGGTATCTCGGCTTATCGTTGGGCATATGCGGCTCGACGGCGTCGATGATGCGGTACATATCCTCGGTCGCCTCACCCACGGCAAGTCCGCCGATGGCGTAGCCGTCCAGATCCAGCTCGGCGATCTGCTTCATGTGCTCGATGCGCAGATCCTCGTAGGTCGAGCCCTGATTGATACCGAACAGAAGCTGATGGCGGTTGATGGTTTCGGGCAAGCTGTTAAGGCGTTGCATTTCCGCCTTGCAGCGGTGCAGCCAACGCGTCGTGCGTGCGCACGAATCCTTGACATAGTTGTAGGGCGCAGGATTTTCAATGCATTCGTCAAACGCCATAGCGATGGTCGAGGCGAGATTGGATTGGATCTGCATGCTCTCCTCGGGACCCATGAAAATGTGCTTACCGTCAATGTGCGAGTTGAACTTGACGCCCTCCTCGGTGATTTTGCGCAGCGAGGCCAGCGAAAACACCTGAAATCCGCCGCTGTCAGTCAGCACGGGGCGATCCCAGTTCATAAATTTCCGAATACCACCCATGCGGTGGATCAGCTTATCGCCGGGGCGAACGTGCAAATGGTAGGTATTGGACAGCTCGACCTGACAGCCCAACTCACGAAGCTGCATGGTGTTGACGCCGCCCTTGATGGCAGCACACGTGCCCACGTTCATAAAGACGGGCGTCTGAATGTCGCCGTGCACCGTATGCAGCACGCCGCGGCGGGCGCGACCGTCCTGAGCCAGCAGCTCAAATTTGGAGTTGCGCCCATTGTCAAAAGGGGCAACTTGCTCTTGCATGTTATCGTTCTCGGTCATTGTTTTGAACCTTTCTTAACTTCTTTCAAACTGGTGATCCAAGTTTTGCTTGGACATTTCCATGGCCACGGGGCGTCCGTGCGGGCAGGCCGTGATATTCGGCAGCTCCATAAGCTTGGCGACCAGCCATTCGATGTGTCCCGGGGCGTAATCACGCCCTGCTTTGATGGCCGCCTTACACGCGCTTTGATACAGCGCCTTTTCAAACAGAATATCCCGCGTCAGCGTTGCCGAGCCCGTATCGTTTTTGATGCGATCGGAAATGGCACACAGCATATCTCCCGCTACGTCGGCCTCAATACCCACGGGCAGAGCGCTGACGCTGACGGTGTTGCGCGCTGTGGTATACTCAAAGCCGATGGCAGACAGCTCGGGACGGTACTCCTCGATGATCTGCACCTCGTCACTCATCATCATGACCTCAACGGGCAGCATGAGAAGCTGCGAGGACGGCTCGGCCGAATGCAATTTTTCCTTGAGTTGCTCGAACAGAATGCGCTCATGCGCGGCATGCTTGTCGATGACCAACATGCGCTCGCCCACCTCAACAAGCACGTAGGAGTGGAACACCTCACCCACAATGCGCCAGTGTGGTTTTTGTATCTGTTCCCTCTCCTCTGTCGGCGCGGGTGTGACACTTGGCGCGGGCGGCGCGTCTGCATCGCTCGGGACGGGAACATCCAAGGGAGCGGGCGGTGTTTGCTCGTGCGTGGGTACGGCGGGTGCAACTGTCGGGGTCGGTTGGATCGGCGCGGAGATGGTGTCCGATCCGGTGGTGATCGGCGCGGACGTCGGCTTAGCCGTCGGCACGCTCGGCTCGGCACTCTTGCCGCCAAGATAGGTGCGCACGTATTCCTCGGCCGTCAGGTGCACGAAGGTGTCCTTTTTCTGCGGAGCAGACGCGACACTTGGCTGCGTCGGTCTTGGCGTGATCTCCTGCGCGGGCACGGACGGCGTATCCATGGTCAGTTGCCGCTTGGTAAGCGACAGCTCGCTTCTGCGTCCGTCCATCACGGGGGCAAAAGCATTGGACACGGGACGCGCGGGCGCACTTGTTGACGGTGCTTGCTTGGCAAGCTTCATCTCGGGACGGCTCTCATCCTGCTCCAACGCGTTTTTCACCGTGTAGTAAATGGCCTCAAAGATCATTTTTTCATTGCTGAATTTGACCTCCAGCTTGGCGGGATGCACGTTGACGTCCACGCGGGCGGGGTTGAGCGAGAGCTGCATGACACAGGTCGGATATTTATCGGGCGGCAGATAGGAGCAGAACGCCTGCTCAAGTGCCGCCATGGCCGTTTTGCTTTTCACAAGGCGACCGTTGATGAAAAAGTTCTGATAATTGCGCGTACCCTTGACGTTGTCCGAGCGACCGATAAAGCCGCTCACACGAATGCCTTCATAATCGCCTTCAAGCGGAATCAGTCGGCTCGCAAAATCCTTGCCGAATACGGCGTAAATGGCACTTTGCAGCTTGCCGTCGCCCGCCGTTTGCAGCTTGATATCACCGTCCACGATGAGCTTGAAGGCGATCTCGGGGTGCGAGAGCGCCACGCGCTCGACGGCGGCCGTGACGGCTTGTGCTTCGGTCACGTCGCGCTTCAAAAACTTGCGGCGTGCGGGCACGTTGGCAAACAGCGCCTCGACGATGACCGTCGTGCCGTCCGGGCAACCGACCTCACTCAAGCTGATGATATTACCGCCGCGCGCCTCCAGCACCGCGCCCATATCCGCTTCCCTTTGCTTGGAAAGAATGCGCAGATCGGACACCGATGCGATGGCCGCGAGTGCCTCACCGCGAAATCCGAGTGTCATGATACTCTCCAGATCGGCAGCATCGCGGATCTTGCTCGTCGCATGGCGGCGAATGGCCACGGGCAAATCTTCGGGCTCCATGCCACAACCGTCATCGCTGACGCGCATAAAGGTCACACCGCCGTTCTGTATCTCGACCGTAATCTGACGCGCGTGCGCGTCAATGGCATTTTCCATAAGCTCCTTGATGACCGACGCGGGGCGGTCGACGACCTCACCTGCCGCGATCAGATTGGCAACCGAAAAGTCCAATACGTTGATATTTCCCACAGCGTGACCTCCTTTCATTTTCATATTTACCGTAGGGCGGGAGCAAGCTCCCACCGCTCATTAACCGTTTTTGAGCTTTCTTTGCAGCCCGAACAGCAGGTTCATGGCCTCCAGCGGCGAGAGCGTGTTAAGGTCTGCCGCTTTCAGTTCTTCAATCACTTGAGAATTGATGATCTCCTGCATATCCATGGTGTCGGGCTCGACGCTTGCGGGCACCGCCACGGGCTTGATCTCGCCGCTCGTGCGCAGATCAACGGCCGTTGCCTCGACGGTGGCAAGCACCTCCTTGGCGCGCTTGATGACCTCGTTCGGGATACCCGAGAGCTTGGCCACCTCGATACCGTAGCTGTCGTCGGTCGAGCCGCGCACAATCTTGCGCAGGAAAATGATGGTATCGCCCTTTTTCTTGGCGGCGATGTTATAGTTGACGATGCCGTCGAACTCGTCCTCCATGCTTGTCAGCTCGTGATAGTGCGTGGCGAACAGCGTTTTGGCACCGATCTTTTTGCTGTTGGTATACTCGACGATGGCACGCGCAATGCTCATGCCGTCAAAGGTGGACGTACCGCGTCCGACCTCGTCGTAAATAATCAGGCTTTGCTTGGTTGCGTTGCGCAGTATGTAGGCGACCTCGTTCATTTCCAGCATAAAGGTAGACTGACCGCTGGCCAGATCGTCCGATGCACCCACGCGAGTGAACACCTTGTCGACAATGCCCACACTCGCCTCGCGGGCGGGTACGAAGCTGCCGATCTGCGCCATCACGACGATGAGCGCGACCTGACGCATGTAGGTCGATTTACCCGCCATATTGGGACCCGTGATGTGCATAAGTCGTTGATGGCTCGTATCCAGCTCGGTGTCGTTGGGCACAAAATAGCTGTCCTTGACGAACTGCTCGACCACAGGATGGCGACCGTCTACGATGGACAGCTTATCGCTCATATCCATGTGCGGGCGCACGTAATGGTTGGTCGCCGCCACGGCGGCAAGCGATACGTAAACGTCCACCTCGGCAAGCAACGCCGCGGCGCTTTGCAATCTCTCGCCCGCCTCGGCAACGACGGAGCGAACGCTCTGGAACACCTCGTATTCGAGCGAGCAGACCTTGTCCGCCGCGCCGAGAATGGTCGATTCCTTGTCTTTGAGCTCTTGTGTGATATAGCGTTCGCAATTTGAAAGCGTCTGCTTGCGAATATAATGCTCGGGAGCCATGGCGACCATAGACTTGGTGATCTCGATATAATAGCCGAACACCTTGTTGTAGCCGATGCGCAGATTTTTGATGCCCGTGGCTTCCTTCTCCTGCGCCTCGATGGTTTCGATCCAGCCCTTGCCGTCGGTCATGACGTCGTGCAAATAGTCAATGTCCTCGTTGTATCCGCGCGCGATCATGCCGCCCTCACGGACGGAAAACGGCGGGTCCTCAACGATGGCATGGCAAATCAGATCGTGAATATCCTCCAGCGTATCAAGCTGCTCGCGAATGCGCGAGAGCGCACGGCTGTGGCAATCGGCAAGACGCGCTTTTAACTCGGGCAGCACGGCGACCGTTGCGGCAACGGCGCGCAAATCTTTGGCGTTGGCCGTTCCGTACACGATCTTGGTGTTGAGCCGTTCCAGATCGAGCACGCCCGAGAGCAGCTCGGCAAGCTCCTCGCGCAGCATGAAATTACCGTGTAATTCCTCAACCGCCCCTTGACGCTCCTCAATAGCCGTCACGTTCAGGAGCGGATGCTCGATCCATTGACGCAGCATACGCGCACCGGGAGCTGTCTTGGTCTTGTCCAACACCCAGAGCAGTGAGCCGCGCTTTTCCTTGGCACGCATGGTTTCGGTCAGTTCGAGATTGCGACGCGTGTTCAGATCCATTTCCAGATACTGACCCTCGGTGTAAATGTTGAGCTCTTTAAGACCGACCAGCTCGTTCTTCTGCATCTCGCGCAGATAGTCGAGCAGTCCGCCCACGGCGCAGACGAGCGGCTTGTCCTCCAGCACGCCCTCGCGCAGCGTCGCACCGAATTGCAACGTGAGCGCCTCACGCGCCGTCGTATATTCAAATCTGCCTGCCTGTGCGTCGGTCAGCACCGCCTTGAGATGCATGGCAACAAAGCCCGCCGCAGCACCGACGCGGCTGCGCGGCAGATTGAAAATGACCTCGCTGGGATGGTACGTGCCCATCTCACAAAGCAGGCGGCTTTCCATATTGGCGCCGCGCAAAACGGTCGCATGCAGCTCGCCCGTGGACGCGTCGGCAAAGCAAACGCCGTAGCCATCGTCCGAGAAGCAGACGGCGCAAAGATAGTTGTTCTTTTGCTCCGAGAGCAGCGTCGGCTCGATGAGTGTACCCGGCGTGACCACGCGCACGACCTCGCGCTTGACAAGTCCCTTTGCCATGGCGGGATCCTCGGTCTGCTCGCAAATGGCGACCTTGTAACCCTTTTCGATCAGCCTTCCGATGTAGCCCTCGGCGCTGTGAAAGGGCACGCCGCACATGGGCGCGCGCTCGGCCTCGCCGCAATCTCTGCCCGTCAGCGTCAGCTCAAGCTCACGCGAGGCGGTGATGGCGTCGTCAAAGAACATCTCGTAAAAGTCGCCAAGGCGATAGAATACCAGATAGTCCTTATATTGATTTTTGACCTCGAAGTATTGCTCCATCATGGGAGTCATAGCGGTCAGATCTCCTATTCTTCAGCGTTATGATTTCAGTGGCAGCCGTGGCAGGTCGCGCAGTTGTGCGTGCAGCCGGGCTCCTCGCCCGTGATGTGCGCGGTGATGATACCGTTGACCTTGTTCATGAGCTCATTGACCTCATTCTGTGCCTGCTCCAGTGCCTGATACACCGCATTCTCGGTGATGGACTTGTACAGCTCGTTGATGCGCTCCTGGATCATATCGATCATGTGCGTGTCACAGTCGGGCTTGGCAGCCTCCTTTTGCATGCCGATCTGCTGTACCTCGTAC
>JAZQMI010000004.1:0-25217 GCA_045543375.1 Eubacteriales bacterium | reverse complement strand
CCCCTATTTTGGCAATAAAAAAACCATAATACCGATATTTTTCGTATCAATATTATGGTTTCTTTATGGTACACCGAACTGGATTCGAACCCCTCTTTGCGCTGCGCGCAAAGCAGCAAAATTGCCGCAAGCGGCAATTTCTGCGGGTTCTGCGCTGCCGGTGTCGCTGTAATAAAAAAGAGAACGCATCCCTGACGGGACACGTTCTCTTTTTTGGTACACCGAACTGGATTCGAACCAGCGGCACCCAGCGTCGGAGGCTGGTGCTCTATCCAACTGAGCTACCGGTGCGCGTTGGACACTCCAACAGTATATCACAACTGCCGGATTTTTGCAAGGGGGGCAGGTCAAAAAGTGCTCGACAAATTTCGTTTGTCGGCAAAAGCCCCTGCCCCGTCTTTATGCCTTGAACACGCCGACGAAATTATCGGCAAGCTGCAACATTTCGGGCAGCAGATAGCAGCACAGCATCATGAGCGCGATGCAGGCCACGATGGTAAAGATCAGCGTTAAGGGGTTGGTGCCCTTTTGATCAAACTGCACGGCCGCGCCGTACACAAGGTCTTCGGGAATGTAGAAGCGGTCGGTCGAAAAATCGTACCGATACGGAATTTCCTTCCATTTTCCGCGCTCGCGGCGGTTCTCCTTGGCCTTTTGCTCGGCCTCGAAAATTTTGCGCTTTTCCGCTTGCGCGGCGAGGTATTCTTCTTCTCCGACGCAACGGACGACGCGACGCAGCGAAGTGCCGCTTCTCAGATCCTGACGGACGGCACTGTTGCGCAAAAGGCCAAGCTCGCTAAGCGTTTTCGCCTTTTCGGGCGTGGTGCAGCCCTCGCGGTCAAGCGCGCGGACAAGGTCGCCCAAGGTGCGCTTTTGGAACAGCGACATAGCGGCGGCAATGATGACGCCCAAAAAGATGGCGATGATGATCGACTGCGCCGAGAAAAACTTGTTGGAGCTCAAAGTGATATGCTCATAGGTGTGATCCTCAAAGTTGACGGCAAAATATTTGTCCGACAGATATTGCCAGATCTCTTGCAACAGCGTTGGGTTTTTGGCGGTGAGAAACATATCCGTGCTCCTTTCTTTTTTGTGTTACTTCTTTGACGCGCGTCAAAGAAGTAACCAAGAAAACGCGTAAGGGCTTCGCCCTTAACCCGCGCGGCGTAGCCGCTGCGTTGCTTCGCAACGCGGTGTTCGGCTCGCTCGGTTGCTTCACTTCGTTCCGCAAAGGCGAGCCTCAAAGGTGTGGTTACAGCTATGCCGCGTTTTCGCGTCAAAAACGCTCAAACACTTTGGGTGGCTGCTGCCACAGGCTTGAACTCCGATGCTAACAAATGGGGATGGGGTCCCATGGAAAGTCTGAAATTGCCGGGCTAAAGAAAGGGAGCTAACGCGCCATCCCTTCCCTTTTCCCAAAAGTTTTGAGGGGGTGCGGGGGAACTTTCTCAAAAGTTCCCCCGCGTCCCTTCGTTCCCTTCTCTTACTTCTTAATAATATCCGTGCCCAGATACTTGCGCAGCACCTCGGGGACGATGATAGAGCCGTCGGCGGTCTGGTTCTGCTCGACGAGTGCGGGCAGGATGCGCGAGGTGGCAAGGCCGGAGCCGTTGAGCGTGTGGACGAATTCGGTACGTCCGTCAGCGCGCTTGACGCGGATACCGCCGCGGCGAGCCTGATAGTCACGCGCGTTGGAAACGGACGAAACCTCTTTGTAGCCGTTCATGGACGGAATGTTGATCTCAATGTCGTAGGTGCGGGCCATGGATGCCGAGCAGTCCTCTGCCGCCAGCTTGACGGTACGGAAGTGGAAGCCCAGACCGCTCACGAGTGCCTCGGCCTTGGTCACAAGCTCCTCAAACGCCTCGTCCGACTTCTCGGGCAGCGTGTATTGGAACATCTCGACCTTGTTGAACTGGTGACCGCGCACCATGCCTCTCTCATCCGAGCGGTAGGAGCCTGCCTCGCGGCGGAAGCAAGGCGTGTAGCTGACCAGCTTTTTGGGCAGGTCGGCCTCGGTCAGGATCTCCTTGCGGTACAGCGACGCCAGAGCCGCCTCGGCGGTGGGCAGCATGTACAGCATGCGGTTGTCGGTCGGGTTGGCGATCTTGTAGACCTCGTCGGCAAACTTGGGGAACTGACCGGCGGTCAGACCGCACTCGTATTCCAGCATGTGGGGCGGCAGAATGAGCTCGTAGCCGTCGCCCAGGTGCGTGTCGATAAAGTAGTTGAGCAGCGCCCACTCAAGGCGCGCGCCCATGCCGCGGTAGATCCAAAATCCCGAGCCCGACAGCTTGGTGCCGCGCTCGTAGTCGATCAGTCCCAGATCGGTGCACAGATCGACGTGGTTCTTGGGCTCAAAATCAAACTTTCTGGGCTCGCCCCAGTAGCGCAGCGGCTCGTTGTTCTCTTTGCCGCCGGCCTTCAGGTCAGGATCGGGCAGATTGGGCAGACCCAGCATGAGCCCCATGTACTCGTTTTCAACCTCGGCAAGCTGCGCGTCGATGGCCTTGACCTTTTCACCCATGGCCTTCATCTCGGCGAAAATGGGAGCGACGTCCTTACCCTCCTTTTTGTACTGAGGAATGAGCTTGTTGACCTTGTTCTGCTCGGCCTTGAGCCCCTCGGTCTCGGCGATCAGCGTGCGGCGACGGCCGTCCAGCTCCAGAATTTTCTCAATATCCTCTCTTGCGTCCTTGCCCTTGATGGCGTAGCGCGCGATGACCTCTTCGGGGTTTTCCTTGATGTATCTGATGTCGATCATTGTCGTTTTTTCCTTTCGCTATATAGGTTTTTTGATATTTTACTCGGCAAAGAAATCTTCGCCGCAAAGTGCTTTGAGCAGCTCTTCCAGATCGTCATCGTTGTCGTAAGACAATTCAACAACCCTCTTTTTACCAGAATTGGAAATCTTAACCTTTCTTCCAAGGCGTTCCAACAGACGGTTTTCCAACTCCTTGATGTGTACGCGACGCAGCTTGCTTTCGGCAGTTTCTTCCGCGGTGGGTGTGTCGTCTGCCCCGTCGAGCGCGGCGTTGATGTGCTTGACCGCCTTTTCAACCTCGCGGACGGTCATCTCGCGGGCGATGATCTGCTCGGCAAGCGAGATCATGTCCTCTTGACGCTCAAGTCCCAGCAGCGCGCGGGCGTGACCCGTGCTTAACGAGCCCTCGCCGAGCAGCTCGAGCACTTCCTGAGGCAAATCAAGCAGACGCATCATGTTGGCGACCGCCGAACGGCTCTTGCCGACCTGGGCGGATACCTGCTCCTGCGTCAGATCAAAGCGCTCCATCAGCGTGCGGTAAGCCAGCGCCTCCTCGACGGGATTGAGATCCTCGCGCTGAATGTTCTCGATGATGGCGACCTGCGCCGCTTTGAGCTCGTCGCCCTCCAAAATCACAACGGGAATGTCCGAAAGCCCTGCCATTTTGGCGGCTCTCCATCTTCTCTCGCCCGCGATGATCTCGTACATGCCCGCCAGATTGGTGTTGGGACGCACGATGATGGGCTGAAGCACGCCGTAAGTACCGATCGACTCGGCCAAAGCCTCCAGCGGCTCGCGCTCAAATTGCTTACGCGGCTGGTCGCTGCGCGGCTCGATGTCTGCGATTCGCAGCGTCATGGGACCGCTTTTGGCGGTAAACAGCAAGTTGTCGTCCTGAATATCAAAAAGTCCCTTGCCAAGACCTTTTTGGTTTCGCTTGGATGGTGTTGCCATAACGTCCTTCCCTCCTTAAATTCGCATCATCAGCTCTTTGGCGATGGACAGATACTCCTCTGCCCCGCGGCTGCGCTTGTCGTGATAATAAACGGGCATGCCGAAGCCGGGCGCCTCGGACAAGCGCACGTTACGCGCGACCGTCGTTTCAAACAGCTTGTCTTCGTAATACTTTTTCAGCTCGGACAGCACCTGAACGGACAGCAGCAAGCGCGGATTATGCATGGTCACGAGAATTCCCGTGATATTCAGCGTCGGATTGTAATGCTGGCGAATGCGACTGACCGTCAGCATGAGCTGCGAAAGACCTTCGAGCGCGTAAAATTCGCACTGCATGGGAATGACCACGCCGTCGGCGGCCGCCATGGCGTTGACGGTCAGCATGCCAAGCGAGGGCGGACAGTCAATGATGATGTAGTCAAAGCGATCGCGAACGGACGCAAGCAGCTCTTTGAGCCGATATTCGCTGTTTTCACCCGCAAAAAGGTCAAATTCGGAGCCTGCAAGCGAAATATTGGCGGGAAAAACCGAAAGATTTTCGAATTCGGTGTCAAGAAGTACCTCCTCAAGCGCCACGCCGTCAGACAGCGCGTCGTGCATGGAATGCTTGAGGTTCTTTTTGGAAATGCCGACGCCGCTGGTCGCATTGCCCTGGGGGTCAAGGTCAAGCAGCGCGACCTTCTTGCCCAGAATGCCCAACGAAGCGGCAATATTCACGGCTGACGTCGTTTTGCCAACGCCGCCTTTTTGGTTTGCAAAAGCAATAACTTTACCCATAATCGTGTTTTTACTGCCTTTCATGTAAAATACGGAGCCGAAATGTGGCTGTGTATCATTATATCACAAAAGCGGCGGTTTGGCAAGTGATTTGGCAAAATAACTTAACAAAAATAGCGAAGGTTTGTTTCACGTGAAACAATTCGACCGCTCACGACAAAAAGTGAGGCAAAACGCGTGAATGTTTCACGTGAAACATTCGTTTTGCTCGGCTTTTGTCAAAACAATGGTCAGCTTGACCTCGTTTTCGCTCTCTTGCTTGGAGATCGCGCCCTCAATGCCGACGCTCTCAAGCAACCCGACGGCGTTGTGAATGGAATTGTAGAACACCTGCAAGTCCTTAATGCAGCCCTTAAAACGCGCGCGGCGCTGGGCGATGACGCCACGAATGGCGGTCGGAAGCTCGTCGGCATGCTCATCCGATGCGGCATTTTCAACCGCCTCGCTCGGCTCACTGACCGTTTCACCGGCCAAAATAGGCTTTTTCGCTACGTTTTGCTGCTTTTTTGCCTCGTAACGCGCCATTTCGGTCAAAAGATGGTCTATGTAGGCCTCGGTTGCGCTGACGTTCATTTTGCGGTCTAAAATTTGTTGCAGCACGTCGCCGCGCAAGGCGGGGTCCGAAAGCTTGAGCAATGCCCGCGCGTGACGCTCGGTCAGACCCGATTCGAGGATTTTGGCGCGTTCCTCGGGTGTCAGCCGCAAAATGCGCAGTTTGTTGGCGACCGCCGACTGGCTCATGGATACACGGCGCGCCGCTTCGTCCTGCGTCAGGTGAAATTCGCGGATCAGACGGGCAAATGCCTCGGCTTGCTCAAACATGTTGAGGTTTTCACGCAACAGGTTTTCAATGATAGCGAGCTCGGCGCTGGTGGCGTCGTCCGTGTTGATGATGACGCAGGGCACGTGGGTCAGCTCGGCCAGCTTGGCGGCGCGCAGGCGGCGTTCACCCGCGACCAACTCGTAGATGACGGCATTTTTTTGTCCGAACGGCGCGGTTTTGGTCGATTCGGCGGGAAGCAGCACCTTTCTTACGGTCAGCGGCTGTAAAATGCCGTAGCGGCGGATGGAGTCTGCCAGACGGACGATGGCGTTCTGATTGAAGGTCGAGCGCGGTTGGGACCGATTGGGTATAATGTCGTCAATATTGATCTCGACGATGGCGGCGGCTTCGCCGTCCGCGCGTTCGCGATCTTCGGGGCTTTGGGTCTTGAGCAGGGGCAGTTTTCGACGGATCTCGGTAATAAGGGCCATGATATCTCTCCTTTGCCTTGTTTTTGCCCACCGGGGGGCAGCAGAGAGCATTGTAGCACGGGACGGGCAAAATATTCGTCGTAATGGCAAGGTCGGAAATCGGGGGAAAGGCAGGGCACGTCCGTCTTTTTTGGGAAAAAGCAAAAAAATCGCGCCTATTTGCGGATAAAACAAGAAAAAAGCCGTTGATTACAACGGCTTTTTTAAGATTTGTGCGTATTTTCGGGGATAAGTTTTGGGCGTCTTTGCCATCTTTTGTATCACGACCAGCGCGTGGCGGTCGATGTCCTCGCTGTCGGGGCACGCAAGCGGCGTGGGAATGACGCTTGGCTGTGAACCGCCCAAAAGGGCATAGCCCTTGAAATCGGCGATCTCCTCCTCGGCGCGCTCGCCTTTGAGCGCGATCAGCTTGCCGCCCTCGGCAAGGCAGGGAAGGGCAAGCTCGCCAAGAACACTCAATCTCGCAACCGCGCGGCTGACAACTATGTTAAATTTTTCACGAAGTTCTCCTCCGGGGGAACCGCCCTCTTCTGCTCGCATGGCGCATGCGGTCAAGTTGTCGGGGGAAAGGCCAAGCAACGCGGCGGTATCCGACACGTAGCGGATCTTTTTCTCGGTGCTGTCGATGGCGGTGATGTGCAGATCGGGTCGGGCGAGCGCCAAAGGTAGGCAAGGGAAGCCCGCACCGCAGCCGATATCGAGCACGCTTGCGCCTTGTGGAATATAAGCGGCAACCGAGAGCGAGTCGACGTAGTGGCGCATAATGATATCGTGCCATTCGCGAATGGTGGTGAGGTTCATGTGCTCGTTCACCTCAAGCATGCGCTCGGTCAGCGTGTAAAGATTGTTCTTGAGCTGCTCGTCGGCGGCGAAGGTGGGCATGCTGTTTTGCTCCAGAGCCTTGGTGAGGAAGGAGAGGAATTCTGTTTTTGGAATGGTTTGGGTGGACATATATAGTAATGTAGGGATCCTTTCGTTTTTATTTGGAATGAACATCTTCGTTTCTTTACGCGCCCACAGCCCACCTCGGCTTTGCCGAGCTGCGCGCGGTCGCTGTGCGGTATTTGATGCCATTTCTTTGTCGTTCCACAAAGAAATGGCGAAAGAAAGGGAACGGGGGCTGCGCCCTCGACCCCGCGCGGCAGAGCCGCTGCGTTGCTGCGCAACGCGGTGTTCGCGCCTTCGGTGGAAAACTTCGTTTTCCAAGGCGGCGCTCAAAGGTTTTGTTGGATGGGTGCCGCATTTGCGTGTTAAAGAAACACGCAAATACATTGGTGGTACTGCCGCCAATGTGTGTGCGGCTTTCTTTAAACCGCGCAGCGCGAAGCAGTATTGCGCGTAATGGTGCGTACACGCAATAGCGATCAAGTGATTAAGAATTCAATTTCCTCGGCGTGTCGATCAGCCCTGCCAGATAATCAATGGAAACGTTGTAAAAACGTGACAAGGTTTTGTAATGCTCGATTGGCATTTGATACGCGCCGCTTTCCCAACGGCTATACTGCTGCTGGGTCGTGCCCAATTGTTGCGCGATTTCCGACTGGCTTTTATCCGCATCTTCGCGCACATCACGCAATCTTTGATAAAATTGCATATAAATTCTCCTTTTTTAAGATATAAAAAACCGTTTTTTTATGCAATACGTAGATTATAACATACAACATGAATGTTGTGCTTGACTTCACAACAAAAATGATGTATAATCATATTGTGAACAACAAATATGATGTGAAAAGGAGAACGAAATGGAAAAAACCACGTTGCGCGATCTGTGGCTTGGCAATATCAGTGAGGGGGAACACATGCTCATTTCCGCGGAATATCGGCGCGCCGATCATCTTGCCGAGCGAAGGCGTGCCGAGCTTGAGAAATATGTGCCGAAACAACAAAAAGATTTACTCGAAGCGTATACTGATATCATGTATCAACTTAGCGCGATTTTTGGCGAGGACGCTTTTGTCCGTGGCGTCAGCCTCGGATTGCGCCTTGCTTGTGAGGCGCTTGCAAGTGATAAATAAAACCGAAAGGACGAAGTGGTTTTCACTCCGTCCTTTTGGTTATTTTAAACCCAAATAGATCAGCAAAACGCTGATGTCCGCCGGGGTGGGGCGGACTTATTTTAACCCCAAATAAATGAGCAAAACGCTAATGTCGGCCGGGTTGACCCCGCTGATACGCGAGGCTTGTCCGACGGTCAAGGGGCGCACGGATTGCAGCTTTTGCGCCGCCTCAATGCGCAGTCCCTTGAGCGAGAGATAGTCGATATCCTCGGGCAAAAGACGCGTTTCCAGCTTGCGGTGGCGTTCGACCTCGGCGATCTCACGCTTGATGTAACCGTCGTATTTGACGCTGACCTCGACCGTCAGCCGCACGCGGCGGGAAAGCGCGGGGCGGTTGTCGTCAAGCTCGGCGAGCATTTCGTAGGTCAGGGCAGGGCGGCGGAGCAGATCGGCCAGCGAGATACCGCTCGCGACGGGCACCTCACCGTGCGCCTCCAGAAACGGATTGACGCGGGCGGGGGACAGGTGCGTGGCGCGAAGACGGGCGCATTCGGCTTCGATCTGTGCCTTTTTGTGCTCGAAATTGGCGTACTGCTCGTCGCTGACCAGCCCCACGCGGCGTCCGATGGGGGTCAGGCGCAGGTCGGCGTTGTCCTGACGGAGCAAAAGGCGATATTCCGAGCGCGAGGTCATCATGCGATAAGGTTCGTTTGTGCCCTTGGTGACCAGATCGTCGATCAACGTGCCGATGTAGCTGTCCGCGCGTCCGAGGATCATGGGAGCCTCGCCCCGGAGCGCAAGCACGGCGTTGATGCCGGCGACAAGTCCTTGGGCGGCGGCCTCCTCATAGCCCGAGGTGCCGTTGAACTGTCCTGCGCCGTAAAGTCCGCGGATACCCTTGAATGCCAGCGTGGCGTCGAGCTGGGTCGGGTCGGCGCAATCGTACTCGATGGCATAGGCGTAGCGCATGATCTCGGCGTTTGCAAAGCCGTCGAGCGAGCGCAGCATGGCGAGCTGAACGTCGGTCGGCAACGATGTGGAAAAGCCCTGAATGTACATTTCCTCGGTGTCGCGGCCGACGGGCTCGACGAACAACTGGTGGCGCTCCTTGTCGGCAAAGCGGGTCAGCTTGTCCTCGATTGAGGGGCAATATCGCGGTCCCGTGCCGTGAATGGCGCCCGAATACATAGCGCTGCGCTTGATGTTTGCGTGAATGATGTCGTGCGTGGTCTTGTTGGTGTAGACGACGTGGCAGGCAAGCTGGTCGTCGCCGTCCAGCGCGTCGTCGGGCGTTGCGGCGGCGTAGGGAATGGTTGGCGACTCGCCCGACTGAATTTCAAGTGCGTCCAGATCAATGGAGGCGCGGTGCACGCGGGCGGGCGTTCCCGTTTTGAAACGGAGCAGGCGGATGCCAAGTCGTTCAAGGGCCGCGGACAGCCCCTGAGCGGGCAAAAAGCCGTCGGGACCCGAGGGATAGTTGACGTCGCCCACGAAAATGCGCGAGTCAAGATAGGTACCCGTGCTCAAAATGATGGTGTCGCACGCCCATCTCTCACCGAGCGCGGTGACAAGACCCGTCACGCGGGTATCGTTTTCGTCCTGCTCGGTCAAAAGATCGACCACCTCGGCCTGAACCAAGCGAAGATGGGGTTGATGCTCGAGCACGCGCTTCATATAGGCGTGGTAGGCGCGGCGGTCGGACTGCACGCGACGCGACTGCACGGCTGCACCTTTGCCCGTGTTGAGCGTGCGGCTTTGCAGCGTGGTAGCGTCGGCAGCGCGACCCATCTCACCGCCCAGGGCGTCGATCTCATAGACCAGATGCCCCTTGCCCGTGCCGCCGATCGAGGGGTTGCAGGGCATGTTGGCAATGGCGTCGAGCGACAGCGTGAACAGCACGCAATCCATGCCAAGACGAGCGGCGGCCAGCGCCGCCTCAACGCCCGCGTGTCCCGCGCCGACGACGGCAATGCGGGTCGTGTGATACGTGTTTATTTCATTCAGGTTCATAAAGCCCCCTGTGTAACGATCATAAATTTCCATTCTTATTGTACCGCGTTTTTGCTCGTTTGTCAAGGGAATTTACAACGCACCGCGCGGTACGGCGTGAGATCCGTCTTTGTCCTACGGCACAAGGCTTGACTCCACACGCACCTCAACGCTTCGACCGTCGCCCGACCAGGTAAGGTGGGTTGGCTTGCCGTCCGTACCGAGCGTGCGGCGGGCACCGTCCATGGTTTCAAAGCAGATGCTGCCGACCTTGTCGCGACGGGCGCTCGATACGGGGCTTTCGGTCAGAAGCAGCAGGGCTGGCGCGCCGAGCGCGGCGTACACCTCGCCGGTCGCGTGCAGCTCGCCAAGGCGCACCGAAAGCTCGCTCGTTTCGGCGTCGTAATCGACGCGCACGCCCGATAGCGCGGGCGGCGAGAGATAGGTCAGCGTAAAGTCGGCGCTGCTTTGAGTGAGATCGCCTTGCGCACGGTCGCGACCGCCGCTTTGGAGCGTGGCGGTAAAGGGTAAGCCGTCCAGCTTGCCCGAAAGCGCATATTCCGTCCCCTCGTCCAGATAAGAAAAATAGCGAACGCGCGTGCTTTGACTGCCGCATGCGGCGAGCATCAGCGCGGCAAGCAGCGCGGCAAAGGCTTGGATCCCTACCTTCATGTTTTATCCCCCATGCATCGATCGTTTCATTGATATATATGACAATACCGAGGCGAAAATCCGTCGTGACAACAATTTTTGTCCGAATTTTTTGAAAAAAGAGGGCAAAGGCTATTGATTTTGTCCGCCGTTTGTGGTAAGATAATGCCCGAGAGGGGGGACGTGATGAACGCCTTGTATGAAAATCGTGTGGCGGACTATTCCTTCCGCGACGACGCCCGCGGGCAGAGCCCGCTCAGATGCGCGCCGCATCTGCACGTTCACATTGAGTTTTTTTATTTGCTTGAGGGCACGACGCGCGCCTTTATCGACTCGGAGGAGTACACCGTCCGCGCGGGCGACCTTCTGATCGCCTTTCCCAACCGCGTACACCACTTTGACGATCTGGAAAAGGAAAAATATCTGCTGTTTATCGTCCACCCCGACCTTGTGCCCGAGCTCTCGCACGTGTTCGGCAAGCAGACGCCCGAGAGCGCGGTGCTCGAGCGGGCGTGTGAGGACGCGAAGCTCGTCGAGCTGCTGTATCTGTTGCGCGACGCCATTCGCTCAAGCGACGCTTACCGCGACGTTCGGGTCAAGGGCATGCTGCTTGCGCTGTTCGGTCATCTTTTACCCAAAATGCAGCTTGGTGAGCCGCACGGCGAGGATTCGCACGCCATGCGCGATATCGTCAACTACTGCACGCAAAACTTCACAAACGACCTTTCGCTCGAGGTGCTCGAGGACGCGCTGCACCTGAGCCGATACTACATCTCGCACCTGTTCAGCCACAAGCTGAATATCCGTTTTACCGACTACGTCAATTCGCTGCGCGTGTCCGAGGCGTGCCGCCTTTTGCGCCAGAGCGACGCGAGCATCACCGATGTTTGCACGCGGGCGGGCTTTAACACGCTGCGCACCTTTAACCGATCCTTTATGAAGCAAATGGGCACCTCACCCAGTGAATACCGCCGCGCCTACAATGCGAGCAGGTCAAAATAAAGAACAGAAAGAGAGAAAAAACATGAGCAATATCAAGGACGCAAGCCTTGCCCCCTCGGGCAGACAAAAGATCGAATGGGTCAAGGATTACATGCCCATTCTCAACGGCATTCGTGCCGAATTTGAAAAGACGCAGCCTTTTGCGGGCAAGACCATTGCCATGTCGATCCATCTGGAGGCAAAGACGGCGTATCTTGCGCACGTGCTGCGCGCGGGCGGTGCCCGTGTGGTCATGACGGGCTGCAATCCCTTGTCGACGCAGGACGACGTGGCCGCTGCCATGGCGACCGATCCCGCAGGCTTTGAGGTCTACGCCCGTCACGGCGTATCGAACGAGGAGTACGAGGAGCACCTCAAACAGACGCTTGCGTGCCACCCCGATCTCATCATTGACGACGGCGGCGACCTGATTGCGCTGCTGCACGGCGAGTGCCGCGACTGCGGCGACCGACTGATCGGCGGCTGCGAGGAAACCACCACGGGCATTCACCGTCTGCAAAGCCGCGAGGCTGCGGGGCTGCTCGACTATACCATGATCGACGTCAACGACGCCGACTGCAAGCATCTGTTTGACAACCGCTACGGCACGGGTCAGTCGACGCTGGACGGCATCATGAACTCGACCAACCTCATGATCGCGGGCAAGGTGTTCGTCATCGCGGGTTACGGCTGGTGCGGTCGCGGACTTGCCATGCGCGCACGCGGCATGGGAGCCGTAGTCGTGGTGACCGAGATCGACCCCATCAAGGCCATCGAGGCCATCATGGACGGCTTTACCGTCCTTCCCATGGACGATGCGGCCAAGATCGGCGATATTTTCGTCACCATGACGGGCTGCCGCGACGTCATTCGCCGCGAGCATTTCGAGGTCATGAAGGACGGCGTCCTGCTGGCCAACAGCGGTCACTTTGACGTCGAGATCGACAAGATCGCGCTGGCCGAGATGTCCGAGCGGGTGTTCGAGCGCAAGCCCAATATCATGGGCTACCGTCTGCCTGACGGACGCACGCTCAATCTGCTGGCCGAGGGACGACTGGTCAACCTCGCCGCAGGCAACGGTCACCCCGCCGAGATCATGGATATGTCGTTTGCCATTCAGGCCAAGGGGCTCGAATATCTGGCCAAGACGGCAGGGACGCTTGAACACAAGCTGTACGCCGTGCCGCGCGAGATCGACGAGCAGGTCGCGCGTATCAAGCTGCAAAGTCTGGCGGTCAGCATCGACGAGCTGTCCGAGGCGCAAAAGGAATACATGGGAAAAGTGGAATGATAAAGAAAAGAGCCGCCGGCAAGTGCCTGCGGCTCTTTTATATCAAGCCTTCACCAGATTTGCCTCGACGGGTGCTTGCTGCACCACGCTCATGGCGTTGTCGAGCGTCGTGCGGGCGATGGCGTCGAGCGCCTCGGCGGTCAAAAAGCCCTGGTGCGAGGTCACGATGACGTTGGGGAAGGAAAGAAGGCGCGCGGTGACCGAGTGCTCGAGGATATCGTCCTCGCGGTTTTCGAACACGTTGTCGTCCTCCTCCTCGTACACGTCCAGCCCCACGCCGAAAAATCGGTGCGAGCGAATGCCCGCGATGAGAGCTTCGGTATCGATCAGACCGCCCCGCGAGGTGTTGACCAGAATACAGCCCGGCTTCATCATGGAAATGGTGTCGCGGTCGATCAGGTGATAGGTTTCGTCGGTCAGCGGACAATGCAGCGAGATGAGGTCACTCTCGCCCAGCACGCGCTCAAACGTCGTGAATTCGACGCCCTCCTCGACAGCACCGGGCGTTTTGAATTTGTCGTAGGCGAGCACGCGCATGCCAAAACCGCGGCAGATGCGGCACATGGACATGCCGATCTTGCCCGCGCCCACGATGCCCGCCGTTTTGCCGTGAAAGGTCATACCACTCAGCCCTACCAGACTGAAATTGTTCTCGCGCACCTTGATATACGCCTTGTGCACGTGGCGATTGACGGCGAGAGAGAGCGCCATGGCGTGCTCGGCGACGGCCTCGGGCGAGTATCCGGGCACGCGAAGGACGGTCATGCCGAACTCGTCGGCGGCGTGCAGGTCAATGCAGTTGAAGCCGGCACAGCGCAGAAGAACGGTGCGCACGCCGACCAGATAGAGCACGTTCAGAACGGCGCGACCGAGGTCGGCGTTGACAAAGGCGCACACGGCGTCGTAGCCTTGCGCCAGACGCGCGGTGTGGACGTTGAGATCGGCGTCGATGAAGTCAACGGAAAGCTGCGGATAAGAGGGCAGATGCGCCTCGAAGCCGCGTCTGTCGTAGGGCTTGGTATCGTAAAACAGGATCTTCATGATGTGTCCTTTCTTTTTTCTATATTTTGTGCGGTTGATTTTTGAATATACGAAAAGCGAGGCAAAGCGACCGCTTTGCCTTGCTTGATTGCGTTAAATTTTACCTTTTTGACGGAACATGAGGTCGGCGTAGGTGGGTACGGGCCAGAACTCGGACGAGGTCATGCTCTCGAGCGCGTCGACCTCGCGGCGCAGCGTTGCCATGGCGGGCAGCACGCGGTCGCAATAAGCGTGAGCGAGCGCGGGCGGGTTGCCAAGGTGCGCCTTGACCTCAATGTCGGCTGACTTGAGATCGTCCAGCGCGGCGTAGGCGCGCTCCATACCCTCGGACAGCGCGACGAGCTGGCGCTCCTCCACGCGAATGGGAATATGCTTGCCGATCGCCTTTTTTGCGGCGGCCGTCTTTGCCAGAAGGGAAACGTAGTTTTCCACAGCGGGCAAGAGCTCTCGCTCGGCCATCTCGATCATGGTCAGCGCCTCGATGTTGACCGTCTTGGCGTAGTTTTCAAACAAGATCTCTTTACGCGAGCGCACCTCGATCTCGCTCATAATGGCGTGATCGGTGAACAGCTTGATGTTTTTGGGTGCGTCGAAGGTGTCGTAGGCGTCGGGTGCGGTGGTCAGATTGAGCAAGCCGCGACGCTCTGCCTCCTCGCGCCATTCGTCCGAATAACCGTTGCCGTTGAACAGAATGCGCTCGTGCGCGGTAAAGGTGCGGCGAATGAGCGCGGCCAGCGCGGCGTCAAAGTCGTCGGCGCGCTCCAGCTCGTCGGCAAACTGCGAGAACACCTCGGCGACGGCGGTGTTGAGAATGATATTGGGCAGCGCAATGTTTTGCGCCGAGCCGACCATACGGAACTCGAACTTGTTGCCCGTGAAGGCAAAGGGCGAGGTGCGGTTGCGGTCGGTGGTATCCTTGCGGTAGGAGGGCAGCGTGGGAATGCCCAGGTTCATGGTGCCCGCATCGTGTGCGGCGTAGGTCTTACCGTCCACGATGGCGCGGATGACCTCACGCAGCTCGTCACCGACAAAGATGGAAACGATGGCGGGAGGCGCCTCGTTGCCGCCCAGTCGGTGGTCGTTGCCCGCGCTGGCGACGGACAGGCGCATCAGATCCTGATAGTCGTCCACCGCCTTGACAACGGCGGCGAGAATGAGCAAGAATTGGCGGTTTTCGGCAGGCGTTTTGCCGTGGTCGAGCAGATTCTTGCCCGTATCGGTTGAGAGCGACCAGTTGTTGTGCTTACCCGAGCCGTTGACGCCCGCGAAAGGCTTTTCGTGCAGGAGGCAGACGAGGTCGTGATGCGCGGCGAGGCGCTTCATCTCATCCATGATGAGCAGATTGTGGTCGACCGAGGTGTTGGTCGTGTTGTAGATGGGTGCCAGCTCGTGCTGTGCGGGTGCGGCCTCGTTGTGCTTGGTCTTGGCGTCGATGCCCAGCATCCAAAGCGCCTCGTCCAGCTCCTTCATGTATTCGACCACCTGCGCCTTCAAGGGACCGTAGTAGTGGTCGTCCATTTCCTGACCCTTGGGCGCGGGCGCACCGAACAGTGTGCGACCTGTGAACAAAAGGTCCTTGCGCAAATTACGCAGGTTGCGGCTGATCAGGAAATATTCCTGCTCGGCACCCACCGTGGGTGTCACGCGGGTGGTTTCGGTGTCGCCGAACAGGCGCAGAATGCGCAGCGACTGGCGACCGATCTCCTCCATGGAGCGGAGCAGCGGCGTTTTGGTATCCAGCGACTCGCCGCCCCACGAGCTGAATGCGGTGGGAATGTAGAGCGAGCCGTCCTTGACGAAGGCGTAAGAGGCGGGGTCCCAGGTGGTGTAGCCGCGTGCCTCGAAGGTGGCGCGAAGGCCGCCCGACGGGAAGGACGAAGCGTCGGCCTCGCCGTGAATGAGCTCCTTGCCCGACATTTCCATGACGATCTTGCCATGGCCTTTGGGGGAAATGAACGCATCGTGCTTTTCGGCCGTCACGCCCGTCAGAGGCTGGAACCAGTGGGTATAGTGGGTCGCGCCCTTTTCAATGGCCCAGTCCTTCATGGCGTTTGCCACGCAGTCGGCGATCGAGGGGTCAAGTGCCGTACCGTTTTCGATGGTCTTGGAAAGAGATTCGTAGACCTCCTTGGGCAGTCGCTCGCGCATCGCGTCGTCGCCAAAGACCATGCAACCGAAGATTTCGGGAATGTTTTTCATGTTTGCCTCCGCGGGGTGGGATTTTTTACCTTACTATTATAATATGTTTGTCGCTATTTGTCAAGAAAAGATTAAAAAAGCAAGGGAGATGCTTACATCTCCCTTGCCGAATAGAATCAGATCTCGGTCTGACCCATGTAGGCGTAAAGAACGTCGCCGCTCTGCTTACCCAGCTTAACCGTGTAGGGTCTGCCGGGGAACAGATCGAAGAAGTTGTCGGACAGCTCGCCGTCGTCGCCGTCCAGGTCAAGGCAAACGCCGAACACGGGCTTATCGGCCAGATACGTTGCCGTGCCGTCGCCATTCTTGGTCACCTTGATCTCGCACTTCTCAAGACCGATGAGCTTATGCTCCTTTGCGATGAAGCGGCGGCGCGAGAGCGGCTCGCCCTCGGCTTGCAGCTCGGCCACGGGAATGGCGCCCTCGGGCAGATCAGCCTTGGGGATCGAGACCAATACCGCCGAATTGTTGGCGGGCAGCGTCAGCGAAACGGTCGTCAGCGAGAGCTTGCCGCCGGGCAGCATATAACCGTAGCTGAGAGTGGCGGGCTTTTCCACAAGATAATCGTTGATGCCGTAGACGTCAAGAGCGTCTCCGTTTGCCACGATATCCACCGCGACGTTGGCCATGGCGCGCTTGACTGCCCAGAAGGCAGGCGTACGGTTGCCAAAGTAGTCGACGGTACCCCACGAGCGCGTCTCGGGCCAGCAGCCGTTGTACATCCAGAAGATGGAAGCCGAGGTCACGTCGTTCATGCGACGGCGGAAGTTGAGGTTGTATTCGGTCAGGCCCTCGCCGTGAATGAAGCCACCGTAGTAGACGTAATCCGCGATGGGCATTTCAGTCATCGGGCGCGTGATGCCGAGAAATTCGGTTACCGCGTGCTCGGGAGCGCACAGCTCTCTGTCACTCTCGCAATTGTCGTGCAGCTTGTAGTCAAATGAGTGCATAAATTTCTGACCCTCGCCAAGGCAGGCCATGGTCGTGAGCAGGCTGGTCGGACCGATCATGCCGCCCTCATCGGGGAAGGTGCAGCGCATATCGCGGAACATAAAGATCTTGCGGTTGCCCAGGCCGAACAGCCAAGGGTGCTGGTCGCCCGTCAGGGGATCCCCCGGCGATCGCCCGTTCAGGGAATACGGGCTGGAGACGTGGTAGTAGCGCACCTCGCCCTCCTCGTACAGAACGCGAGGAAGAACGACGAAATAAAGAGATGCGTCGTTATAGGTCGGCAATCGATCCTCGCGGCCCATGAACATATCGATTTCATTGTTGCCGCACCAGATGACAAGAGATGCGTAGGGCGAGAGACGGCGGATATTGTGGCGTACCTCGGCAATATAATTCTGCATAAATTCCTCGTCAAAGGCGGGATAGGTGGCGCAGGCGCCGATGAAGTCCTGCCAGACGATGATACCCCTCTCGTCGCACAGATCGTAGAAATCGTCCGTTTCATAAAGACCGCCGCCCCAAACGCGAAGTGCGTTGAAGTTGTTTTCCACCGCGCGGTCGATGGCAACCTGGTAGCGATCGCGTGTCAGGCGAGAATAGATCATATCCACGGGCACGAAGTCACCGCCTTTGGCAAAGATGCGGTTGCCGTTGATGATGATCTTGAAATGCGTGCCGCCGGGGAAGGGGCTCTGATCGATCTCGACGCGGCGCAGACCGACCTTCTTTTCGATCTGCTTGATGATCGAGCCGTCGTTTTGATTGGTGATGGTGATGAGCACGGTGTAGCGGAACTGCTCACCGTGATTGCGGGGATACCAAAGCTTGGGGTTTTTGATCTCAAGCGTCATTCTTGCGGCCCCCGCCGTGAGAACGTTGCCAACCCAGCAGGTGCTCTCACTCGTTTCTTTCACGACAGCCTCGATCTTGACGGGCGTTTCGACGCTTGCGGCAAAGAACTGACGAATGGACAGCGTAGCGGTCGAATAATCGTCGCTGAGCGTGTGCTGAATGGAGGTCTCGTTGACCAGAACGGGCGAGATTTCGATGTGGCAGGGCTTATAGATACCGACCGTCAAGCATCTGGGGCACCAGTCCCACTCATACGAGTTCTGGGGCTTGCGCGCGTGCATGCGGTGCATCATAAAGCCGAGCTCGACGTCGGCACAGAACAGGTGATCGTTGGATTTTCTGGAATACTCCAGCATGCCCGTATCCAAACGCACGGCCAGTGTGTTCTCGCCGGTGTGAACGTGATCGGTCACGTCCAGATAGCAGGGCGTGTAGAAATTTTTGTGCGAGCCGACGAGCTTTTCGTTGACGTAAATGTAAGCGGCCAGGTCAAGACCCTCGAAGACCAGGCGGATGCGGTTCTCGCCGTTGAGATCCTCCTCGGACAGAGTGAAGGTGCGCGTGTACAGCCAATACTGATCCTCGATCCATCGGGAAAGATAGACATTGTGACCGTAGCGCACGTCGCCCGAGATGTGCTCCATTGCCTCTTGCACCGTGCCGGGGACGGTGGCGGGATAGTTGGGAACGTAGGTCAGCTTTTGCTTGGGAAATTCGCGCGAGGTCCCGTGATAGAATGTACCGCTGCGCAAATTCCACGTGCCGCAAAGATCGATCGTTTTCATTTTCTTATCTCCTTTTTGCGCTATTTTGCAAGAAAGGCGGCCTGCCAAGCGCAGACCGCCTTACTGGTAAGGTCAGTATATCATATTATTTGTCAATTTGCAAGCCCTTGCGCAAATTCAACTCTATTTTCTCAAGATTTTTTACCGTCCATGGGACGAGGCAGTAGAGTTTTGCAAAGGCAGGTGTAATATTCGCTGCCGCCGTAGTACATATACAGCTCATCGCCGACCTGCGTCATGCCCGTAAAGAAGATGGTGTCGCAGAAGTGCGAGCATTTCTGATGGGGCGGAGCGGCGAGCTTGCCGTCCTCGTAGGGAATGGAGGGATCGGCCGTCAGCACGGGGCGTTGCAGCCATTCAAGCGGCTTTGTGGGATCGGCAAGGTCAAAGAGCACCTCGCCCACGGCGTAAAAGTGACCGCAGTGGTGTCCGCCCGTGAACAAAATGATGGCATCGGGGCGATCGGCGTCGTACTCAGCCAGCGCAAAGCAGCCCTCGCCGCCGGGGAAGCGCGTCATTTCCTCGGACGTCCAATGGATCAGATCGTCCGAAAAGGCGATCAGACCGTTGTTCAGGTACATGACGAAGCGTCCCTGCTTGTCGCGCACCGCCTCGTTGTTGGGATTTTGCAGCACGCAGGCGTTGCGGTGGATGCGCGTCGCCTCGGGGAAGAGCAGACCTTTGAAATCCCAATGGATGAGGTCGTCCGATACCGCCATGCAGGTGCCGCAGCGCGAGGGATCGCGGAAGGTGACCCAGTCCCACTGGTTGAAATAGGCGTAATATTTGCCCTTGTAGGTGACAAGGCAAACGTCCTCGTAGCTGTAAATGAAGTGCTCGTCGTCGCGGAAGAAGGGGCCGGCCACGCGCTCAAAGTGGATGCCGTCCTCGCTGCGGGCCAGACCGATGTCGCAATGATAATCGATGCCCGTTGCGCGCTGCGCCTCAAGACGGGCATCGTCGGGCGTCAGAAATTCGCCGCGGTACAGATAGTAGTAATAGCCGTCTTTTTTGATGACCGCACCGTTGTGCACGCCGCCGCCGTAGTGACCGTTGTCCCAACCGCGGGGATCGGGCGCAAAAATGGGGTTGTTTTCATATTTTTCAATACCGTGAATGGCCCAGGCGGGAACGGCGTCCGCACCCTCGGCCCCTTCGGGCGCAAAGCCACCCCAGAAGCGTTCCTTATCAAAGGCGTAGTCGGGATTGTTTTGCTGTACGCCGCCAAGCTGCCAGTCAAAAAAGCCGTCGCCGAAAAATTCTTTGTTGTCTGCCATGTGAAGTTTCTCCTTATATCATGGTGTTCTGCCCGATGGGACATGCCTGTTCAGGTCAGGACAAGTATATCATATTTGGACGATTATTGCAATACTTTTTGGCAAAATTAGTACGATTTTTCTCAAATTTGCCCGTCTTACCAGAACTTGTTGCTTGCGCGAAGGGTGTGGATATGGTAAAATAGTATCGCGGCACCAAAAGAGGCGTCGCTTCACCGGAAAAACCAAAAGTAAGGAGGAAAACCGATGAATATTTTTTACAAAAGAAAAGAGGGGATGAAAACAAGCGCGCGTTTGCTGTTTACTTTGCTTTGCATTTGCCTGCTCGCCCCGGGACTGAACGTCCGAACGGAGGCTGCTACATACGCTACGGTTCCCGTGCGCTGGGAGAGCGTGCAGGGCTCGACGGCACTGTCCGACATCGCGTATCTCATCGACGGCGTGACATACGTACCCTTCCGCGCCTTCACCGTTCTGGCAGGCAACTGCGAGGTCGGCTGGAACGCATCGGCGCGGACGGCGACGGCAAGGACGGCGACCGGTGCGACGATCAAGGCGCAGGTCGGCAAGGAGTACATCGAGTTCGGCGAGCGCGTGTTTTACACCGTCGCCCCCGTCCGCATCGTGGACGACCGACTTTACGTGCCCATTCGCGCCCTGTCGAAATGCTTTGGCATTGAGGTCGGCTGGCACGTCGCGAGCCGGTCGGTCTATCTGACGCGAACGGGCGTGACGCCGCGCCACGACGCGGGCGTTTACAACGCGGACGAGCTGTACTGGCTGTCGCGCATCATCAGCGCCGAGGCCAAGGGCGAGCCGTTTCGCGGACAGATCGCCGTAGGCAACGTCATTCTCAACCGCGTGGCGAGCAAAAGCTATCCCGATACCATCTACAATGTGATCTTCGACCGAAAATACGGCGTACAGTTTACCCCGACCACCAACGGCACCATCTACGCGACGCCGACGGCCGACGCCGTGCGCGCCGCCAAGATATGCCTTGAGGGCTACACGTTGTCCGATCGGATCTTGTATTTCTTCAACCCCGCCATCGCCCAGAGCCATTGGATATCGCAAAACTGTACTTACGTGTTCCGCATCGGGCGGCATTCGTTTTATCGGTAACAAAAAAGCAAGAGCACCTATGATAAAAAGCATAGGTGCTCTTTTTTTGCTGCGGCGCAGATTTAATTTGTCTTTCACGCGTCGGGAATTTCAATTTTTCCCTCGGCTTGCTCGAACGCCTTGATTTCTTGTCGGATCAGATAAAGGATCTCTCCGTTGGCCGAGCGTCCGTAATATTTGGATATATAATGTAGTTTATAATGAAGCTCCGGATCGATCTCTATGCCAAGGTGCTTGTTATTTTTATTTCTCATAAACTCTCCAAATAATCTCGATTTAAGTATATTTTAAGATTATTTTATGGTATAATGTTGTAAGTATACTTAAAATGAGTATACAAAATGTGAGCTTGGAGGTAGTATGAAAATTGCAATCATTGGTTCAAGAAGTGTGACCGTAGAAAATATAGGTGCTTATATCGCGGATGCGGAGGAGATCGTATCGGGCGGTGCGGCCGGCGTGGATCGCTGTGCCGCGGAATATGCGCGGCAAAGGGGTATCAAGCTGACCGAGTTTTTGCCCGAATACGAGCGATACGGTCGCGCTGCGCCGATCGTAAGAAACAAGCAGATCGTCGACTATGCGGATCACGTGGTTGCTTTTTGGGACGGAAACTCAAAAGGAACACCGTCGGTGATCAATTATGCAAAAAAGGCGGGAAAGCCGTGCGAGGTCATTCTCTGTAAGTAAAGTGCCGCACGGATTTTTGGGCGATTTTGTTGTGCGCTCTTGCAATTTGGCGGGGAATATGGTAAAATGATGGAGGGGAAAACCCCACTTGTGGTTTTCCCCTCTTTTTCGCTACGCGAAAAATTCACCCTTTTCGGGCGCTTTTGAACGATGGGAGATTTCGCTCGCTGCGGCGAGCGACGAGGACGCTGTCCTCGACCTGCGAGCCTTTTGAAAAAGGCTCGAGCGAAAACTTTTACAATAAAAGTGCGCCGAGAGCTTGCAGAATTTTGATTTGGGAGGTGGCAATATGCGCAACGCACAGCTTGCCGATCTTTTAAGGCCAAAGAGTTTTGACGATATCGTCGGACAGACCCATCTGTTCGGTGAACGCGGCGTCATTCGCCGCATGGTCGAGAGCGGTCGTATTACCAATATGATCTTTTACGGACCGCCCGGCATCGGCAAAACGACGGCGGCCGAGATCATTGCTGCCCGCTCGGGCATGACCTTTCACCGTCTGAACGCCACCTCGGCGTCCTTGGCCGACGTCAAGGCGGTGCTGTCTGAAACCAACAACATTTTCGGCGCGGGCGGCGTGCTGCTGTATCTGGACGAGATCCAGTATTTCAACCGCAAGCAGCAGCAATCGCTGCTCGAATACATGGAGGACGGTCGTGTGACGCTGATCTCGTCTACCACCGAAAACCCGCATTTTTACGTCTACAACGCCATTTTGTCGCGCGCATCGCTCTTTGAGTTCAAGCCCGTCACGCCGCGCGATTGCGTGCCCGCTCTACGTCGCGCGCTGGACTATCTGAACGAGGAAAACAAGACGGCAAAGACCGCCTCGGACGAGCTGCTTGAGCGAGTTGGCCGCGCGTGCGGCGGCGACGTGCGCCGCGCCATCGGTCTTTTGGAAAACACCTACTTTGCCGCCGACGCCGAGCTGTGCGAGGACGATATGAACAATTTCTCGTGCGGCGTCAGCAATTTCAACGACGACGTGCACTACGATCTCTTGTCCTGCCTGCAAAAGTCCATTCGCGGCTCCGACCCCGACGCCACGGCATTTTACGTTGCCAAGCTGGTCGCGGCGGGCGAGCTGCTTGCCCTTTGCCGCCGACTTCAGGTCATCGCGTCCGAGGATATCGGACTTGCCTACCCGCAGGCGGCGTCCATCGTGCGCGCTTGCTGCGAGTCGGCCAAGGAGCTGGGACTGCCCGAGGGGCGCATTCCGCTCATTCACGCCGCCATTTTGCTTGCCACCTCGCCCAAGTCCAACAGCGCGTATTTGGCGTTTGACCGCGCCAATCAGGCCATCGAGCAGGGCAAGGGCGGCAGCGTTCCCGCGCATTTGCAGTCGCCGCTCTTTAAGGGCTACCGCTATCCGCACGATTATCCCGACCACTACGTGCCCCAGCAGTATCTGCCCGACGATCTGAAGACCGCCCGCTTTTACGAGCCTGCGCCCAACAAGCAGGAGGCAGCAGCAGCCGCTTATTGGGAGGGTGTCAAGTCGCGCGCCAAAAATCAAAAGTAAGACAAGGAGAACGCCATGCTTCATACCGAACAGCCACAGCATCAGAATAACACCGCCCGCGTGCTCGTGTGGGTCTGCCTTTTGGGCGGCGTTGCATTGTTTGTGACCGCCGGATACGCGCCCGTCTTTCCCGCCGTGCTTCAGCTTGCGGGCGTTGCGCTGCTCGTCGCGGGTATCATGCTGGTCGGCGTTCACCAGACGCGCTACGTCTACCGCATCGAGCCCGACAGCCGCGGCGTTGAGGGATATGATTTTGTCGTTGCGCAAGTTAAAAACCGCCGCGAGAGCGTCGTGTGCCGACTGGGACTTGCCGACGTGCGCGCCATCGAGCGCCAGACGCCCGAAAACCGCGAGGCGGTCAAGAAAAAATACGCCGGGCAAGGTCAGACGGTGCATTCGTATTGCGTGGATATTCTGCCCGTGCACAGCCAGTACGTCAGCTTTGACGACGGCGGCGAGATGGTGTTCATTCGCTTGCAGGCGAGTGAGGCTCTGGTCGGAATTCTGGAGCAGAATTTACCAAGAGAATAACAAAAGGGGCGACCGTTTCGGTCGCCCCTCTTTTTTTATTTCACGCAATATCCCTGACCCATATAGGAATACAGCACCTCGCCGCTCTGCTTGCCCAGCTTGACCGTATAGGGTCTGTTCGGGTAGAGATCGAAGAAGTTGTCGGACAGCTCGCCGTCCTCGCCGTCAAGGTCAAGGCAGACGCCAAGCACGGGTCTTTGGGCAAGATAGGTCGCCGTGCCGTCGGCGTTTTTGGTGACCTTGATGTCGGTCGCGCCAAGTCCCAGCTCGTTGTAGGGCACCTCGACCCAACGACGGCGGGCAAGCGGCTCGCCCTCGGCGTCCAGCTCGGCGATGAGAATGGCGTTTGCGGGCAGCGTGGCACCGTCAAGGCTTGCCAGTACGGCCGAGCTGTTGACGGGCAGCGTCACCTCGATCTCTTTGACGTCCACCGTGCCGTCGGGCAGCATGTAACCGTAGGTCAGCTTGGCAGCCTTGGCTTCAAGGCGTTCGCTGATGCCGTAGATATCAAAACCCTCGCCCGTCTTGACGATATCGACCGCCACGGGCGCAAAGGCACGCTTGGTCGACCAGAAGGCGGGCGTGCGGTTGCCAAGGAAGTCGACCGTCGTCCACGAGCGGGTGGCGGGCCAGCAGTCGTTGTACATCCAGAAGATGGCCGAGCCCGTGGTGTCGTTCATGCGGCGGCGGAAGTTGATGATGTACTCACCAAGACCCTCGCCGTGCAAAAAGCCGCCGTAATAGGTATAGTCGGGAATGGACAGCCCGTCGTGCAGCTTGACGTCAAAGCCCAGCTTTTCCTTGAGCATGTAGATGGGCTCACCGTCGCGCCAATCGGCGACCGAGTTGTCGTGCAGCTTGTAGTCAAGCGAGTGCAGATACTGCTGACCCTCCGAGAGCGAAGTCATGATGCACCCCAGCGAGGTCGGGCCGAGCATGCCGCCCTCGTTGGGGAAGCGGCAGTCCATGTTGCGATACTGGAAGTAGTCGCGGTTGGCAAAGCCGATCGCCCAGGGGTGCTGGTCACCCGTCTGGTAGTCGGTCGGGCGGTCGCCGTCGGGCGACCACGGGGACGAGGGCTGATAGTAGTGATGGTCGCCCTCCTCACGCAAAAGTCTGGGCGCGAGCACGTAGTAAAGGCTTGCGTCGGTGTACTGGCAGTAGCGACCGACCCAACCGTCGTGTCCTGCTGCCGAGAACTGGTCGATCTCGTTGTTGCCGCAGTAAATGACCAGCGAGGCGTAGCTCGACATGCGGCGGATGTTGTAGCGCAGCTCGGCGAGGTAATTTTTCATGAAATCCTCGTCGAAGGCGGGGTAAGAGGCGCAGGCGCCGATGAAGTCCTGCCAGACCACGATGCCTCTCTCGTCGCACAGATCGTAGAAATCGTCCGTTTCGTAAATGCCGCCGCCCCAGACGCGCAGCGCGTTGAAGTTGTTCTCGACGGCGCGGTCGATGAGCAGCTCGTAGCGGTCACGCGTAAAGCGCGAGTAGAGAATATCGAGCGGGATCATGTTGCCGCCCTTGGCAAAAAGCTGACGGCCGTTGATCAGCAGCTTGAAATTGCGACCGACGTCCTCGCG
>JAZQMI010000003.1:0-39620 GCA_045543375.1 Eubacteriales bacterium | reverse complement strand
ACCTTTGAGGTTGCCGTCAACGGTGACGGTTTCCTTGATCTTCGCTTTGAGATCGAGGACGTTCTGTTCGGTCCGGAATACACCGTAGAGATCGAATAATTTTACCATTCCACAGGGAGTGTCGCGTTGCGGCACTCCCTGCTTTTTCTTGTGCGGCAGCAAGCCTCTTCTTGCCTTTTTACATAAATGTCCCTTGGCAATTTAACTAAAAAGAATATTCTTTTTTGGTTGAATTGACGAGTGGAAATTTCTTGACGAATGCAGTTAGGCATGGTATAATGATTGTAATAATTATTCTATTTTTCGAAAGGAAACCCGAAAAATGAAAAAAATCATAACATTTCTTTTGGCCGGCACTCTGTTCTTGCTCGCCCTCTTCACACTCATGGCGTGCAATGGAGATCAGCCAGTGGATCCCGACGGCCCCGGAGCCGTGCCCGCCGCATCGGTCAACCTTGTTGAAAACGGTGTGTCGGAATACCGCATTGTGATTCCCGACCCTGCTCCCAAATCTGTACAGTCGCAAGCAATCGCGCTGCGCAGGGCGATTCAATCGGTCAGCGGTGCCCAGCTACAGGTAGTCAACGACTGGGAAAACAAAGACGACAACGCAAATATCAAGGAAATCCTGATCGGTGATACCAACCGTGCGGAATCCATTGCCGCCGCTGAGCATCTGAACGGCAAGGACTTTGCCATCATCAATTCGGGTAACAAGCTCGTACTCGTTGCAAGGTCGGACGAGATGATCGAGCTTGCCGTTGCCAGCCTTCTCACCAATTATCTGGACTATCGCTCTGCCGAGGATTACGCGCCGAGCAGCACGATCTCCATTCCGGGTGATCTGAAGATATTTGACAGCAGAAGCACCGTATTGTACGTGGCAAACGAGCAGTTGAGCTACGTCGATGCAATGAAGACCGCACTCGCTGAGCAGCTTCAGAATCTTACCGTTGCCTCAAATGTAACGGATCCTGCTACCGTATTTTCCGCTGCCCGTTCTCAGCTCGTGATCGTAGCAGGCATTGAAGCCATGGGGCACGATGCCCGCTCCGCCATGCAGACCTATTTGAACAACGGCGGTCGCGTACTTCTGCTTGGCGGTCCCGCCTTTGAAAAGCCGTACGTTTGGAATGGAAATTGCGTCACATCGGACGAATACAAGTCCCACGTGATTGAGGATATGAGCGATGATGAAAAGCAAATTGTCCTTGATGCGGCGGCCTCCTCACAACTGGCAAAGCTCGGTACGATCAGCGACGGCAACAGCGGCGTATTGAACAAAAAGATCGGAAATTACGGTTTGCAAGGAAGTCTTCGTCAACTGCTTTTGGAGGTTGAAAATCTTGCCGCCTGGGCCACCTTCCAGACAGACGTAAGCGTTTCCTTCAAAGATGCCAATGTGATTTCGTTCTATGCTAAAGCGGGAGAATCGCGAACCAACGTCGTTTCTCTTGAAATCGTGGATTCCACCGGAGCCCGCTGGCGCACCAAGGTGCCGCTGGCCGACGAATGGACACATTACACCTTTAGCCCCTCCGATTTCACCTATTATCAAGGCGGAACCAAGACGAACTCTCCCAATTTTTCCGATATCACCAAGATCAAATTCTCGTTTGAGATCAGTTATTTGAAACTCGCTAAGGGACATCATAGCTGCTATATTTCAGACGTCGTTGTTTCGTGCGTTAAAAACGATCCCGCGTTTGTCGGTTTTTCCGCGACGGACGATAATCTCAACGGTGTTGCTCCGCTATACGAGCAGTACCCCATCACAAACGCAGCGGACATTTCCGCAGATGCCGGTCAAGTATTCGTGTCCGACCGCAATTACGTGATCCCTACGGGTGAAAACAGTCTTATTTCTCGCTATTCCGGCATTACCGGTGCCGGCTATGCTAAAGACACGGACATTCGTTTTATTCCCCTTTTAACCGTCACAGACGCCAAGGGGTTACTCTCGGGCTACGCTGCATGGATCGATCTTTACGCGACGCAGACGGCAGCCAACGGTGACAAGGAAGGAGCAATGGTTGGCTATTTCGGTGCAACGACGGATGAATTTTACAATGCTGACGGTATCGCCGCAGTTGTAGAAACGGCCGTCGCCATGACGAGAAATGCTTTTATCGTCGATGCCGGAACGACCGAATATACATATTTGAAAGACAGTACGGATACCGTAACTGCCGGTATCAAATACGTTACGCTGAACGACTTTGACGATCAAGGCCTTGTGGCTTCCGTTGCTCTCTATCAGGGTGATAAGCTACTCGCAGAATACTCCTCTGCAGACGCCGTGGCGCTTGGCTTTACCAATTCCATTCAGGCAATTCAGGGGCATTACGATCTCTCAAAAGGCACGCCCGATCGTGCCGTCGCAACCTTACGCATGGGAAATCAGGTGATTGACCGCGTTGAGCAGGACATTCATTACTGGTCGCCCAAGCCAATTTCGGAGCGTTCTTACGTCTACACCGAGGATGGCTACTTCAAAAAAGACGGCAAAATCATCAACTTCTTCGGCATCAACTACTTCCCCTCTTATCTGGGAGCTGCCCCCGAGAATTCGCAAGAAAAAATCACCTCTACGTACGCAAGCTTTCTGTCTGACGGTGGCTACAACCCGTCCGTCATTGAAAGCGACCTCGCGCGCTTGAAAGACCTTGGCATGAACGCCGTTGCGATCCAGACAAGTGTTTCTTCCTTCGAAAATTCCTATAATCTGCTCGACTTGTTGCGCATCTGTGAGCAAATGGGCATGTATGTGGATCTTTCGATTTCAAGCGTGGCTTATCCTTTGAAAAACTACAACGCACAGACGGTCGAAGAAATGATACGTAAGCTTCAACTTGCCGAGCACGACATCATCTATGCCTACGATATCGCGTGGGAGGAACGTGTCGGCACGTATGACGGTAAAGGCGGTCGCTATATCGGTCGTCAGGACTGGGATGATGACTTTACCGCATGGGTAAAGGTTCAATACGGCTCGATCGATGCCGCGCAGGCTGCTTGGGGAACGTCCGTTTCGCTCAAGGACGGCAAGCTCGTCGTCACGGACGATATGTTAGACGATATCACTCAGAAATACAGCAAGCTTGTTGCTGCATATTACCGTTTTGTAGACGATATCGTCGGCATGGCCATGCAGGAAAATCTCTCGCACCTCCAATCACTTGCCCCTGACCAACTGATCAGCTTCCGCATGTCCATGTCGGGAAGCACGCTCCGAAATTTCAACGGCGAAGCAAAGCCCTCTACCTTCTGCTTTGACTTCCAAAGCCTTGCTTCGAGCATGGCCTTCATGCAGCCCGAGGGCTACCATCTGGCCGCAAGTGAGGAGGCCTGCCTTCAGATTATGTTTGCCAACGCATACGCGCGCTATACGCAACCCGACAGCCCCGTGGTCTGGAAGGAATTTGGCAAGAGCGTATGGGCAAGCCGCGATGACGGCAACTTCTATCAGAGTGAAGCCGCCATTGCTGCCGGCTCCGAATATTACGAATACGTACTTGATTATTGTCTGAAGAGCTACACCGCCGGTATGTTCCCCTGGTGGTCGCAGTCGGGGTATCGTGCCAACGAGGATTCCGACTACGGCATTTTCAATCCCGACGGATCGGATCGCGGCGAGATCACGGCACTGATCCGTGAATACGCGCCCAAGTTCATCAATCAAGGTGAGCGCAAAAATACGGTCTATATAGAGATCGAACGCGACGACTTTGTCGGTGGTCTGTTCGGTATGTTCGATGCTGTCAAAGACGGACTGGCTGCCGCTTACGAGGCCGGCAAGAGTGTCACCTTCATTGATAAGTCCCAAGGCACCGACGGCTCGTATGCTTATGCGGACACGCTGCTTGACGAATACGTGGCCGACGCCATCTCTGACACGGGTACTGCCCCGCTCCGTTACGTCAACGGTATCATCAAATGCGTTGACGTCATGGAGGAAGGCGGTAAGACCTACGCGCAGATCACGGTCTGCAACACCAAGCAATCCATCTGGCGCGCAGGCACCGTTTCCATCGTGTCGACCGAGGCAAGTGACATTGCGATCGACTACACCATTGCCGAGCAGCTTGATTACCTTGACAATGCTACCGTCAAATTTGAAATCAATGGCTCCGGTACCATCGCTTTGCGTTTCAGCATCAACGGCGTACCGTTCGGTCCGCTGTACACGGCACAGATCAATTAAATACAAAAACAGAACGGTGCTCCCATTGGGAGCACCGTTTTCAACCTTTTGCACAAAAGATTTACGATAATTTCGTCACTATGCCGATGCGTTGCAATTGACACGCATTGTCATTTTATGGTATAATGTCCTTGGCATCAAAAGACGCCGATCACAGGTTGCTGTGACGGAAAGGAAGGTAAAATGTATGAAGAAAAATGTCAAAAAGATTGCCATCTATAAGGCCAATGATGGTATCAGCTATGCCCGGGCTTTGCAAGCGGCGTTTGCAGATTTCCACGATGCGTCGGTCAACGTCTACGAACCAGATCACAAGCTTTGTAAAGTCTTCAATGCAAAAAAGAACAATCTGGTCATTTTTGCCGGAGTTGATTGTCTCCCCGGAAATATCAAGCCCTATTTGAATGATTATCTTTCGCACGGTGGACGCATGATCACGCTGGGCGGTCCTGCCTTTAAAAAGGAAACGTACAATTATAAGGGTGATTGGGTCGATCGCCATACCTACACATTCCGCCTCATCGACGCATTGCCCGACAAAAAGAAGTTCCGCATATTCGATGCGGCTGATCAAGCGGCCATCGACTCGTTCGGACGTTCCAGCAACACGCTCAAGGAGCCTCTGACCAAAACGATCGGAGATTTCGGTCTGCCCGGCAGCAGTGCACAGCTTAAGGTCGATATCAACCTTGACAATTACGATAACTTCCACTACGATTTTACGCCGCACGGTAAAAATTTCTCCATGCTCTATTTCTGGGCCAAGGGCGACGATCACACGGGCGGCATGTATCTTGAAGTTATTGACAAGTTCGGCACCCGTTGGTGCTCGACCATTCGTCTGTCTGACACATGGCAATTTTATGCCCTCACGCCTTCCGATTTTAAATTCTGGAAGGACGGCAAGCCGGCACAGACCAAGCAGGTCAACTTTAATTTCGCAAAAAAATTCGTCTTTGGCTTTGCACAAAGCGGCATGAACATGCGTCCCGGTCACCACTCCTATTGCATATCCTCGCCCTATCTGGCAGATTGCGGCAAGGTGGACCTGCATCTTGACGACACGTTTGAGTTGGACTGCCTTGCTCCTATGTATGAGCTCTATCCCGTCACCAACGCTGCCAACATGGAGTGCTATCCCAACCAGGCGTTCATCACGCCTCGCGACTATAAGCTGCCCTCTACGCTCATTTCCTGTCATTCCGGTCGCCAGGGCACGGGATATGGAAACAGCCGCGACAGCCGCTTTATTCCCCTGCTCCATGTAACGGACGAAAAAGGACTGCATGCCGGTTACGCCGCATGGGTCAATATTTTCAGCAGCGTGACAGGCTACAACAAGAACAAGGAAGGCTGCATCGTTGCAAGCTTCTCGGCCGTATCAGACGACTTCTACGATGAAAACGGGCTTGCTGCCATTGTCGAAACGGCAAAAGCCATTCTGTCCCCTGCTCTGTTGCTTGAAGGCGGTGCGAGCGAGTACCTTTACGTTGAGCCCGATACCACTTCGATCACGGCAGGCGCTACTTATATCACTTACGCAGCGAAAACGGATGCTGAAGTTCAGGTTTCCTTGTATCAAGGAGATCAACTGCTTCAATCCGCGCAGGCTTGCGGTACCTCGCGCGGTATCGAAATGATGAGCGCAGAATACGAGCTTTCTGCGGGCAAGCCCGACCGTGCCGTCACGACGCTGACGCTTGACGGTAAAGTGATCGACCGCATCGAGCAGCGTATCCGTTACTGGTCGCCCAAGCCCGTTGAGCAGCGTGAGTACGCGCGTATTGAGGACGGTTGCTTTATCAAGGGAGGCAAGGTACTCAACATGTTCGGTGTCAATTATATGCCCTCCTACGGCGTTCCCGAGCGCAACGGTCGCTTGTTCGAGCATTACGTTTGCGCGGCGGCCTACGACCCCGACGTCATTGACTACGATCTGGCACACATTAAGGACATTGGCATGAACGCCATTTCGATCTTCGTTTACAACGAAAGCATTCGTGAATGTAACAACATTCTTGACCTTATTACCCGCGCGGAAGAACTTGGCTTCGTGACCGACTTGTCCATCCGACGTCACGTCTATCCCATGGACTATGTTGAAGATGAAGTTGAGGAGCTGATCAAAAAGCTGCACTTGGACGAAGTCGATAGCATCGTTGCCTACGATATTGCCTGGGAGCCTCGCATCGGCACCTACAATGATACGCGTTACGTTGGCCGTAAGGGCTGGGACAAGGACTGGGCTGCGTGGATCGTTGAACAATATGGTTCGGTCGAACACGCGGAAGCTTTGTGGGGTTGCCCCGTCAACCGTGACGAGCAAGGCGAGATCATCGGCGTAACGGATGAAATGTTGGATGATACGACGGACGCTTACGTCAAGATCGTATCCGCTTACCGCCGTTTTATCGACGACATTGTTTCGAAGATTTTCAACGAAAAACTGCGTCATTTGCGTGCACTTGTTCCCGATCAACTGGTCAGCCTCCGCATGTCCATGTCGGGTAGTGCCATGACAACGCCTCGTTTCAAGCCGTCCGGCTTCTGCTATGACTTCTCGAGCTTTGCTTCAACGCTCGACTTTATGGAGCCCGAGGGGTACTGCCTGACCGGTTCGGAAACCGCCGCGCTTCAGATCATCTTCTCCAACGCATATAACCGTTACATCCAGCCCGGCACGCCCGTTGTCTGGAAGGAATATGGCAAACACGTGTGGAGCGGCTCCAACTTCCCTGACGGTGACAACGGAAACCTCCATAATCTTTTGATCTCTCAAGAGGAATACTACAAGACCTCGCTTGAATACTGCCTGCGTGGACACACAGCAGGTATGTTTGCCTGGTTCTATGCCGGTGGCTTCCGTCCCGGCGAGAATTCGGACTACGGCATCGTCAACCCCGACGGTTCTGACCGTCCTGCCACCAAGCTGCTGCGCAAATATGCGCCCAAATTCCTTACCCTTGGCAAGTGCCCTGCGCCTGACGTTATCCTTACGGTCGAGCGCGATGACAGCAACCGCGGTATCTTTGGCATGTACGACCAGACCAAGGATGCGTTGCGCCAAGCGTTTGACGAAGGCAAGAGCGTAGCGTTTATCAACAAGAAGCAAACGGCTGTCGATGATACGGTCTACGCCGACACCACGCTTGACGAAGCGGTTGGCGGCACGGCTGCTGAGGGTGAATATCCCTTGCGCTACGTCAACGGCATGATCAAAAACGTTGAGGAATGCTGTGACGGTGTCAAGATCACGGTATGCAACACGCTGCCTACCGTCTGGAAGGCCTCTACGGTGTCCCTTGTGGCTGACGGAGAGGTGGTCGCTACCATTGACGAGGACGTTCCTTACCTCGCCAACGTGAGCGTCTGTGCGCCCGTAGCGAGCGGCTCCAAGCTGCGTCTGTCTATTGACGGCAAGGCGTTCGGTATGAGCTATACCGTCTAACTAAAAATGACCTCCGAGCCGATAGCTCGGAGGTCATTTGTTTAATCTGTGTATTGTTGATTTTTTACGTGCCTGCTCATATCTCGGTCCGCTTGCTTCTCTGCTGCACTGTCGCGCTTATCATACAGTTTTTTGCCTCGGCAAAGACCGATCTGCACTTTGACGTGCGAACCCTTGAAATACAGTTGTAACGGCACAAGCGTGTAGCCCTTCTGCCCGATCAACCCGAACAGCTTGAGTATTTCTTTTTTATGCATAAGCAGCTTTTTAGGGCGCATGGGGTCGCGGTTGAAAATATTGCCCTGCTCGTACGGGCTGATGTGCATCTGTCTTGCAAACAGCTCGCCGTTATCGATTGAACAATACGAATCCTTGAGATTGACGCGACCGGCGCGCATGCTTTTCACCTCGGTGCCAAACAGTTCGATGCCGGCTTCATATGTTTCTTCCACGAAATATTCGTGCCACGCTTTTTTATTTTGTGCAATGATCGCACCGCTTTTTTTCTTTTCCATATCAAAACTCCTCCGGCACTTTAAGGCTGTGTGCCCTGACCGGAATAATAAATGGTTTCGTCGGGGAATGCTAAATTGAATTTTTCGCGCGCAATGCGGACGATATCCTCGTAATTGATGGCACTTCCCGTATATTTTTCAGCCATATCGATCATGGCCTGATATTCTTCTCCTCGAGCAGCGTTCTCTCGCTGAACCTTGTTGTACTGATGGTACGCTACCATATTGGAGGCAAAGACGACCATAGCCAAGACCAAAACCACAACGAGCAGGCAGCGAAGCCCTAAGCTCATATTAGCCATTTTCGTTCCTCCTTTTGTGTTTCTTTCCGTTATCCCGGGCTATCCCACCGTTTGCCTTCCCTTGGAAAAATAATGCTTTCCGTTGGTTGGGCGCGGCGCGGACGCCTCCGATTGTTTTTTATATGTCGTGCGCGTCATGCGCGCTTGTTTTCTACTTTGTATTCGTTGCTTACAACGAAGATATTGATTGTTGATTTTCATACGCAAAGGTGCCGTCCATTTGATGAGCAATCGAATGAGCCATGCAAACGGGTACGTGAGAATGGCGCCCAACCATATCAAAGCAGCTCGAAGAAGTACTACGATCATACTTGAGCAATGCTGTACAAGACGTCCGAGCGTCATCAGATACACGCCAAGTCCAAAAAGCAGCACGACAACGGCGCTCAGCCGGAATTGTCCATCGTTGGCTCTGTACAGCAGCACCGCCACGGTAATTGCCACCGCCAAGCAAAACAGAATGTCTTCGATAAAAAGAAGGACGGCTTTTGCCGCATCGGTCAATTTCTTACTTTTTGGGGCTTTACTCGCTATCCAATTCAATGGTTGCGGCAAAGAAAGACGGTCACGCAAGTGCTGTGCACGGGGCGGCAATTCAGCCCCCATCCACATGCGCGTCAGCCGAAGCGCGTCATAAAAGACGCCCAACGCAAGACCGCATAAAAAAGCCGACAGCAGCATCCACGCAAGTTCGTATTGAGATACCTCCATAGAGCAAAATCAACGGAATAGCCGCCCCAGAAGACCGTGTGGGCGGTCGTCCAGCTCAAGGTCGGAATAATAAACGCTGTCCACGTGACCGTCAACCGTCACGTTTCCTTCTTTGACATCCAGAACGTTGACCTTCAGTCCTCTACCCTCTATACACATGTTGCCGCCCGTGGTGGCCAGCAGCACACTGTTTTCGTCAAAGCTGATGACCTCGGTCATACCCTTGATTTCCACGTGTGCTCGCTCTTGTACCACAAACCCGTGCGGTATTTTTGGGTTCTCTCCCTGCGCCGTTTTCGGCGAAATTCGAGTATTGTCGCTCATACACAGCCTCCCGCATATATTCTTAATGAATGATATGCGGGAGTTATACTGTTTATTCCACGACCTCGTATAGCTCGGTCGCGCCGGCCTTGGCAACGTGCTCCTGCACGTCGACAACGCGGATTTTCAAGGTGCGCTCTCCAAAGGTGATCTCAAGCACATCTCCGATCTTGACATCGTACGATGCCTTAGCCGGACGCCCGTTCACCGTGACGTGAGCATGATCGCATGCCTCGTTGGCGACGGTACGGCGTTTGATGATACGGGATACCTTCAGGTATTTATCCAATCGCATCGTTATATAACGCGGTGGACAGTTGAAAACGAAATCAGTTGAGCTGATCCTTCAGAGCCTTGCTGGCGCTGAAAGCGGGGTGCTTGCTTGCGGGAACCTTGATGGTCTCGCCCGTCTTGGGGTTACGACCGGTTCTCTCGCCGCGGGTCTTGACCTCAAAGGTACCAAAACCAACAAGCTGAACCTTATCGCCTGCCTTCAGGGCGTCAGCGATGGATGCGGTAATGGCGTTAACTGCAGCCTCTGCGTCCTTCTTCTTCAGACCGCTCTGAGCTGCTACTGCTTCGATAAGTTGAGACTTGTTCATTGTTTTTTCATCCTTTCAAATATATTTACAAAAAGCGCTTTGCTTCTCAGCAACTTTTTAATAAGTATATCATATTTTCTCTTTGTTTTCAAGGGTTTTTTTGTATTTTTTTTGAAATTCCACGAAAATTTTCAAGATTTTTTTGCTATTTTGCTCATAATTTGAGAAAATCACGCCTTTTGCTCGGCTTGTTTGATTTTTTGTTCGGTCACAGCACTCAGTGCCTCCTCCGCCTCGATGCCGTACGCACGACAAAGTGAAGTCATATCAAACAGTGCCTCTCCCAAAATTGCCTGACGCATATTCGTATCCGTCACATGCTTCAAGTCCTCGAGTTTACTCCAAAGCCCCTCAACTGTGGCATCACACCCTGCTTTTTTGCCAACCTTCTGTGCGCGCATGAGTGCGGGCAAAATAGGAGGAATGGCGCGCAACTGCTCGGACAGCGAAATACGTTGCTTTTCCTCGATCTTGATCTTCTCCCAGTTGTCAAGCACTTGCTCAGACGTATCCGCCTTGACTGTTCCGAACACGTGGGGGTGGCGGTGGATCATTTTCACACACACATCATTGGCAACATCATCCAGATCAAAGCGGCCTGCATCCTTTTCGATATCGGCGTGAAAAACGATCTGGAGCAACAGATCACCCAGCTCCTCACGCAACAGCTCGGCGTCGTCCCGATCGATGGCCTCGACCACCTCATAACACTCCTCGATCAATCCCTTTCGAATGGAATGATGATCCTGCTCGCGATCCCAAGGACAGCCGCCCTCTCCGCGCAAAATAACGATCACGTCACGCAAATCATTGACATCATATTTGGTCTGGCGAAGCAGCTCCTCCATACGCACATCGCGCCACGCGCCATAATTATTCCCGTTCATAATATTCTCCTTTTAAGTACATCTTTTATTTTGAGAGGTGCTGAGCACCTCGATCATTCTTTGATGGACATTCGATCCCTCGCGGTGCACATGCGTCGGCCGTGAAAAACCTTCAATCCCGGGATCAGCGACAGCTCTCTCTCTCCTACCAAGCCGCTTCGCAGGCATAGCACAGCGAACAGCAGCAGCGTGACAGGTACGGCAGCAATAAACAGCGGTATATCTGCATACCCTGCGCGGACAAGCGCGGCATATACCATGCCGGGCACACCAACGGCAACGAGCGACACCAAGAGTGGACGCACCAACGCTTGCCGTAGCGGTTCCATGACGTCAGTATATCGGGCAATCAGCAACATATTGATGCCAACAACCGTAGAATCGCACAAAAATGTGCTGATCGGTGCACCGTAAATATGCAGACGAGGAATACCGATGAGCACGTATGCGCCAACTAACTTCATAAGAGAGCCAAACAGCATGGAGCCGATGGGCGCATTGATGTGTCCATAGGCTTGCAAAATGGCGTTGGTCGTCGTGATCAGCCCCGAAAAGAAAATGGACACGGCAAGCAGCGACAGCATAGGAGCAGCGATCTCGATGGCTGCGCTCTCGTCGCGGAACAGCAATGAAAGGATGGCGCGGCTATAAATCGCAACCGCCAATGATGCAGGAAGCGACAGCAGCGCGGTGATACGGATCGCGGTACGTGCCGTGCTTTGCTGCACGGATTGATTGCCCGTTTTAATTGCCTCGGTCAAGGCGGGCACAACGGCAAGGGACACCGCCGTGATGAGCGAAGGTATCAGATTAAAGATGGGCACGGCCATAGTGGTGTAGCTCCCGTACAGCGCGTTGGCGTCTGTGACGTCGTAACCGACGTACTGAAGACGGCGCAAGATCATGGTCATATCCAGAAGTCTGGTCAGCGACAGCACCGACGAGGACACCGTAATGGGAACGGCAACGCCGATCAAGCGGCGAAGCGGTGAGCGAAGCCCGTACGGAATGGGCATATCGCCCCCCTGCTCATGGGCGTTTCGCCGATGAACGATCAGATATAGCGTGGATATCCCCACGCCAATGCCAAGCCCCAACATAGCAAAGGCGGCGATCATGGGTGCATCAGCTCCCCGATGCCAGGCAAAGACGGCAAACCCAAGCCCTAAAAGCAGCTTGCCAAGTGCTTCAATGACCTGCGAAATGGCAGTGGGCAGCATATTCTGATGCCCCTGAAAATATCCGCGGTAAGCCCCCGACAGACACGAAAAAAACAGCGTTGGCGCAACCGCCATGAGCGCATAACGTGTGTCCGGGCTACCGATCAAGGCAGCGATCCACGAGGCGCCAAAGAACAGAACCAGCGTTCCCACCGTTCCAAGGGCAAAAAACAGACCCAACATACGACGCTCGATCAAGCGAACGGCTCGCGTACTGCCCGCCGCGCGTGCCTCAGCGATCAGCATGGAGCCCGCCAAGGGCAGTCCTGCCGTCGAAATAACACAAAGTGTAGCGTACCACTCGTAAGCGGCGTTAAAATAACCCATGCCCTCACTACCGAGATAATGGAGCATGGGAATTTTATAAAACAGTCCGATCAGCTTCACAACAACGGTCGAGAGCGTCAGCACCGCCACACCTGACAAAAATACTTTTCCCGTGGCTGAGCCGGTTGTGTATGCTTGCTGCCCATTGGCAGCATCCTGCCGTCCGTTATGAAGCCTCATCACTCGCTATACTCCTTTGTGAATATACTTAATCGAAGTAGTGACGGATCACTCCTCTTGCTTCAAACAGCAAGCATTCGATATCAATGGAAGTATACTCACCGCCCTCCCAAAGTATACGCCCATCGCACATGGTAAGTAATACGTTGGAATGGTCAACGCTGTAAGCCAGCGTCGTGGCAAGGTCATAGCAAGGAATATTGTTGACAGCATTAAGATCAATCATTATGAGGTCGGCCTTCATGCCGACTGCGATCTCACCGCAATCGTCACGTCCTTGCGAGCGTGCGCCGTTTTTAGTAGCGAGCGCGATCAACTCGGCAGCACGAACGTTTTCGGGGTCACGGTTGACGCCCTTGTGCAAAATTGCCGCCGTCTGCAGCTCACGCAAAACGCTCAGCGCGTTATTGGAAGCGACACCATCCGTGCCAAGTGTGACGTTAAGACCCGCATCCAGCATTTTACGAAGCGGCATCACACCGCTGCCAAGCTTGAGGTTACTGACGGGATTGTGCACGGGGGTGACGTTCTTTTGCTTGAGAATGGCAATATCCTCGTCGGTCACGTAGACACAATGCGCGGCCGTCGTGGGAACGTCGAGCACGCCAAGCGATGCAAAATACGCGGCGGGCGTCATACCGTGGCGTTCGATGCATTCGAGGTGCTCCTTTTCCGTTTCGGACAGATGGAGCTGCATACGAAGTCCGTTCTGCGCGGCATACTCGGATACGTAGCGGCAGCACGCATCGACGTTGGAATACTCGGCATGCAACGACATATCGATCTTGAGCCTGCCATCAGCGGCACCGTGGTATTGCTCAACAAGACGTACCGACTCGGCAAAGCGCGCATCCTCTTCTTTTTTGATATCGGGATCAAAAGACACGATGCTGCGTGAGAGATTTGCCTTGATGCCCGTTTCAAGCACAGCCTCGGCCGTCGCGTCCTGAAACATGTACATGTCGCTGAACGACACCACGCCGTTTTTGATCATTTCGGCGATGGCAAGCTTTGCACCGTAGTAGACGCGGCGGAAATTGAGATTTTCCTCGGCCGGTAATATTTTTTCATCCAACCAGCGGCGAAGCGGAAGATCCTCGCCGTAGCCGCGGAACAGCGTCATAGCCGCATGGCAATGCGCGTTGTAAAAGGCCGGCATGAGCAGATTTCCCTTACAATCAATGGTGCGGTCGTATTCTCCCTCGGGTTCGGTTTCTCCAACGTAGCTGATGGTACTGTCGGTGACAACGACAAAATGGTTTTTCTCATCACCCACTTGCAACAGTCTTGCATTTTTGAACAACAGTTTCATAAAAACTCCTTTGATCTTGGTTGAAAACTTTATTTTTTTACGGGCACGAATTCCCGATAGAGTGCGTCCGAGGGGAGCCACTCGTTAGACAAAGGCTGAACGTGCGACACGTTTGAAAGAATTTCATCGGCCTTCGCGCGATATTTGCTTGTAGGAGCAACCTTACCAAGGATCAGCTCAAGATACGGACGAAGCATGCCGATCTCATAAGGCATCAGCGAATCCAGTCGAACATCGCAGCTGTCAGCGTACGGCAGAATATTCTTTTCCTCATTATCGCGCACACTGTTCCACAAGAAGAACGTAAAGTCCGCATCGCTGGAGCGGAAATGATAGTCACGCACCACGCGGCGCAAAAGTCGTATCTGCTCGGGAGCGTAGGTCACGCCCCCAACCGTAAGCGCGCTGCCTACGTTGGCAAAGATACTGCGGTAATGATAACGGCGCAACAGCGCGTTGATCTCGGGGTATACCACCTGTATGCCCTCTAACAAGAAAACGTCGTTATCCCCCTCGACCTTCAACTCTCGCGTTCCATCACGGATGCCCTCGCCAAGATTAAAACGCGGCATGACAGTGTGACCCGTTTGCATCAGCTCGTCAAGGCAGTTGGTGAAAAGTTCAAGATCGAGTGCATCGATCGAATCGAAATCGGGCGGCTGGGCATCGGGTCGATTGAGCTGTTCGCGGATGCCGGGCTGCTCACGGAAAAAGTCATCTACTGAAATCATGTGCACACGGTGACCTGCTCTTTGCAGATGGTCAATAAGCAAGGCACCTGTGGTAGTCTTGCCTGCGCAAGTAGGGCCTGACAGTCCGATCAGATGAAGATCGGGCTCGGCGGCAAGCTCTTGTGTAATCGCAATGACACGATCGCGAAATTGTCGTTCGCAATCGGCGATATACGCGATGGCTTGCTGCTCGTTTTCAAACGAATGAGGAGCTCTTTTTTCGATCATGCGGTATTCCTCCTTCAATTGAGGAGACCACGCTCCTCATAAAATTTGCGTATAAACGAAAGCTTTTCATCAAGTTGAGTGTCACGAAGATACTCGAACGGATATTTATGATTGAAGAAGCGGTCGATCTTGCGGGGACTGCCATCCACGGGAGCGAAGTCAACGACCTTGCTCACCGCGCCGGCGCCGGCGGCGAAGATGGAATGATACTCCTCCATCATATAGATATTATACCTACCCTCCGTTCCCGGATGCGCGAAACCAACGTTTTCCAGATTTCCGACAGTATTTTTCTGGCGGTACATATAATAAGGCACGTAGCCGTTCTGGAGCGCGCGGATCTGCGTATAGTCCACGCATTTGCCTGCATCGCCGCCTTGTCTGGAATAGACCTTGGAGCCCTGCTGAATAATTTCGGCTGCTTTTTTGACACAGAAGGTATGTACTGTGATATTTTCGGGATTGAGGTCCAGAATACGGTCAAACGAGCGTGCAAAGGACGTAAAGGTGTCACCCGGCAATCCTGCAATCAAGTCAGTATTGATACATGCTATGCCCGACTGCTTGGCAATGTCATAGGCGCGCAAGAATTCCTCGGCGGTGTGATTTCTGCCAATGGCGCGCAGCACGCGGTCGGAAAGCGTTTGGGGATTGACGCTGACACGGCTAACGCCGTACTCCTTGGCAACGGCAAATTTCTCTGCCGTGATGGTGTCGGGTCTGCCCGATTCAAGCGTGTATTCCTCAAGTGTCGTTACGTCACAGCCCTCGGCTACGGTGAAAAGCAACGTTCGAAGCTGATCTGCATCCAGAATGGTGGGCGTTCCGCCGCCGATATAGATCGTTTTCAAATTCAGCCGCATTGCCTTGATCTGCACGAGAATCAGCTTGATCTCCTCGCACAGTGCCGTCAGATAGTCGGGAATGAGCGAGAGCAGTCGGTCCGACGTGTAGGACACGAACGAGCAATACGCACAGCGCGACGGGCAAAACGGAATGGAAATATAAAGGCTGCAATCCTTGGCGCTCGGTACGCCCACAAGAGCCTTTTCATTGATGGCAACCTCGGTAGCGAGTGCCGCCTTTTTGGGAATAGCAAAATAATCGCGCTCAAGCGCGGCACGCGTTTGCTCGGGCGTCTTCCCTGCCTCAAGCAGCTCCATGGCCAGCTTGGCGGGACGGACACCCGTCATGATGCCCCACGTGGGGCGGTAACCAAGCAGCTTCTCGCCTGCGCTCATTACGGCAGCACCGACGGCCAGCTTGGCACAGCGAGCCTTGGTCTCACTCTGTGTAAAGGGGCAGAACTGCTCTGCCGAAGCACTTTTATTTTTTCGATGCATGGTCGCGCTGGCCAAATATCCATCGTCGCGCTCGTCCATGCGCACGTACAGCGAAGGCTCCCCTTCTTTCTCTGCATCCTCTTCTTTGAAACTTATGCCGGGAAAAAAGATCATGCACAGCATCTGTACGTAGTATACGTTGATCTTTCCTTCTATTTGCAACTTCATGCGGCTATCTCCCATCTTGTCATATCTTTTTCATAACTCTTGGGGTCGTACGTATCGTTATTTTTTATCGCGTCTGTACAGCTTGGAATCGAGAATAAGCGTCACGGGGCCATCGTTGATGATGCTGACCTCCATATCCGCGCCAAAGCGTCCCGACTGCACGGGAATCTGTTGCTCTCTCACCATGTCGATAAAACGTTCGTACAGCGCATTGGCGTGCGCGGGATCGCCCGCGCCAATAAAGCTGGGGCGGTTTCCGTGCGAGGTGTCGGCAAGCAAGGTGAACTGCGACACGACGAGCATCTCGCCGCCCACATCACGAACGGACAGATTCATTTTATCGTTTTCATCCGTGAATATACGAAGCTTGACGAGCTTTTGGCAGAGCACGCTTGCGTCCTGCTCATCATCCTCCGCTGCAACGCCAAGCAATACCATCAGCCCTTTTTCACACGAGCCGACGATCTCACCGTCAATGGCAACGTGCGAATGCTTGACACGCTGTACAACAGCAATCATGATAATTCTCCTTTATCTTTCGGTCAGGTGGAAAATCCGCGCGCGACGTCAATGACACCTGAAAGTCCCCGCAAGCGGGCGACGATCGAGGAGTAATGCTCGATGTTTTTACAGCTGACCTTCATGGAAATATTGGCCGTGTCATCCGAACGCGGTGAGCAGTTGATCTGCAAAATGGAAACGCGCATGTCGGCCAGTGCCGTCGAGATCTCGGCGAGCATACCGATGCGGTTTTCGGTGTGGACCTGCAAAAGTGCCTCGTACAGATCGTGTCCGTGCGTATTGCTTCCCTTTTCCCAATCAGCCGTGACCCATCTCTCCTCGTATTCGGGCTTGAGCAGGCCTTCCTTGACGTTGGGACAGTCGCGTTTGTGGATCGATATGCCATATCCCTTGGTGATAAAGCCGATCACGTTATCGCCGGGCAGCGGGTTGCAGCACTTGGCAAACTTGACCTGACAGCCGCTCTCGCCGTCCACGATGATACCGCTGTTCGAGCGGATATTCTTGGGTTTGTCGCTGTTTTGCGTTGCGGAAATGATTTCTTCATTGGTGGCAGGCGTTTCCTCGGCGGCAGCCTTGGCACGGAAGGTACGCTTATATTCGTCATGCAGTTTGATGGCGATCTTGGATATGGCGACACCGCCAAAGCCGACGGTATTGTAAAGATCCTCGGGGCTGGCATAGCCCATCTTTTTTGCCACATTGCCAACGACCTCGGCCATCTCGGCCTCGTTGAGCGAGCGGGCGTATTTCTTCATTTCGGCATCGATGATCGCCTTACCGGCCGCCACGTTCTCGACGCGCGTTTCCTTTTTGAACCACTGACGGATCTTGTTGCGCGCCTCGCTGGTCTTGACGATGTTCAGCCAGTCGCGGCTGGGCCCCTTGGTGGTCGAGGAGGTAATGATCTCAACGATCTCACCGTTTTCGGGACAGCGGTCGATGGGCACGATCATGCCGTTGATCTTGGCACCGACCATCTTATTGCCGACAGCGGTATGAATGGAATAAGCAAAGTCAATAACCGTTGCGCCCTGCGGCAGCGATACGACGTCACCCTTGGGCGTGAACACGAACACCTCGTCGTGGAAGATATCGGTCTTGAGCGCATGCAAAAACTCGTCGGGGTCGCGCGTGCCGTCCTCGGTTTCGATGAGCCTTGCGATCCATTCGAGCTTTTTGTTCATCTCCTCGCGCGAGGATGCGCCCGATTTATATTTCCAATGCGCCGCCATACCGTACTCGGCAAACTGGTGCATCTCCCATGTGCGGATCTGAACTTCAAAAGGAATGCCGTCGTGTCCGATGACCGTAGTATGCAGCGAGCGATACATATTGGGCTTGGGCGTTGAAATGTAGTCCTTGAAACGTCCGGGAATGGACTTGAACATCTCATGGATATAACCGAGCACCGAATAGCACTCGACCTCGTTTTCCACGATGACGCGCAGTGCATAAAAGTCGTAGATCTCATCAAAGCTCTTGTTCTGGGTGTACATCTTGCGATAAACCGAATAGACCGACTTGATGCGTCCCTCCAGATCGAACTTGATATTGTTCTCGCTCAAACGCTCCTCGACCATGCGACGGATGTTCTCAATGAAACCGACGTTCTGACCGTATTTCTTCTCAATATCCTCCTTGACCTCGGCATATCCGATGGGGTCAAGATAAGCAATACTCAAATTTTCGAGCTCCAGCTTGAGCTTATGGATACCCAGGCGGTGCGCCAGAGGGGCGTAGACCTGCATGGTTTCCAGTGCCGTCAGACGGCGCTTGTTGTCGGGCTTGGCGTCCAGCGTGCGCATATTGTGCAGTCGGTCGCACAGCTTGATGAAAATAACGCGCACGTCATGCGACATGGCGAGCAGCATTTTGCGCAGCGTTTCAATGTGTGCTTCTTCCTTGTCGTCCACCTGCAGCATGACGATCTTGGTCAGACCGTCGACCAACAGCGCAACGTCTTTACCAAACTTTTTTTCAAGCTCCTTGAGGTCCGTCTTATCGGCGCAATCCTCGACCGTATCGTGCAAAAGCGCCGCACAGATCGAATCGGTATCCAGCTCAAGCGAGGCCACGATCTCGGCCACGGCAATGGGGTGCGAAATATAAGCCTCACCGCTGGCGCGACGCTGACCGTCATGCAAAGCGTTGGCATATTCAAAGGCTTTTTCTATCTTCTCAAGGTCGTAGTTTTTGCCCGTCGCCTTGAGCATGGTCAAAAGACGGGTAATATCGGTATGTACCGAGCTTTGCATCATGGGGTGTTCCTTTCTCCGCACCGAGCGGCACGGAAATTTCATCCGTTGAACTCAAAATGTTATTTTCGGCATTGACTCCTCAATTTCTTCAAGATCGAAGATTTATCGATCGAGGTCTTGTTTGCCGAGAAATAAATATCAAACATATAAAATCCGGACTCCGGCTCGCGTATGCCGCAGATCTGCAGCTCATCCATCACGCGAAGGATGAACTTCATCTTGGCATAATTGATCTTGCCGGGCGCTTCCTTTTGCAGCGATGCGAGCAAAATTCTCTCGGGGAACATATCGTTGCCCTGACGGAACTCGCGGCGCAAAAAGGTATAAACGAGCGCGAAATCCTCTCTGGTCGGTATGATCTCGCACTCCTCGTCCTCACGCAGCGCGTCGCCCGCGCGGATCTGCTCGTATCGCTCCATCTGACGGGCAAGCTCGGACGCATAGCTTTCGCTGATGCGGATATCCTGCACGATCATCTGCAAGCTGCGCTCACCGTTGAACTCGTTGACGTTGAGCTGGAACAGAACATCCACCTGCTCGTTCTGCGCAATGTGAAGCTGCAAAGGCGAGATGCCAAAGTACACGGCGGTAAAGGTGGCGCCGTTTTTGGAAAGTATCAGCTTAGTATGCTTACCCGCGCCCATAGCCACGACGTTTTGCACAATCATATCGCGCATGATAAACTGCGGCACAGGGTTGGCAACGCCGAAGGGCTGCATTTGATTTAACGCTTCGGCAAGCGTCATCGTCATATCCGAGGGTTCGATCTCACAATCCGCCATAAGCTGAAGTGCGGGCGGCTCGTCGCCGAGCACAAGTCTTGCATATTCGTTGATGCGGCGACGGAATCGCTCGATGTTACCGCGCTCGATGGACATACCTGCGGCCAGTTCGTGGCCGCCGTAACGCAGCAGAAGATCGTCGCACGACATGAGCGCCTCGACCAAATTTAATCCCTTGACGCTGCGTCCCGAGCCCTTGCCGATATCGTTGGAGCACGGCTCGGATTGTGCCGTGGTATCAAACGAGATCAGAATGGACGGAAGCCCGTAGCGCTCGGTCACACGCGACGACACGATACCGACGATGCCCTGCGGCCAATTATCGCCGTCCAGCACCAAAATGCGGTCGTTCTCAAAATCGGTCGTTTGTTCAATCATACGATAGGCCTGCTCGGCCACACGGTTTTCTTCGACCTGACGGCGTGTGTTGATCTCACACAGCTCTCTTGCCAGCTTCTCGGCCTCCTCGTCAGTTTCGGCGAGCAGCAGCTCGACCGCCTTGGAGGCCGTGCTAATACGTCCCGCTGCGTTGATACGGGGGGCAAGTCCAAAGCCGACAAAGCCGGAATTGATACGCTTTTTGCGCTGTGCGGCACGCTCCTCGGGCGTCAGCTCGATGGTCTGACCGCCACGCATACGAACGCTCGGCAGAGCCGCGTCAATCAACGCCGAAAGCCCCTTGCGGCAGGTGTTGGCGATCATGTGAAGTCCGTAGGACACGATAATACGGTTTTCATCCACGATTGGCATAACGTCCGCAATGGTGCCGAGCGCTACAAGATCAGCATATTCCTGACATACACGGCGTGCGCCCTCAATCAGCGGCTCGCCGTTTCTTTCGCACTCGGACATTTCATAAGCACAAAGCAATTTGAACACCACACCGACACCGGCAAGCTCCTTGAAGGGATAGGGGCAATCGGGACGGTGAGGATTAACGACGGCGCATGCATTGGGCAATTCAGCATGACATTCGTGATGGTCGGTGACGACCATATCGATACCGCGTGATTTGGCATAGGCAACCTCTTCGACAGCGGTGATACCCGTATCGACCGTAATGATCAGCTTGACGCCACGCTGGTCGGCAAGCACATCAATGGCTTGCTTGGAAACGCCGTAGCCCTCTCGGATACGGCTGGGAATATAATAGCCGACGTCCGCACCCTTGGCTGACAAGAACAGATACAAAAGGCTGACCGAGGTCACGCCGTCCACATCGTAGTCACCATAAATGGCGATGCGCTCGCCTCTTTCCAGTGCCAGGCGAATGCGCTCGACCGCCGCGTCAACGTCACGCAGCAAAAAGGGATCGTGCATCTTCTCCTCGCTCTGCTCAAGGAAAGCCTTGGCAGCGGCCGCACTCTGACAGCCGCGATTGACGAGGATCTTGGCCATATGGCGCGGCAAACCGAGCGACGCCTCGATATCCCGTACCGCAGCCTCGCTTTGCTCGTCGCCCTGATACATCAGCGTCCATATTTTATTTCGTTTGATCTTGTTCGCTTCCATATCGTACCATTTCCCCATTCTATCATGCTACGCGCCATGGCGTAACGTTACAATCAATTATTCCATCGGCGCAAACCGCGCCATAATATGCAGAGCTGTTTTGAGCCCATCCACAGCCGCGCTGGTGATGCCGCCGGCGTAGCCCGCGCCCTCACCGCACGGATAGACAGATGCGTGCCCTAAGGCTCGACCGTCCTCGCTACGTAAAATGCGCACGGGCGCAGAGGTCCGCGTTTCCGCCGCGCTGAGCACGGCGTTGGGACATGCAAAGCCCTGCAGCTTGCGGTCAAACGAGGCAAGCCCATAGCGAAGCCCGCTTGTAATATCGGCAGGAAACACCCTTGAAAGATCGGCCACACGAACGTGCGCGCCGCCCCGATAGCTCGGTATGATACGGCTCGGCTCGCTCCGAACTTGTCCCTGCATAAAATCTCCCACCGTTTGCACGGGGGCGCTGTAATCACTACCGCCTACCGCATAAGCAGCCTGCTCGATGCGGCGCTGATATGCAATGGCGCCAAGCGCCACACTGCCCTTGACACGTTCAAAATCCGTTACGGGGACGGATACGGCAACGGCGCAGTTGGCGTTGATACCATTGCGGGCGTGGTGGCTCATGCCGTTGACCACGACACCACCCTCTTCGGATGCCGCCGCGACCACTTCACCGCCGGGACACATACAAAAGGTATAAACACCGCGCTCACCGCGAGTGTCGGACAGCGCGTACTCGGCAGGACCGAGCGCCGGGTGTCCGGCAAAATCGCCGTACATAGCGCGGTCAATATCTGCTTGCAAATGCTCAATGCGCACGCCTACCGAAATAGGCTTTGCTTCGATGGCAAATTGCTTTTCAATCAAATAACGGTAAGTGTCACGCGCCGCGTTGCCGATAGCAAGCACGACCGACGAGCAGACAAAATCGCCACGGCTCGTATGCGCAGTCAGCGTGCCGTCTGCGTGTTCGTCTATCCCTTGCAGGCAGGTACGATAATGCACCTCGCCGCCGCAAGCGGCAATGCGAGATAGCATGGCATCCACCACTTCGCGCAGAATATCCGTGCCCACGTGGGGCTTGGCGCGTGTCAAAATTTCGTCAGGTGCGCCGAACTCATGCAACCGTTCGAGCACGTAGGAGCACCGAGCGTCGTTGATGCGCGTGAGCAGCTTGCCGTCCGAAAAGGTACCGGCACCACCCGCGCCAAACTGTATATTGCTGTCCGTATCGAGTACGCCGTCCCTCGTAAAACGGTCCACGGCGCGTACGCGGTCAGCCACGCAATCGCCGCGATCGATCAGAATAGGCGCGTAACCGTTTTCCGCCAGCAGCAGTGCGCAGAACAGCCCCGCCGGTCCCATACCGACCACCAAGGGGCGAGCACTCATGCGCTCTTTTCCCTTTTCGATGCACAACTCGTCACGCTCGACGATGCGGACGTTTTCAAGCTTCTTTAAATTGTTTAAGCACTTTTGAGGAAGTTCACCCTCGGCCAACACGGTGCACACCAGACGAATATCATCGCGGTGTCTGGCATCGACCGACCTCTTATATAAACGGAAATGAAGCGCTGTCAACGGAAGTCCGGCACGCTTCATTTGATATGCGGCTTTCTCTGTGATCTGCTCGGGCGTAGCATCGGGAGAGACCCGAATGCCGCCGATGAGCAACTGCAACGGCTTATGCAACAACGGTTTTCCCTCCCGTACTATCCATGATAGCGTATGTCATGCAACGCATTCCGTATCCGGTGTGTTGCCTGAATTGTCCGCAGAAAGCTTATCGGAATACTGTACGTTGGTCACGATGAGCCAGAAAAGGAAAGCCAGGAAAAGGCAAAGCAGCTTGGTGCCAAGGCGCAGACCGTGTCTTTTGCCGTGGATCTCCACCTGCTCGCCGGCGTCGTTGCCGTACACGCGCTCAAAGCTGTAAGTCTTCATGTCATTCCTCCTCACTTATCTTCTTTTTTGGAAAAGCTCTGCAAAATGCGCGAGTTCTCCTCCTCGGTGTTGCCCGAGAGCAGCAAGAACAGATCGTCCTTGAGTGTACCCGAATTGTAGCCGCGCTTCAGAATACCGTTGTTGGCAATCGAGATGGTGCCCGTTTCCTCGCTGACCACGATAACCACCGCGTCGCTCTGCTCGCTGATACCGACAGCCGCACGATGGCGCGTGCCAAGCTCCTTGGGAATATCGGGGTTTTTCGAGGACGGCAGAATGCAGCCCGCCGCGCACACCTTTCCGTTACGGACGATGACCGCACCGTCGTGCAAGGGCGAGCGATTGAAAAACAGATTGCCGAACAGCTCACACGACATCATCGCATCAAGCTCGATGCCCGTCTTGATGTAGTCGCCCAACTTAGAGTTGCGCTCCACGACAATCAAAGCACCGCATTTCTCACGCGAGAGGTCACACGCAGCCTCGGCCAGGACACCGATGGTAGCCGTCACACTTGCAACGTTCTGTGCTTGCGTACCGATCTGACGCAGACGCAGCACCGACGTACCGATCTTGTCAAGCGCATCGCGCAAATCGTTCTGGAACATGATAACGATAAACACCATGTACACGCTGAACAACGCGCGCAGCAAGGTATATAGACCGTGCAAGCCGCACACCCACGACAAAAAATAAATAACAGCCAGTGCGACTAAACCCACGATCAGCGTTCTCGCGCGGCGGTCACGCACGAAGGTGATAACCAGATAGAAAATAACGGCGAGCAGAAAAATATCAATAATATCCACCCACGTCATAGAAAGGACGGGTGAGATGACGTATTGGGAAAAGGCGTCTGCGATCTTTTCAAGCATGGCAAATTACCTACCTTTGTCGAAATTTGATATAGACATAAGCGCCCTTGGCGCTGTAAATTCCTCGTTACAGTATTAACGATACGTTCGGCAAATACTTTTATATTTTATTATATCATATATATTCGCAGATTTCAACAAATTTTCAAATATTTTTTGATTTTTTTATTTGACGCCCGAAAGGCAAAAAAAGAGAGCCCGAAGGCTCTCTTGGAATGCGGTCAAAGCTCGCACAGCGTCGCCGCCATAACGGCTTTGATGGTATGCATGCGGTTCTCTGCCTCGTCGAAGACGGTGGACTGCTCGCTCTCGAACACCTCGTCGGTGACCTCCATGCAAGTCAGGCCGAATTGCTCGTGGATCTGCTTACCCGTCGTGGTTTTCAGATCGTGGAAAGCAGGCAGGCAATGCATGAAGCGGCATTGTGCACCGGCGTTTTGCATCAGCGCGGCATTCACCTGATAAGGCGAGAGATCGGTGATACGCTCCTGCCACACCTCGGCGGGCTCACCCATGGACACCCAAACGTCGGTATAAATAACGTCGGCATCCTTGGTAGCGATCATGGGCTCGGTGATGAATTCCAGCGTAGCACCCGTTTCAGCGGCCACCGCTTGACATTCGGCAACCAGTGCGGCGTCGGGGAAATATTTTTCGGGTGCGCAGGCTACAAAGTGCATGCCCATCTTGGCGCAGCCGACCATGAGCGAGTTGCCCATATTGTATCTCGCGTCGCCCATATAGACGAGCTTTTTACCCTTGAGCGAGCCGAAATGCTCGCGGATGGTGAGGAAATCGGCAAGAATTTGGGTGGGATGGAATTCGTTGGTCAGACCGTTCCACACGGGTACACCCGCGTATTTGGCTAATTCCTCGACGATCTCCTGCCCGTAGCCGCGGTATTCGATACCGTCAAACATGCGTCCCAGCACGCGAGCCGTGTCGGCGATGCTCTCTTTTTTACCGATCTGCGAGCCCTGCGGGTCAAGATAGACGGGATGCATGCCGAGATCTGCCGCCGCGACCTCAAAAGCGCAGCGCGTGCGCGTGCTCGTCTTTTCAAACACGAGGGCGATGTTTTTTCCCTCGCACAAGCGGTGCGCGACGCCCGCCTTTTTCTTTGCTTTCAGATCCGCCGCAAGGTCGATCAGTCCCTCAATTTCGGCGGGAGTGAAATCCAAAAGTTTCAAAAAGGATCTTCCCTTCATATTCAAGCTCATATCGTTATTCTCCTTTGTCACATGCCAGCTTTTGTTTGACGTATTCGATCTGCGCCTCGACCGAGCGCAACGATGTGCCGCCCTCGGAAATACGCTTTTCGACGCAGGTATTCAAGTCGATTTCATGGAACACATCCTCGTCGATCAGCTCGCTGCATGCGCGGTATTCATCCAGCGTCAGCGTTTCAAGCACCTTGCCCTCGGCGATGCACTTGGCTACAAGCTGGCCGGATATTTTGTACGCTGCACGGAACGGCATTCCTTTTTTCACCAAATAATCGGCCAGGTCGGTCGCATTGATGAAGCCCTTTTGCGCCGCCTTTTTCATATTGTCAGGCAACACCGTCATGGTGGCGAGCATGGGCGTGAGCACACGAAGGCACATGTCCACCGTGTCGACGGTGTCAAACACACGTTCTTTGTCCTCCTGCATGTCCTTGTTATAGGCAAGCGGCAAGCCTTTGAGTGTGGTCAGAAGTGCCATCAGATCACCGTAAACGCGTCCGGTTTTACCGCGGATGAGCTCGGCCATATCGGGGTTTTTCTTTTGCGGCATGATGGACGAGCCGGTGGTATAGGCATCCGACAGCTCAATGAACTTGAACTCCCAGCTCGACCACAGAATGATCTCCTCGGCAAAGCGCGAAAGATGCATCATCAAAATGGAGCACGCGCTCATGAATTCTACGCAGAAATCGCGGTCGGACACGCCGTCAAGACTGTTGCGGCAAATGTCGTCAAAGCCGAGCTTTTGCGCCTCGAACCAACGGTCGGTATCGTAAGTCGTTCCCGCCAAGGCGCAGCAACCGATGGGAGATACGTTGGTGCGGCGGCGGACGTCCTTCATGCGGTCCATGTCGCGCAACAGCATCATAGCGTAGGCCAGAAGATGCTGACCAAACGTGATGGGCTGTGCTCTTTGCAAATGCGTGTAGCCCGGCATGATGACCGTTTTATTGTTCTCTGCCTGCTCTGCGAGCACGCCGATAAGCTCACAAAGCTGCTCAAGCATGCTGTCGATCGCGCTGCGCAGATGCATACGCAAATCGAGTGCCACTTGGTCATTTCTACTGCGCGCTGTGTGCAGCTTTTTACCAACGTCGCCCAATCGCTCGGTCAAGACCTGTTCGACGAACATATGGATATCTTCGCAGCTCATGTCGATCTCGAGCTTGCCTGCATCAATATCGGCAAGGATATCATCCAACCCCGCGATGAGCTGCTCTGCCTCGCTCTCGGCAATAATGCCGCGCGCGCCAAGCATTGCAGCGTGTGCCATAGAGCCCGTAATATCTTCACGGTACATGCGCTGATCAAAATGAATGGAGGAATTAAAATCATCGGCGATGCGATCGGTATCCCCCGTCGTTCTGCCGGCCCACATTTTTGCCATAATGGTACTCCTTCTAAAAACCAAAAGCGGATTGCCGTTCTGTTTCATTCGTCGCAGAACGGCAACCTCGTCTTGTATTATTTTACTTGTTCGCGTTCTTGGCGTCAACCATTGCCTGCACCTTGATGGGCAGACCGTACAGATTGATGAAGCCTGCGCTGTCCTTCTGGTCGTAGTCCGACTCGCCGAAGGTTGCGATCTCCTCGCTATACAGCGAATAGTCGCTCCAAACGCCTGCGTTGATCATGTTGCCCTTGTAGAGCTTGAGTCTGACCTTGCCGGTCACCTTCTCCTGCGTCTTGTCAACAAAGGCTGCAAGCGCCTCGCGCAAGGGCGTGAACCACTGGCCATTGTAAACAAGCTCAGCGTAGGTGATGGCCAGCTTCTGCTTTTCGTGCAGCGTCATCTTGTCAAGGCAGATGCTCTCCAGCACGCTGTGCGCCTTGTACAGAATGGTTCCGCCGGGCGTTTCATATACACCGCGGCACTTCATACCGACAAGTCTGTTCTCGACAATATCAAGCAGACCGATACCGTTCTTGCCGCCCAATTCGTTGAGCTTCAAAATAATGTTCTTTGCGCTCATCTTCTCACCGTCGATGGCAACGGGAACACCCTGAACGAAATCAAGCTCGACATAGGTAGGCTCGTCGGGTGCCTGCAAGGGAGAAACACCCATTTCGAGGAAGCCGGGCTTCTCATACTGAGGCTCGTTGCCCGTATCCTCCAGGTCAAGACCCTCGTGAGAAAGATGCCACAGGTTCTTATCCTTGGAATAGTTGGTTTCGCGATTGATCTTCAAAGGAACGTTGTGCGCCTCGGCGTAATCGATCTCCTCCTCACGCGACTTGATATCCCACTCACGCCAAGGAGCGATGATGGGCATATCGGGACAGAAATGCTTGAGCGTCAGCTCGAAACGAACCTGGTCGTTGCCCTTACCCGTGCAGCCGTGGCAGATGGCGTCTGCCTTTTCCTTGATGGCGATCTCAGCCAAGCCCTTGGCAATGCAAGGACGTGCGTGGCTGGTACCCAGCAGATATTCCTCATAGATGGCACCTGCCTTCATGCAAGGAATGATGTATTCGTCCACGTACTCCTCGGTCAGATCGAGCACGTACAGCTTGGACGCGCCCGTCTTAAGTGCCTTTTCCTCAAGGCCCTCCAGCTCGTCCGCCTGACCGACGTTACCCGAAACGGCGATGACCTCACAGTTATGATAATTTTCCTTGAGCCACGGAATGATGATGGACGTGTCCAGACCTCCCGAGTACGCAAGAACGACCTTTTTGATGTTTTCCTTATTTACCATAATAAGCCTCCAAATCGTCTGTGCCGAAGCACTTGAATTACAACGTTCACAATTATACACGCCACTTGCGTGTTTGTCAAGTGCTTTTTGAATATTTTTTCTTTAAATTCCACATTTTTTTATTTTCAATGCATTTTTATGCAATTTTACGCCGAACGATTTGAATATTTATGGATTTGGTATGCATACTTGCATTTTGATGGCGAAAAAGGGCAAAAATAATGAAAAAAATTATCAAAACCCCTTGACAGTAAAAACAGTTTGTGCTATAATTCATCCATATTTTAAATACTGTGAAGGAACTACGTTTTGTTTGGCAACGTTTCAGAGAGTTGGCGGTCGGTGTAAGCCAATGCGACCAAGGAAAGCGGTCTCATTCCTGAGTAGAGCTTCCCAACCCACGACAAGTGGTGAGTAAGAAGCTACGGATGCCCCGTTACCATGGCTGACGGCTTGATATCGAGCCGAACAAAGTGATCCCCTGAAGCGGGATAATCGTGGGTGGTACCGCGGCATGCTATGTCGTCCCTGAGGCAGACCTTTTTCTGCATCGGGGCATTTTTTATAGCCATATCTGAAAGGAGCATATAACAATGAAAAGAATTCTGATGACCGACATGACGCTCTCCGCGGAGAGCACTTGTGCGCTGAGCTTTCGCGAAAAGCTGGAGATCGCCAAGCTACTGGACAAAATGAAGGTCGATTGCATTGATTTCGGCACCATCCGTAATGCAAAAACAGATTCCCTTCTGATCCATACCATTTCCCCTTTGATGAGCCACAGCACGCTGTGCATCACGGTCGGTCTTGACCAAGAGAGCACCGCTGCGGCAGTTGCTGCCGTTGCGGGGCTCAAGCGCACACGCCTTGCGCTGAGCGTCCCCGTATCGACCGTCGGAATGGAATATACCTGCCACAAAAAGCCCGCCGCCATGTTAGAGGCTGTCGATGCACAAATTCGTCGCTTGCGCGATGCCGCATGTGAGGTGGAATTCTGTGCGCTTGACGCAACACGCAGCGATACCGACTTTTTGGCAAGCATGATCAAAACGGCTCTCGCGGCCGGTGCAACGCACATCACGCTGTGCGACAACGACGGCAGAATGCTGCCCGACGAGGCAGCCGCCTTTGTTGAGGGTGTACTCGGTGCGATGGAACATCGCACAGATGTGACTGTTTCGGTCGCCTTCCCCGACACCATGCAAATGGCCGTTGCCTGCTCGGTCGCAGCACTCCGTGCCGGTGCGGACGGCGTTCGCGTTTGCACGAACGGCAGAGATTGCGCCGAGGTCTACCCGCTCTCCGAGGTCATTCGCGCACGCGGCGAGAGCTACGGCATTTGCTGCGAGCTTTGCACGACCGAGCTGCGCCGTTGCATTTCCAAGATCGAAGCCATCACCTGCACAACCGCTCCCATGACGGGGGCAGCAGCCGCATCGGGCGTATCTGCCGAGAATGAAATGATTTCGCTGGACAAGAACGACGATACCGTTTCGGTTGCCCGTGCCGTGCGCAAGCTTGGCTACGATCTCGGTGCCGACGACGAGGCGCGCGTATTTGAGGCATTCATGCGTGTGGCCGAGAAAAAGACGGTCAACGCACGAGAGCTGGAGGCCATCATTGCTTCGACCGCACTTCAGGTGCCTCCCACTTACCGTCTTGTCAGCTATCTGACCAACAGCGGTAACATTATCAGTTCTTCCGCTCATATCAAGCTCGAAAAAGACGGTAAGACGCTGGAGGGCATCGTCATCGGTGACGGTCCCATCGACGCCGCCTTCCGCGCCATTGAGCAAATTGTCGGTCATCATTACGAGCTGGACGACTTCCAGATCCAGTCGGTCACCGAGGGACACGAGGCCATGGGCAACGCGCTGGTGCGTCTGCGCAGCAGCGGCAAGGTCTACTCGGGCAACGGTATTTCGACCGATATCATCGGCGCGAGCATCCGTGCTTATCTGAATGCACTTAATAAGATTGTCTACGAGGAGGCTACAGAATGAAGTTTTCCTTTTCTACCAAGGGCTGGCAGTCGCTTGGCTGGCTGCGCTTGACCGAGCTTGCACGCGATGTCAAGCTGGCGGGCATCGAGCTGCACGACGTGTTTGATCCCTCGCTTGCCGACTACGTACTTGATACGCAAAACGTTGGCCTTGCACGCAGACGCTTGCAGGAATACGGGCTCACCGTCGCCTGCGTTGATCTGCCTACCGATCCGCTGGAGAAAGGCATGTCCGACGAGCTCTTTTTCGAGCGTCTTGATCGCTGTATCGACGCCGCCGTCAACATGCGCACCTCGCACATCCGTATCCACACGCGCTGCGATGCCGAGCCGGATGGCAGTATTCCAACACGCATGATGGACGTGCTCGCCGCCGCGCTTGAACGTGCCGAACGTGCAGGCGTGACGCTGCTGCTGGAAACGGCGGGAATGTTCTCTGATACCACCAGGCTGAAAAATGCGCTCGATACCTTTGCGTCGGATCATTTGCTGGCGCTCTGGGATATGCATAACACCTTTTTCGGTGCCGGCGAGAGTGCGCAAAAGACGATTGAAAATCTCGGCGCATACGTACACCACGTTCACGTCAAAGACGCTATTGTCGGCGAGGACGGCAAACATGAATATTGTTTGGTCGGTAGCGGCACGCTCCCCGTTGAAGATATGCTGCGCGCACTGCGTTCGGTCAACTATGACGGTTTTGTATCGCTTGAATGGAATCCTGCTTGGCTTGCCGATATTGACGATCCCGAGATCATTTTCTCTCACTTCGTTCACTACATGAGCCGTTTTGACCCCACCGATCGCAAGCGTAATACGCTCTACTACAACGAGGCGGGAACGGGACGCTACATCTGGAAAAAGGACGAGCTGATCGACCTGACCTTTCCGCAGGTGCTTGACCGCGTGGTCGAGGAATTCCCCGACCAGTACGCCTTCCGTTACACGACGCTGGATTATACGCGCACCTATGCCGAATTCCGCGACGACGTGGACGATTTCGCCCGTGTGCTCGTTTCGATGGGCGTACGTCCCGGTCATCACGTATCGGTCTGGCTGACCAATCTGCCGCAATGGTATATCGCCTTCTGGGCGACCACCAAGATCGGCGCGGTGCTGGTCACGGTCAACACTGCTTATAAGATCCACGAGGCGGAATATCTGCTTCGTCAGTCGGACACGCACACGCTTATCATGGTTGAAAATTACCGTGATTCCGACTACAAGGGCATCATGCAGGAGCTTTGCCCCGAGCTTGCTTCCACCAAGCCGGGCGAACCGCTGCATTCGAAGCGTCTTCCTTTCCTGCGCAACATCATCACGGTCGGCTTCCGCATGGACGGCTGCCTTTGCTGGGAGCAAGCGCTGACGCGCAAGGGTATGGTTCCCGTCGAGGAGATCAACCGCATGGCAGCCGCCGTTGACAAAAACGACGTATGCAACATGCAATACACCTCGGGTACAACGGGATTTCCCAAGGGCGTTATGCTGACGCACTACAACGTCGTCAACAACGGCAAATATATCGGCGACCACATGGATCTGTCAACGGCAGACCGCATGATGATCCAGGTGCCCATGTTCCACTGCCTTGGCATGGTGCTGTCCATGCCGTCCTCCATGACGCACGGCGCGACCATGTGCCCGCTTCCCTATTTCTCGCCCAAGAGTGCGCTTGCCTGCATCAATCAGGAACGCATCACCGCTTTCAACGGCGTGCCGACCATGTTCATTGCCATGATGCAGCACGCAGACTTTGAAAAGACTGATTTCAGCCACATCCGCACGGGCATCATGGCCGGTGCGAACTGCCCTGCCGATCTGATGAAAAAGGCGGCAGAGGCGACCAACATGAACATGCGTCAGATCGTCAGCGTATACGGTCAGACCGAGGCAGCACCCGGTTGCACCATGAGCTCGTATTACGATCCGATCGACGTTCGAACCGAAACGGTCGGTTCTGCCTTTGCCAACGTGGAATGCAAGATCATCGACCCCGAAACAGGCGAGGAGTGTCCTGTCGGCGTCAACGGCGAGTTCGTCGCCCGCGGCTACAACATCATGAAAGGCTACTACAAGATGCCTGCTGCGACAGCAGCGGCAATCGATGCAGACGGTTGGCTGCACACGGGTGACCTTGCCGCCAAGGACGAAAACGGCAACTACCGTATCACGGGACGCCTCAAGGATATGATCATCCGCGGCGGTGAAAACCTTTATCCCAAGGAGATCGAGGAATTCTTCTACACGCACGAAAAAGTGCGTGACGTTCAGGTCATCGGCGTTCCCGACGAGCGATACGGCGAGGAGGCCATGGCTTGTATCATCATCAAGGAGGGGGTCGAGGCAACCGTGGAAGAGCTGCGTGACTACGCCAACGCTCACATGGCACGCCACAAGGTACCCAGATACATCAAGTTCGTGTCGGAGTTCCCCATGAACGCCGCCGGAAAAATACTCAAATACAAAATGCGCGAGGCTGCCGTTGAGGAGCTCAAGGCCGCCGGCATCATCAAATAAAAGGAGAATTTATCATGGAAATCAGAATTGAAAGAACCGCAACACCCGCCCAGAAGCCCGACAGCTCCAAACTCGGCTTCGGTCGCTATTTCACCGACCACATGTTCGTGATGGACTACAGCCCCGCCAAGGGCTGGCATGATGCCCGCATCGTTCCCTTTGCCAATCTGTCGCTGCACCCTGCCGCTACCGTATTCCACTACGGTGCAGAGGTGTTTGAGGGCATGAAGGCCTACCGCCGCGAGGACGGCACGGTACAGCTCTTCCGCCCGATGGAGAACGTCAAGAGAATGAACAGCTCGGCTGAGCGCCTTTGCCTGCCTCTACTCGACGAAAACGACGCGCTCAAGGCTATCATGAAATTCGTTGAGGTGGAGCAGAATTGGGTTCCTTCCAACCCCGGTACCTCGCTCTATCTGCGTCCGTTCCTGTTCGGCTGTGACGAGCAGCTCGGTCTGCACACGCTGCAAAATGCCATGCTCGTTATCATCGCTTCGCCTGTCGGCAGCTACTATGCCGCCGGCATCAACCCCGTCAAAATCATGATCGAAACCGAGGACGTCCGCGCCGTCAAGGGCGGTACGGGTTACACCAAGTGCGGCGGTAACTACGCTGCCAGCAACCGCGCCGGTGCTCGCGCCGAGAAGAACGGCTATTCGCAGGTGCTCTGGCTCGACGGCGTTCACCGCAAGTACATCGAGGAAGTCGGTGCCATGAACGTCATGTTCCGCATCGGCGATGAGATCGTCACGCCCGACCTGTCCGGCTCCATTCTGCCCGGTATCACAAGAAAATCCTGCCTCGAGGTTCTTCGCAAGGAGGGCTACAAGGTGTCCGAGCGCCGCATCAGCGTCGACGAGCTGGTCGAGGCCATGGAAAACGGCACGCTCAAGGAGGCGTGGGGCTGCGGTACGGCTGCAGTCGTATCTCCCATCGGTGAGCTTGCCTACAACGGTAAAAAGTACACTGTCAACAACTTCGAGATCGGCGAGGTCACGCAGCATCTGTACAACACGCTGACCGGTATCCAATGGGGTAAGATCGAGGACAGCTTTGACTGGACAGTCGAGATCCCTCGCGCATAAGGAGTTATAACATGTCTGTCAATGACAAAAAAATCATGGCGACCATGGACGGCAACGAAGCGGCCGCCTACGTCGCATACGCCTTTACCGAAATTGCCGCCATCTATCCCATCACGCCTTCCTCGCCCATGGCGGGAAAGACGGACGCATGGAGTGCACACGGCAAGAAAAATCTGTTCGGTCAGACGGTAACGCTGGTCGAGATGCAGTCCGAGGCGGGTGCTGTTGCAGCCGTTCACGGCGCGCTGGAAACGGGCGCACTGTCCACGACGTTTACTTCATCGCAGGGATTGATGCTCATGATCCCCGTCATGCACCGTATTTCGGGTGAGCGTCTGCCGGGCGTTCTTCACGTGGCATCGCGTACCGTCGGTACGCACGCGCTGTCCATTTTCGGCGACCATTCGGACGTCATGAACTGCCGTCAGACGGGCTTTGCCCTGCTTTCGACCGGCTCTGTTCAGGAGATCATGGACCTTGCCCCCGTGGCGCATCTTGCCGCCATCAAGGGGAGAATTCCTTTTCTGCATTTCTTTGACGGCTTCCGCACCTCGCATGAGATCAACAAGATCGAAACCATCGCGCACGAGGATATGGGCAAGCTGCTTGACCGCAAGGCATTGGATGCTTTCCGCGCTCAGGCACTCAACCCCGAGCATCCCCGTCTGCGCGCGACCGTTCAGAACGGCGACGTGTACTTCCAGGTGCGTGAAGCAAACAATGGCTTCTACGACGTGCTCCCCGACATCGTCGAGGGCTACATGGATGACATTTTTGAGCTGACGGGTCGCCGTTATCATCTGTTCGATTACTACGGCGACGAGAGCGCGACCGACGTGGTCATTGCCATGGGCTCGGTGAGCGGCACGGTGCGCGAAGCGGTTGACGCGTTGCGCGCACAAGGCCGCAAGGTCGGCTTTTTACAGGTGCATTTGTACCGTCCGTTCTCGATCAAGCATTTCCTCGCCGCTCTTCCCGAGAGCGTCCGTCGCATTGCCGTGCTGGATCGCTGCAAGGAGATGGGCGCTGCGGGCGAGCCGCTGTATCAGGACGTTTGCACGGCGTTGTTCGGTCGTTCGGACATTACCGTCGTGGGCGGTCGCTACGGTCTGTCCTCCAAGGACACCGATCCCTCGCAGATCGTTGCCGCCTTTGATAATCTTGCCGAGGACGCGCCTAAAAACTCGTTTACCGTCGGCATTGTCGACGACGTGACCTACCGTTCTCTGCCCGTCGCCGCGCCCGTTGCCGAGGCGGCCGACACCTATGCGTGCAAATTCTGGGGCCTTGGCTCGGACGGCACGGTCGGTGCCAACCACAACACGGTCGAGATTATCAACAGCCACACCGACAATTACGCGCAGGCGTATTTTGAGTACGATGCCAAGAAGTCCTTCGGCGTCACCAAGTCGCACCTGCGCATCAGCCCCCGTCCCATCACCTCGTCCTATTACGTCAAGTGCGCCGATCTCGTTGCTTGCCACCATCAAAGCTACGTCGGCAAATACGATATGGCGAGCGAGCTCAAGGACGGCGGTACGTTCCTGCTGAATTGCACGTGGAATACCGGTGAGCTTGGCAAGCATCTGCCCGCCACGATGAAACGCACGCTGGCCGAAAAGAACGCCAAGCTGTACGTTATCAACGCGACCGACATTGCCGCAAGACTTGGTCTTGGCTCGCACACCAACACGGTGCTGCAAGCCGCCTTCTTCCACATTTCGGGCGTACTGCCCGGTGACACGGCCATCGGATACATGAAGGACGCCGTTCGCAAGACCTTCTTTGCCAAGGGCGATGCGGTCGTTGAGAAAAATATCGCCGCCATTGATGCGGGCATTTCGGGCGCACAGCTTGTCGAAATTCCTGCCGATTGGGCAACTGCGACCGACGCAACGTTGGCTGATGATAGCCAAAAGCCTGCTGTCGTTCGCAATATTCTTGAGCCCATCAACGCGCAAAAGGGCGACGATCTGCCCGTCAGCGCCTTCAAGGGATATGAAGACGGCTCGATTGAGGTAGGCCTGACCGCTTACGAAAAGCGCAATATCGCCGCGAAAATCCCTGCGTGGAACGCAGATGCCTGCCTGCAATGCAACCGTTGCTCGCTCGTTTGTCCCCACGCCGCCATCCGTCCGTATCTTCTGACCGAGGACGAAAGGAACAACGCCCCCGAAGGACTTGTTGCCGTTCCTGCCAAGGGTGGTGCAGCCAAAAGCATGCACTACACCATGCAGATCAGCTACATGGACTGCACGGGCTGCGGTAGCTGTGTAGCATCGTGTCCTGCAAAAGAAACGGTGCTCGAAATGGTGCCCAATACATACGAGCAAAACGAGCCCGCCTGGGATTACACACTCTCGCTTGATGACAAAAACGACGTGTTTGACCGTTACAGCGTCAAAGGCTCACAGTTCTGCCGCCCGCTGCTTGAATTTTCGGCAGCCTGCGCAGGTTGCGGCGAAACGCCTTATGCCAAGCTGCTCACGCAATTGTTCGACGACCACGTCTACTGGGCCAACGCCACGGGCTGCTCGCAAGCATGGGGCTCGCCCATGCCCGGCATTCCCTACACGGTCAACAAGGCGGGACATGGTCCCGCTTGGTCGAACTCTTTGTTTGAAAATAACGCCGAGTTCAGCCTTGGCATGTTCCTTTCCGTCCGTCAGCAGCGCGAGGCGCAGAAAATGCGCGTCGAGCAGTTGATCGCCGCCAAGGACAGCGCCGTTCGCGAAAGTGCACGCACATGGTTGGAGGGATACGACAACTACGACGCATCCCCTACTCTGACAGCCGCACTGTGCACCGCCTTGCAGGCTGCACGTGACGCCATGAGTGAGGACGAGCGCACGATTGCCGACGATATCCTTCGCTACCGCGACCAGCTCACCAAAAAGAGCTTCTGGATGTTCGGCGGCGACGGCTGGGCCTACGACATCGGCTTTGGCGGTCTTGACCATGTCGTGGCAAGCGGCGAGGACGTCAATATGTTCATCGTCGATACCGAGGTGTATTCCAACACGGGCGGTCAATCGTCCAAGGCGACGCCTATCGGCGCCGTAGCGCAGTTTGCCAACGCGGGCAAAAAGACGCTCAAAAAAGATCTTGGCGCCATGCTCATGACCTACGGCAATGTTTACGTCGCGCAGGTCGCTATGGGTGCCGATCCCAATCAGCTCATCAAGGCGATCAAGGAGGCGGCAGCGTTCCCCGGTCCGTCCGTGATCATTGCCTACACACCTTGTACTGCGCACGGCATCAAGGGCGGCATGAGTGGTGTTCAGGCTGAGATGAAGCGCGCCGTTGACGCCGGTTACTGGCATCTGTACCGCTACGATCCGCGCGCCGAGCATCCCTTCACGCTTGACAGTGGCGAGGCGACCTTGACCTACCGCGACTTCCTTGACGGCGAGGTTCGCTATTCCTCGCTGCTGCGCACCTTCCCCGACCGCGCCGAGGCGCTGTTTGAAGAGGGCGCAAAAGCCGCGCAAAAGAAGTACGAAACGTACAAAAACAAATAAAAAAACCGTCCCGACGGAGCATTTCGTCGGGACGGTTCGTTTTATCGTTCGGTTTTGGTCAGCCAATCGTTGACAAGGTAATCCTGCAAGCGGCGCAGGCTTTGGGTGTCCTTGCCGCCCACCACCTCGCCGTCCAGCTCGCACGCAGCCAGGCACAGGGCGCTTGCGCTGGTCACGATGATCTCATCGGCGTCCTTGAGCTCATCCATGGTAAATACGCGCATTTCCACGGAAATACCCAGCGCCTTGGCGGCTGCCATGAGGTGCGCGCGTCCGATGCCTGCCAGAATATACTCGTCCGAGGGGGGCGTGATGAGCACGCCGTCCTTGAGCATCGAGATGTTGGAATGGGCACACTCGGTCACACGGTCACCGCGGTGCAGCACGGTTTCGTCCGCACCCGCACGCTGTGCCATTTGCGAGGTCAGCACGCTGGGAAGCAGGCAGATGGTTTTCAAATTACAGTATAGATACCGCTTATCCTCGGCGCTGATGAGCTTGATGGGCGTGTAAACAGGCTTGATCTTTGCGGGGCGGATCATAATCGTCAGATTACCCGGCGTGTCGTTTTCCTCGTACGCATGGATACGAAGACCGCTTCCTCTCGTTCCTTGCCAGTACACAAGCTGCTCGCCGTCGTCTAGCTTGGTAGACAGCTCGCACAGCAACGCACGCAACTGCTCGCGCGGCATAGGCTCGTTGATATCGATTTCAGTAAGGCAACGATAAAAGCGATCCAGGTGCTCGTCGAGCGCATAAATAACATGATTGCGGGCGTAGGCAACGTCGTAAATGCCGTCGCCAAAATAAAACCCGCGGTCGGTCATGGGTACGCGCAACTCTTCAATCGCACCGATCTCGCCATTGTAATATGCAATATTTTGCATGGCCTCTCCTTCTTTGCTCAAAGCATTGTCATTCTCTAATTATTATATCATGCAAGCGTTGGAAATGCAACCAAAAGATAAAATTTTTGCATTTGAGATATCTTCAAACCCGCTTTTCGTACGCCACACGTTCAGCACCGTTTTCCAGATAAATCACGCCACAATAGGTAAATCCGTTTTTTTCGAGCATGCGCCGCATGACGACGTTACCGCGGTGAGTGTCGATGCGCAAGGACGACATTTGATGCTGTGCGGAAAAATCGGCCGCATATGCAAGCAGCTTTGTCGCGATGCCCTGTCCGCGCATGGCAACAGCAATCGCCACGCGGTGAATAGCAAGATAGTGCTCTTTCGCATCACCCGTCAGCCACTGACCGTCCAAAATGCGGTCGTATGTCGGCTCGCCGTCATCGATGAGAGCGAAGGTGGCGCAGATGTGACCGCCAATCTCGATGCAATAGGACTGCCCCTTTTGTATATCCGCAGCTATGACCTCGCGCGACGGATATCCGTCCTGCCATTGATCGATGCCAAGGGCGGCGATGGTGCCACGCGCCTCGGCAAAGAGCGAGAGCAGCGCGTCAAGGTCAGCGAGCGTTGAGTTTCTTATGGTCATGTTGATTTCTCCAATGATTGATGAAAACAAAAGAGATGGCCGAAAGCATCTCTTTTGTTTTTGGCACACCCTTACAAAATAGATCCGTATAAGGCTACCGTACAAAAAACAGTCCATGATTTTTGCCGTGAGGGTACTCTTATCCCTTGGCGATGATGGGAGCAAAAAGTTGTCCGAGGTCTTTCGGGCTTTTGCACCATGCTTGCAAACGAATCTATGTATTATTTTTCAGTTCCGCTTTGTATTTCTCTACCAAAGCATCAAATTCCTTTATATATTTATCGAGTCTTGCCTGCCCTTTGGGCAGATCAAGCCCCGGCTTTCTGTATCCGCAAATTCTGATGTCATTCAGCATAGCATCTTCTGTATTATATGCCCTTAACGATTGTCCCGAGATGTTAGGATATTTCGCACACATATATGCAATTTCTTCTGTCGTAAACATTCCTGCGGGGAAATCGAATCTTTTTAAACTTGGCATGTATTCAAGGACATCCGTGCTTCTGTCCTCAAGCTTGATCAAATGAAGCTTCACATTTGCGAGTGACGACATTCCTCTCATCCATTCCAAACTTTGCATTGGATATGGTGAGAATATATCACCATGAAACTCAATGAATTTCAAATATTTTGCCTTTTGCAAAATAACAGGATTGTATGCAATCTTCTTAG
>JAZQMI010000002.1:0-9156 GCA_045543375.1 Eubacteriales bacterium | reverse complement strand
CCTGCTTGTCGTAAATGCGACTTGTCAGATAATCCCTCCGACGAACGTCCAGCTCGCTGAGTACGTCGTCAAATAAATACACGGGATGCTCCGCGCAGCTCTCGCGGCAGATCTCGCCCTCGGCCAGCTTCATCGCCAGCGCAAGCGAGCGCTGTTGCCCCTGAGAGGCGAAAAGACGGGCGCAGACGCCGTTGAGCGTGATATCGATATCGTCACGGTGAATGCCCCACAACGTGTATCCTGCGCCAACCTCGCGGGCGTGAGAGGTAGTCAGCAGACGAAGAAAGGCCTGTTCCGTCTTTGCCGTGTCCAGATAGTCGTCCTCGTTTTCAAGATGCGCCGTTCCAACGTAGCTGAAATTCGGCACCTCGCCCCCGCCCGTCATGTCGGAAAACACGACCGACGCGGCCTGTCGCATCTTTTGAATATACTGTACGCGATAGCGAGCGATCATCGCTCCCTCGTGCGCCAGCTGCTCCGACCAAATATCAATGGTGTCCTGCATGATGCGCCGGGCATCGTCGCTCTCGGACGCCTCCTTGAGCAGTCTGTTTCGCTCCTTCAAAATCTTGTTGTAACGCTGAAGCGCCGACATATATACCGGCTTGAGCTGGGATATGGCGACGTCAAGAAAATTTCGCCGCAGCTCGGGGCCGCTTTTGATGATGGACAGATGCTCGGGGCAAAACAGCACCACGCGCAGTCCGCCGATCAGCTCGGACATTTTGGCCACGGGCAGACCGTTCTGCTCCATTCTGCGCCGCCGCCCCGCCATCAGCGTGGCAGTCAGCCGCATATCGCGGATATGGTCACAATAGTCCAGCGCGATGGTCGCCTTTTCTTCTCCAAAACGAATCAGATCAGCATCACGCGCCCCGCGAAAGCTCTTGCCCAACGCCATGAGCGAGATGGCCTCAAGCAGATTGGTCTTTCCTTGGGCGTTGTCACCGAGAAGAATATTAACACCGGGCGAAAATTCGATCGCCGCGTGAGAAACGTTGCGAAAATTTTCGACCTCAATGCGCTTGCATTGCATACTTATTCCTTAATACGGACGGGCAGCAGCATGAACAGCTCGCGGTTTTCGTCCTCGGCCTCAATGTCCGAGGGCTCGACGTTGATCGAGGTCAGGTGCGAGGTCAGGCTGATCTTGACGCGGTCGGCTGTGCAGGCGCGCAGCGCGTCGAGCAGATAGCGGTTATTAAAGGCAATGGTGATATCGTCACCCTCGTGATCCACGGTGATCTCGTCGTAGGTGCTTCCTGCCGTGCTGATGGCGTAGATCTTGAGCAGACCGCCCTCAAGTTGCAGCTTGACGTGCGAACGGACGCTGCCTGCAACGCGCTCCTCGGTGATGATGGCAGCACGCTCGAGCGCCGAGATCAGCCCCGTGCGGTCGCATTCCATGGTGATGGTGTGATTTTTAATGATAACGCTGTCGTGATTGATATATTCGCCGTCGATCAGACGCGAGAAGAAGGTCAGATCGCCCAGCTTCATGAGCATATTCTTGCGGCTGACGAAAATGACCGCATCGTCCTCGTCGCTGTCGAGCAGCATACGCGAAAGCTCATTCACCGTGCGCACGGGAACGATAAAGGCATAGTTCATGCTCGTGTCATTGCCGGCGCCCTTGATGGTCGTCTGCACCTCGCACTTGGCAAGGCGGTGGCTGTCACATGTGACGGTCAGAAGACTTTCGTCGGTGATTTTGAAATAACAGCCGTTGAGCACGGGACGGGGATCGGCAACGCCCATGGCGTGCGACGTCTTGGCGATCATCTTTTTGAGCACGCCCTGCGACACGATAAAGCCGTGATCGCCCGACAGCTTGGGAATGTCGGGGAAGTCGGCACCGCCCAGCGCACTCATCTTGTGGGTGGACTTGCCTGCCTCAAAGGTGGCCGTCATATTATCGTCGACCGTCAGCGTCAGCTCGTCGCCCTCCATGACCTTGACGGTCTGGTTGAACTTCTGGGCGTTGATGATATACGAGCCACCCTCGACGACCTCGGTGCGAATGGTGATCTGAACACCCTTTTCAAGATCGAAGGTGGTCAGCGTGCACTTGTCGGGTGCCTCGGCCTCGATGAGAATACCCTCGATGGCGGGCATGGTGGACTTGCTCGAAACGGCACACATTAAAGGGGTAATGACCTCGCTGATGCTCTGGCGGTTGAAAATGATTTTCATGGTGATGCCTCCGTAATAGAAATTTATTAGGATGTTAGTATATTTAAATTTTTTAGAACTTCTTTTCTTTACGCGCGTACTGCTTCGCGCCGCGCTGTACAGTATTAGATGTTCATTCTTTCTCATCCGAGAAAGAACGAACCAAGAAAGCGGACCAAAGGGCACGCCCTTTGGAAACCTGCGTTGCTGCGCAACGCTCTGTTCGGCTCGCTCGGTTGCTCCACTGCTCGCTACGCTCGCGCTCCGCAAAGGCAAGCCTCAAAGGTTTTGTGCAGCAAAATTTCGCGTTTTCGCGTCAAAAACGCTCAAACACCACGGCGTCAGCACCACCCAAAGTGTGTGCGGCTTTTTTTAAGCCGCGCACGCGGAATTTTTAATGAACACATCTTTGAGGCGCATGTGCGCGAAACGGAGTGAAGCGCCTCTATGCGCCGAACAGGCGAGCAAAGCGAGCAGGTCGAGGGGCGAAGCCCCCGTTCCTTTTCTTTCGTCATTTCTTTGTGGAACGACAAAGAAATGACATGAAACAATTCCGAGCGCGTTGTGCGAGGGGAGCGAAAGATAAACAATTTTTTCACTCTCGAAAAAAAGAATGAAAGAATGAATTTGAAAGAATGATTTAGTAGTAAGAGCAGTAGGGGCTGTTGGTTTTGTGGAAAGTGACAAAACCCTTACTACGCTTGACTTTTTTGATCTACTCTTCCGTCATTTCGCGGTGGATTTGCTATGAATTTTCTGTGGACAAAAAGTGGAAAATTCAGACAAGACGGAAAAGTGGGGAACAAAAGACGAAAATATTGCGTTTTTTGACACGTTGTGGAAAATTTTGCGCGTTTTTTCTGTTGAAAAGTCGAGCCTTGGCACGCCTTAACACGGTTCTGCGCCCGCTTTTCCACAAACGGCAAGTCAATTTTATCCACAAGCAGGACTCTAATTTACAGTGGAAAAATTTTCACGTCGCTACCGCTTGTCCGCTTGCTTTCCACCGTGTTTTTCACAGCCTGAACGAGCCGTTCTGACACTGTGGAAAAGTCTGTGGAAACTGTGGGAAAAGTCTGTTTATTGACCGACGATGTCCTTGCGCATCTCGGAAATCTCCAGCTCGAACATGTTGTCGCTTTCCATGCGCTTTTTGACCGATTCGTACGAGGACATGATGGTCGTGTGGTCGCGGTTGAACATCTTTCCAATGTTGGGATAGGACATTTCGGTGATCGAACGGATCAGATAAATGGACACGTGTCTGGCAAAGGTGATATCCTTGGTGCGGCGCGTGCCGAGAATGTCCTCGCGGTGAATGTTATACTTTTTGAAAATGGACGCAAAGATCTTATCGACCGTCACGGTGGTCGGCTCGGCGCCACCCAGCAGCTCGGAAATGCACGAATGTGCCAGCTCCATGTTAATTTTGCGACCCGACAGGAAGGTCAGCGCGCCCAGCTTTTTGATGGCTCCCTCGATCTGACGAATGTTGGAGCGCAGGTTTTCGGCCAGAAACATGAGCACGTCGTCGGGCAGATTGATGTTGACCTGCTCGGCCTTTTTCTTGATGATGGCGATGCGCAGCTCCAGATCGGGCGGCTGAATGTCGGCGATCAGACCCCACTCAAAGCGGTTGCGCAGTCGGTCCTCAAGCGGCTTGATGTCACGCGCGGGACGGTCGGACGCCAGAATGATCTGCTTGTTTTCCTCAAAGAGCGAGTTAAAGGTGTGGAAAAATTCCTCCTGCGTCGACTCCTTGCCGGCAATGAACTGAATATCGTCGATGAGCAGCACGTCGCACGTGCGGTATCGTTCGCGGAACTCCTGCGTGGCGTTGCGCTTGATCGAGTCGATCAGATGGTTGGTAAAATCGTCGCCCTTGACGTAAGCGATCTTGATGCCGGGGTTGCGGCGCTTGAGCTCGTTGATGATGGCGTACATCAGGTGCGTTTTACCCAGTCCGCTCTGTCCGTAAATGAACAAAGGATTGTACTTGGTCGCGGGCGCGGCAGCCACGGCAATGCAGGCGGCGTGCGCAAATTTATTTGACTCACCGATGATGAAATTGTCAAACGTGTATTCAAAGCGGTGATTTTGCAGCGACGCGTTGCCTTGTGCGTCCGGCGTGCCGGGAATGGGACTTGCAATGATGTCGTCAAAGGTGGGCGTGGGCGGCTGCTTTTTTTCTTCCTCGGCCAAATATTCGTCGGCCGCGTCCGAATAAATGCTGCGACCGCGGAAGGTCACCTTGATCTTCAGATCAAAGCCGAGCAGATCGGAAAATTTCTTTTTGATCTCGTCTAAAAATTTATCTTGGATCACACCGCATTTAAATTCCGAGGTGGTGCACAGCGTAACGGTGTCCTCCTCAAAGGCGATGACCGAGACCTCGCCAAACCAGAGGTTGACCGTTTCTTTACTGAGCGTTTCGTGGAAGCTGTCGCGGATCTGTTCCCAGATAGCCGAGATATCTTCAAGATAAGCAAATGACATAATCGATCGTCCGTCCTTTATGTAAAAAAATGTACGTGGAAAATTGTTAATATAGTTATATATAAATATTATATCATATTATTGTCAGAATTTCAAGAGCAATTTTGTTATTTTTTCGTATCAAATGTGTCCATTTGGTACCAAAGGGTATCAGCTTGACAAGATTTTGATAAAATGATATAATGAAAAGGTAAAAAAAATTTTTTGATGCAAATATGATTGCAAATAAGCAAGAAAGGAGCCGCATGAAAAAACTTCGCTATACCGTGCGGGGTATGAGCTGTGCCGCTTGTGTCGCTCACGTCGAGCGGGCGGCAAAAAAGGCACTCTCTCTCACCTTACCTGATGCTCATGCTGTCGTCAGCGTCAGCTTGCTTACCTCGTCCATGAGCGTTGAAATACAAAATGACGAAGCCCTGCGCGACCCGACCGCGCTGGACGCCGCGCTGATATCCGAGATCAAAAGCGCGGGCTACGAGGCCGAGGTCATGGGTGAAAAACGTTTTGACGCCGCCGCTCAACATCGGCAAGAAAAGCAGGAATTGAAAAATTCGTGGCTGACTTTTGCTCTGTCGGCCGCGCTGACGCTGCTTCTTATGGTCTTTTCGATGGGTCCTATGGTCGGGCTTCATCTGATCCACAATGCCGTCGCGCTTGCCGCTGTTCAGCTCGTGCTGACTTTGCCCGTTCTGTATCTCAATCGCCGCTATTTTGTCAGCGGTCTTCGTGCGCTTGCCCACCGCTCGCCCAATATGGACTCACTCATCGCACTCGGTGCGCTCTCGTCGGTCGTTTACGGTCTGGCCGTGCTTGTCCGTATGATCGTCGTTGTATCGGGCGGCGGATCGGCAGAGCATCTTGTGCACGATCTGTATTTTGAGTCGGCAGCCATGATCGTCACGCTGGTGACGCTGGGTAAAAACATGGAAAGGGGCGCGCGTGTGCGTGCCGCGTCGGCCATTCGTCGGCTGTCCGAGCTGTTACCCGAAACAGCCGTTGTGATCCGTGGAGGCGAGCAAAGGGAAGTGCCGCTTCATGAGGTCAAGATTGGGGATACCGTCTTGTGCCGCGAGGGAATGATCCTTCCCGTGGACGGCGAGATCATCAAGGGTGCTGCCGGCATTGACGAGTCGGCATTGACGGGCGAGAGCGTGCCTGCCGACAGAGCGGTCGGCGATCGGGTGCACGCCGCCTGCACGGTGGTCGAGGGCAGTATTCTGATACGTGCCGACGAGGTCGGAACGGGAACGGCGCTCTCGCACATTGCCCGCATGATCGAGGAAGCGGCAGCCAGCCGCGCGCCCGTCGCCCGTATGGCCGACCGCATCAGCGGCGTGTTTGTGCCCGCCGTGATCGGCATCTCGCTGCTCACGCTTGCCGTTTGGCTGTTAATTGAGCAAAATTTGACCATTGCATTGCAATATGCCGTCAGCGTTCTGGTCATTTCGTGCCCTTGCGCGCTGGGACTTGCCACGCCTACCGCCATTTTGGTGGCAACGGGACGCGGTGCCAAGATCGGCGTGCTGTTCAAAAGTGCCGAAGCACTCGAACGGCTGCATGAAGTGGGCGCGGTCGCCATGGATAAAACGGGTACCATGACGCTGGGACAGCCCTCGGTCACCGATATCGTGGCACTTTCCGATACCCCCGTGCCAACGATACTCGCCCTTGCCGCCGCCGTTGAGCAGCATTCGAGCCACCCGCTCGCACTCGCCATCGTGCAAAGGGCAAAAGAGGACGGCGTCGAAATTGCTGCCGCTGCCGATTTTTCATCGACGGTCGGACGCGGCGTGCGCGCCGTGGTTAATGACAAGATTTGTCTTGTCGGCAAAGCCGAGCTGCTTTTGGATCACGGCATCAGCGAAGCCGCACCGGACGCGGCAAAGCAAACGGTCGATGCGCTCCGTTCACAGGGCAAAACGACCATGATGGTCGCCTACGACGGTCGTCTGATCGGCGTCATCGCGCTGGCAGACCGCATCAGAGAGGATACGCCCGCCGCCATCGCTCGCTTGCACCGCATGGGCGTGAATACGCTCATGCTGACGGGAGATCACCAAGCCGTCGCCTGCGCGGTCGGTGAGCAGGCAGGTGTCCGCGAGATTCGCGCCTCGCTCATGCCGGGGGATAAGCAAAAGATCGTCAAAGAGCTGTCCGAAAACGATTGCGTTGCCATGGTGGGCGACGGCATCAACGACGCACCTGCGCTGCGCGCGTCCGACGTGGGCATCGCCATCGGCGCGGGCACCGACGTAGCCGTGGACAGTGCCGACGTCGTGCTCATGCAAAGCTCGCTTGCGGGCGTGGCCGACGCGATATCGCTCAGCCGCCGCACCATGCTGTGCATCAGGGAAAATCTATTCTGGGCATTGCTTTATAATTCCGTTTGTATTCCCGTGGCGGCAGGCGTGTTGTCGTCCGTCGGGCTTGTGCTCAACCCCATGCTCGCCTCGGCAGCCATGAGCGTGTCGTCGGTCTGCGTGGTGCTCAATTCCTTGCGACTGCGCCGTGTCAGACTTGACAATATCGTACTGACAAAAAAGAATTATACACATAAAAAGGAGAAAAAAGAGATGCAAGATCAGGTATTTGAGCTGTCGGTCAAAGGCATGATGTGCCCGCATTGCGTTGCCCACGTGCAAAAGGCACTTGCCGCCATTGAGGGCGTGAGTGAGGTCAACGTGTCACTGGAGGGCGCGAGCGCGACGGTCAAAGCGCAAAACAGCGTGAAAAAAGACACGCTTGTTGCCGCCGTGATTGAAGCGGGATACGAGTGTAATTAAGAAAATTTTTTTAATAGTTATTGACTTTATACAAATTTAGTGCTATAATATTCCCATCAATCTATCTCGGAGGTTTTTTATCATGAAGCATATTCAGACCATCGAAACCCGCAATCTGTGCGAGAGCGCAAAGAACGGCGGCTGCGGCGAGTGCCAGACCTCTTGCCAGTCCGCTTGCAAGACCAGCTGCGGTATCGCAAACCAGAAGTGCGAGAACGAGTAATTTAAAGATTACCATTTTGTAAGAATGCCGCCGTTTTTGGCGGCATTTTTACTACATAGATAAGGAGCGCAAATTATGATCCATCAATACAAGCTTGGTGGCTACAACATCGTGCTGGACACGTGCTCGGGCGGCATTCACGTCGTCGACGAGGTCGCCTACGATATCATCGAACGCTTTGAGCGCGAGGACAAGGACAGCATCATCGCCGCCATGCGCGAAAAATACAACGACCGCGAGGATATCACCGACGCCGACATCGACGAGTGCTACGAGCAGGTCGTTTCCTTAAAGGAGAGCGGCAAGCTGTTCTCGCCTGACACGTTCGAGAACATGGCGGGCAAGCTCAAGCAAAAGACGTCGGGCGTGGTCAAGGCGCTGTGCTTGCACATTGCACATACCTGCAACCTCAACTGCGAATATTGCTTTGCCAGCCAAGGAAAATACCACGGTGAGAGAGCCGTCATGAGCTTTGAGGTTGGCAAGCGTGCGCTTGATTTTCTTGTAGAAAACTCGGGCAGCCGCCGCAACCTTGAGGTCGACTTTTTCGGCGGCGAGCCGCTCATGAATTTCGAAGTCGTCAAGGACCTGGTCGCCTACGCGCGCAGCATCGAGAAGGAAAAAAACAAGAATTTCCGCTTCACGCTGACCACCAACGGTCTGCTCATCGACGACGACGTCATCGACTTTGCCAACCGCGAGTGCTCCAACGTCGTGCTCAGCCTTGACGGCCGCAAGGAGATTCACGACCGCTATCGCGTCGACTACGCGGGCAAGGGAAGCTGGGAGCGCATCGTTCCCAAATTCCAGAAGCTGGTAAATGCCAGAGGCGGCAAGGACTACTACATGCGCGGTACGTTCACGCATCAGAATCCCGACTTTTTAGAGGACATCAAGGTCATGCTCGACCTCGGCTTTTCGGAGTTGAGCATGGAGCCCGTCGTCTGCGCCCCCGGCGATCCGTCCGAGCTGACCGAGAGCGACATGGTCGTGGTCAAGGAGCAGTACGAAAAGCTGGCCGAGCTCATGCTCGAGCGCGACAGAGCGGGCAAGCCGTTCACCTTCTATCACTACATGATCGACCTGACGGGCGGTCCCTGCATCTACAAGCGCATTTCGGGCTGTGGCTCGGGCACCGAGTATATGGCTGTCACTCCCTGGGGCGATCTCTACCCCTGTCACCAGTTCGTAGGCGAGGAAAAATTCAAGCTGGGCGACGTATGGAACGGAGTGGACAACACCGAGATTCAGAACGAGTTTTTGGAGTGCAACGTCTACGCCCGTCCCGAATGCCGCGACTGCTGGGCAAGACTCTACTGCTCAGGCGGTTGTGCCGCCAACGCCTACCATGCCACGGGATCCGTCAAGGGCGTGTACAAGTACGGCTGTGACCTGTTGCGCAAGCGCATGGAGTGCGCCATCATGGTGGCCATCGCCAGACAGCTTGGGGAGTAAGGGGAGCGGCCTCCGGCGGCCTAAAAC
>JAZQMI010000001.1:0-11061 GCA_045543375.1 Eubacteriales bacterium | reverse complement strand
AACAGTGCCATTGCGCCGATCAAGAACCATAAAAGCGCTTTCTTCATGTTTTATCTCCTTTTGCCTTTTTCAAGCACCTTGCTCAAGGTGCTGTTGATTGGGTATATTATACCATAATCTATAAAACGATGTCAAGTGTTTATGATTTATACCATAAAAAAATACCAGTTCTAATTCAAGAGCATTCCACCTCCCTCAATATGGAAGTTTTTCAAATACAAATATAAAAGGAACGGCGTATTTCAGCCGTTCCTTTTGGAGTTGTTTTATTGATAATATACCGTGAAATCGGTCAGAGCACCACCGTAGCCCTGAGTGCCGTCGGTGTTGCGAATACGGATGTACATGCTTGTCGCACCTGCGGCAAACTGCTCGGCAGATACGCCGATATAAGCGTCACCCTCTTTATACTCCGCTCTGGTGGCATGATAGGTCGCGTAATTCTGTACCTCGGTCCAGTTGCTTCCGTTCGTCGACACCTCAATGATATAATTCTGATTGACGTGCAGCACGACGGTGGCATTGCGGTAGGTATTCAGATCAAAGCAGAACACCAGCTCGCGCTTGCGGTCGGTATACAGGCATTTGGCATTTCTCCAGCCCTGATCGGAATCGGCGGGCATAGCGTGAGCAAACGGGCGCCACTCGCTCTCGGTATTGGCGTTGGTCACGACGGTCAGGCTGTTACGGTCGGCGTACTCTGTCGCCCACTGCTCTGCCGTTACGTCGGTCGCTACGTGCTGTCCCTTGGGCTGCTCGGGCTCGTCTGCGACGGGCGGCGTGGCGGGTTCGCTCGCACTTCCCTTGTGATAGATGGTCATATCCATAAGCGAACCGCCGTTACCCTTGGTGGTATCGGTATTGCGCAAGCGGATATACATGACACTCGTTCCGGCAGGCAAAAGCTCGCTCGAAATGGCGATATACGCCTCGCCTTCCTTATACTCGGCGCGCGCTTCGTGGAAAGCGCTGTAATCCTGAACGATCAGCCAGTCCTTGCCGTTGGGAGATACCTCGAGAATATAGTTCTGATCGACGTGCATGAGCACGACTGCCTCGGGGTAAGCGGTCAGATTAAAGCCGAATACGATCTGACGTCTGGTATCCGTATAGATGCAACGCGACGCATGTCGCCAGCCCGCGTCGCTGTCGGGGGGGGACGAGATGATGAACGGACGCCACTCGCTTTCCGTGCCCGCATTGGTCTGGATCTTCAGCGAGGCATAATCGGCGTAACGCTCGGCCCACTCGGCTGCCGTGATATCGGTAGGCAGATAATTGGGCTCGTCGAAATCCCAAGGCTCGGCAGGCGTATCACCGCCCTCGCTCGGCAGACCCGTTTCGTTGTAGTAAACGATCATTTTACTGATCGAGCCGCCGTGTCCCTGCGTGACGTCGCTGTTGGCAAGGCGGATATACATAAACTCCTCGCCCTTGGCGTATTTGTCCGACGCAACGACGACGGTCGCCTTATGCGCGCCAAAATCGCGGAAGCCGTTGACCAGCTCGTAGTTCTGAATGGTCTTCCAGCTCTGACCGTCGGTCGATACCTGAAGCAGATAGTTCTGCTCAAGGAACATGACGACAGCCGCATGCGGATACTTGTTCAGATCAAACTTGTAAATGATCTCGCGTTCTTTGTCACAGTATTTGATCGCCTGATTAGCGCTGGACGTATCGACTACGACAAACTCGTCTGCCGAATTGGCAGTTTCCTTGTTCAGCAGGTAAGTTTTGTTGTCCCAGCCTGCGTAGGTCACCTGGTAATCGGGATCAAGCGGTTCAAATTCGGAGAAGGTCGGGAAAATGAGCTCACAATCTTCCATGGGCGTCGTTCCCCACTCGACCGTCACCATGATATTGATGATGGCATTGCCGCGTGCCTGAATGAGCAGCGCATCTTGCTCGTTGTCCCATGCATAAGCAAAGGGAATTTCGGTCTTACCCTTATAATCGGTCACGGTAATGGAGGTGGGATACAGCCCGTCGCGGCACAGCAGCGTGCTTGCCGCATAAACGCCCGTCGGAGAGCGCATCTTATAGACCGTCTTGTTTTCAGTTTCCTCACAGGTGGTGAGCGTTCCGCCCACGAAAGCAAGACGCGGGATGGACAGGTCAAGATCGGTCACGTCATACAGCAGCGCGCTCTCGCCCGCCGCAAGCGTATAGCCGTTCGTCACGGTCAATTCGTCATCAAACAGGTTGATAAATCTACCGCCGATCACGTTTTTCTTGCCGATCGAATGTGCCGCCACGACGTTTCCTCTCTTTGCCCAAAGAAGCGAAGCGGAAACGTATTCGTAATTGGTATATTGGCAAGCATAAGCGGCAAGTGTTCTCATTTGCTCGGTGCCCGTTTTCATTTCGGCATAAAGCGCAGAGGGCAGACCGACCAACACGATATGACCCTTGCCGATCTCGCGGTCAAGGCCGAGCACGTCGGCCCCCTTGTCGCTACCAAGCGTCATGATCTTCTTGCCGTCGCCTTCAAAGGCGGCGGTATAGGTATTGTACTTGGCGGTCACGTAGCCCATGACCGATCCGTCGTCCGTCCAGACGATGTCCTGCGTACCCGAGATTTCAGGCATGGTGACGGTGATATCCGCCTCCATCATATCAAGCAATGCCTGCAACGGTGAACCGTATTCTGCCCACCACTCGTATTCGGACTCCTCAAAGCGGTCGTGTCCGCCTACGTACAGGCAGGTACCACCGTCCATGATCCATGCGGCAATCGCCTCACAGACCTCGGACGTGAGCGGTTTCTGGCAATCAAAGGAAAGCAGCAAAAGTTCTATTCCTTCAAGGTCGGACGCCTCTTCGATCATTTCCATCGAGCCGACCTTGAGCGGAATGCCGTCGGTCAGCAACGGCAGCGTTACGCCAAGCAGACCGCTCTCACTGTTGAGTGCCCACTTACCCGTGGGATCATTCTGCCACGAGTGAGAATCTGAAATCAGATAGGTAATACCCGGTGTACCCGCGCTGACGGTTGCAGCCTTGCCGGACACCTCGGTCACAGCGGCGATAACATTCAACTGCGTGATACGGTATTCGTCACTTCCCTGCTCAAAGCAGCGGTTGGGCCACGGCATGACCTCAAAACGGTTGATCTCGGGCTGCATGAGCTGTGCTACGATGGTCGCGTAGTAACGATCATAATAGTCAGACTCGGCCTTTCCCTTGGTAATACCATCACCAACGGGATCGGCCAGCGCAAAGAACATACCGTCACCCACCGTCTGTGCATAGGAGGCATACTCCAGCGCGCCCATCATGTAGCCATAGCGAATCTCGGTGCCGTTCTGCATCAGTCCCACACCGACCGTATCCGTCCAGGTCTGACCGATCAGACCGTCGTAAATGCCGGAATTGATGTAATGATTCAAGCCGGACGCGATGCCAATGCTGTTATAGCTATTGGTGGAGTGGCTGGCAAGATAAATTTTGGTATCGGGATATTCAAGTGCCATGCGGTCGGCGATCTCACGCATCAGTCGGTCAATGAGATAGACCTTCAGACGCATGGACTTTATCATGGCCTCGGGCGAGCTGGTCTGATCCTGCCAGGGCTCGTCGTAATAATCCTCCCATTCCTGCTTGAAGGCCTCGGAGTAACCGCTGTCTACAAACATATCCGGTTCTTCAAATACGATTGCCTCGAGCGGTACAATCTCCATGGCCGTGGTCACGATCTCCCAAACGTATTCGATGAAATCCTCGGTGGGTACAAGATAGTACACTGTGCTGTCTCCCGTGCCCGAGTGCACTTTCTTGTTGCCAACCTTATCGACCTGAATGGCATCGGCAAAGCTCTTGTCGCGCGAGAGCCATTCGCTGCCGGCGCGGTTCATGATGGTCATCATGTTCAAGCTGTACAGATGCTTATAGCTCTTCCAGCTATTCATGACCGTCTTGACACCGTCAACGTTCCATGCATAAACCATGACCGCATCGGTCGGCAACTGAATAGACTCGCGATATTCGCCACCGTACTGGAAGGTCGTCACGTCACCCTCAATCTGAATGGCTTCGGCCTGCGTCATGTATTTGTTGACTGCCTCGGCAAGTCCCGCGGGCACGTCGCCGTATGTAGGATGAAGCGCCGTTCCGTCAACGACGGTATACTCGCGCTCGCTCTCCAGCTTGGCGAGCGGCTCAGTGGGATCCTCCATACCGGGATCCTCCGTACCGGGATCCGTCGTACCCGGATCCTCTTCCGGCGGTTTCGGCTCGTCCGGCGTGCCCTTGCAGGATACAAGACCAAACACCGGCGTAGCGATCATCAACGTGATCAACAGCCATAACGTAAGCTTTTTCATATCAAAGCCTCCTTGCCTCAATTATTGGCATCATTATAGCATATTGTACAGTTTACTGTCAAGGCAGTCGCGTTTTTACCATAAAATGCGAGCATAAAATCTTAAAAACGTACAATTCTGCTCCGCTTTTTGGATGTTTTATAATAAAAAGAGCCCTTCGTTCGAAAACGAGGGGCTCTCCTTAAAAAATGCTTATTTGTAGTAAATATCCAACTGTGTAATCACAGCGCCGTAGCCGTCCGTCGGGTCGGCATCGGTCAGGCGAATATACATTTTTGCTGCGCCGGGAGCGTAGGTTTCGGACGAAACGCCGACGACACCGGGGTTGCCGACATAACCGACTTTTTGTCCCGTAGCAAGAATAGAGTCACGTGCGACCTTCCATGTGACGCCGTTGGTGGACACCTCAATGCGGTAATTCTGCGATACCGAAAGAGCCACGACGGCATTTTTATACTGCGTCAGGTCAAAGCAATAGATCAGCTCGGCTGCTCGGTCGCAATAGCGTCCCGTGCGCTTATCCGTGATCTTGCCCGTGTTGCTGTATACGAAATCGGCATCGGCCAACGGATCCTCTCCTGCAAGATTGAGCGTCAACGTTTGATACGTTGCGTAAGGAGAAGCATCGAACTTATCCGTTTCATACTCGACGACGGGCGTTTCGATCACGGGCGTACCGCTCGTATAAAGCTCCAACTTGGAAATGCTGCCGCCCCAGCCCTTACCGTCGGCGCTGCACAGGCGCACGTACATCTCGTCCGAGCCTTTGGCGTGCTTGGCGCTTTCTATAGCGATGTGCGTGGCGTTCAGTCGTCCCATAACGTGCGAGCCGCTGAGCGTGACGTAGTTTTGAACCGTCTTCCAATTCTTGCCGTCGGTGCTGACGTCGACCTGATAGTTTGCCTCAATATACATGACGGCGATCAGATCGGGGAATGCAGTCAAATCAAAGCGGTAGATGACCTCGTTCTGATAGTCGCAATATCTGCCCGTAGCGCTGACGAGCGAGGTGCTGCTGTGAATGAAAGGCGCGTCCATTTCGGCGCCGGCCTTGATATTGTAGGTCTGCTTATTCAGTCCCTCGCACAGCTTTTCAAGATCGGGTGCCAGCTCGACGTAACCGAGCTTTTCAAGCTTTTGCTGCGCCTTTTGTTCCATGGTGGGAAGCGCACAGTCGTCCGTGGGCGTCGTTCCCCAGTTGACCGTAACGGTCATACCGGTTTTATGATCACCCTCAAAGCGAATGATAAGCGAATCGAATTTGCTGTCCCAGCCCATATCGTACTCGATATCCATTCTTCCCTTTTTGACGCTGATGCTTTCAGGATACGTACCGTCGGCACAGAACAGACGCACGGCAACGTCAACGCCTGCGGCAGAATTGACCTTAAAGGTCGTCTGCCCGGCTGTTTCCGTCAACTCCGACACCTCGCCGCCCGAGAATCCAAAACGCGGTACGGACAGGTCAAGATCGGTCACGTCATACAGCAGCGCACTTTGATCGGGCTCGAGCACGTAGTAGTCGTGTACGGTGAGCATGGGATCAAACAGATCGATATAGATACCGTTGAGCAAGCTCTGGCGATCAAACGAATGGGCAGCGACAATATTGCCGCGTTTGGTCCACATAAGCTTGGTGGAATCATACTGATAGGGTGCGCTCTTACAAGCAAGTTCTGCCATGGCGCGCATGGCCTCACTTCCCTTTTCGCTTTGCGCGTAAAGTGCCGAGGGCGTACCAAAGACGGTGATATGACCCTTGCCTGCCTTGGACTCAAAGCCGACGATCTCGCCGTCCAGCAGCATGATCTCGTCCACGTTGCCGCGGAACACGGCGGTATAAGGCAGATACTTGCTCGCAAGTCCCGTTTCGGCAACGGCCTTGGTCGATCGCTCACCCAGCCACTCAAGCTCGCCGTCACGACCGCTTTGCTTGGGTGCTCTGACGGCAACGTCCAGCTCAAGCTTATCGAGCAGGGCCTGCAGCGGCGAGCCGTATTCTGCCCACCACTTACTTTCGATCTCGTCATAACGGTCACGACCGCCGACGTACAGCATGGTACCGCCGCCCAGTACCCACTCAGCGATGGCGTTCACCACCTGCTCGTTCTGCGGCTTCTGGCAGTCAAACGAAACGATCAGCAGCGTAACGTCCTTGAGCTGCTCGGCGGACGTCAGGCTCTCCATCGAGGCGATCTTGAGCGGAATGCCGTCCGTGACGAGCGGATAGGTCACGCCAAGGAAGGCATCGTGCGTCGAAAGGCTCCAGCCCTTGTTGTCCCACTGCCAGGACAGCGAGTCGGACAGAAGATAGGTAATCCCCGGCGTGCCGGCGCTGAGCGTGACGGGCTTTCCTGCCGCCTCGTTGAGAGCGGCAATGGTGTTCTGCTGCACCAGCTTATAGTTGGCCGAGGACGCGTCAAAGCTGCGTGAGGGCCAACAGACCGCATTGAAGCGGTTGATCTCGGGTTGCATGAGCTGTGTCACCGTCTGAGCGTAGTATCTCGGATAATATTCCTCTTCCTTCATCAGGCCTTTGCCCGCGCCGTCACCGACCGAGTCGGTGCAGGCATAGAGCGGCATATTGCCCGCCGCATCGACGTAGGAGGCGTAGCCAAGCATACCGGCGGCAAACAAGTCCTTGACGGTCGCGCCGTTGACTGTCAGATTGGTACCAATGGTATCCGACCAGGTCTGCGCATCGACGGCATCAAAAAGCCCCGAAGAAAGATAGGTGTTCGTACCCGACGCGATCTTACAGTTGGTGGTGTTGTAACTGGGCGTCGAGTGTGTAGCGATACACAGCTTGGTGTCGGGATTTTTCGCCTTCACGCGTTCACCGATCACCTTGTAGGCACGCTGAATGAGATAGACCTTGAGCTCTTGAGATTTGAGCATGGCCTCGGGCGAAGATGCCTGATCCTGCCAAGGCTCGCCGTAGTAAGCCTCCCATTCGCGCTTGAACGATTCGGAATATCCCGCCTCGCGGTGCATGTCGGGCTCCTCGGGCATAATGTACTCAAAATCTGCCATATCCATGGCACTGTCAATGGTCGCCCAGACGAATTCGATCCAGCGCTCGGTCGGCACCATGTACATGGTCTGACCGTCCGTCTTGCCCTTGTGCTGACCGTTTGCCAGCATCTGAATATCGTCCGAGGGCGGTGTGTCAGTATAACCGTTTTCGTTGCACCACAATTCAAAATCGGCAAACACGCAACGGTTGATAACCGTCATAAAGCTCAGATTATACGATTTTTTCTGCTGTTTCCAGCTATTCATAATGCTCGCTACCTTATACGGGCTGTCAGCAAATACGAACGCGCCGTCGACCGACACGTGGTGCGAGCTGGCATATGAAGTCTGCGATTGCAGTACCGTTACCGAGCCGTCAAGATTCAAGCCCTCGTACACCGTCATGTAATCGTTGGCGACCTCGGTCAGACCGTAAGGTGCGCGAGTTTCATTTTTATCGTGAATGGTCTGCCCCGTGACCACCTCGACCTCTCGCTCGGATAACGACTCCGCTCCCTCGGGCGCAGTCGGCTGATCCGCTCCGGGTTCTCCCGGCTGATCTGTCCCGGGATCTCCCGGCTGGTCGGGATCCTTGGGCTCATCGGGCTCATGAGGAGTAACGACACCGCAAGCGATCAGCCCGGGCATCATCAAAAAGGCCAGCATCAAAGTCACGATACGAAGCAGGACGGTCAGTTTTTTGTTCATGGTATTTCTCCGTTCTGTATGTGTTTTCCAACGGCCGCACGTTGGAATGTTTATAATAATTTTATCATATTTTTGGCCTCCCGTCAATCTCAAAATGTTCCATTTTAACGGCGACTTTTGGTACATCCGTATCGAATTTATTTGCATCGTAAAAAGCATCTCCCGCACGGGGAGATGCTTTTGTTTTGTGATATTCGCCGTTATCCTAACAAAAAATCAAAGGCAAGCATTAAGGAAAAGCCGACGAGCAACGCGTAGGTCGCGCCCCGCTCGCTGCCGTGTGCGTGCGTTTCGGGGATCATCTCGTCGCTGATAACGTACAGCATGGTACCGCCTGCAAAGGCCAGCGCAAAGGGTAGAATGGCAGTCGAAACAGTGACGGCAAAATAGCCGAGCAGCGTACCGAGCACCTCGACCACGCCCGTCATCATGGCAATGACAAACGTTCTGCGGCTGCTCATACCGGTGGATAGCATGGGGGCAATGATGACCATACCCTCGGGAATATTTTGCAGCGCAATACCGCCTGCCACCGTCAGCGCCTGTGTCCAATCGCCCATCTCGGAGCCGACACCGGCCGCAACACCTGCCGCAATGCCTTCGGGCAGATTGTGAATGGCAATGGCAATGACGAACAGCAAGATGCGGTTGATGCTTTCGCTCGCATCGGGATGCTGTTCTTGATCCACGCCGCTGAGCTTATGCAGGTGAGGAACCAGTTTATCAAGCATATTCAGACAAAGCGCACCGCAAAACAGCCCCGCCACCGTAACCAGAATAGAATACTTGCCTCCCCACTCCAAGGACGGCAAGATCAATCCGATCACAGCCGCCGCCAACATGACGCCAGCGGCAAAGGACAGTACGATGTCATGAAATTTATGCGAGGGCTTTTTGAGCCAAAAGCCAATTAGCGCACCAATGATGGTCGCACCGCCAACACCGGCGGCTGTCAATAAAACCAGTTGCATGATTTCTGCCTCCCACGCGAGAAAATTTTTCATGCCTACATTATACCACCGTCGCCACGATTGGTCAACCGTATTTTCAAAAAAGAGCACCCTTGACTTTATTTTCTATATATGGTATAATCGTACTATCTTTTCAAAGGAAGGAGAACGGCGCCCCGCAGGACGCCTCAAAGCCACCATGGAATTTACCACCAAGTGCTACGAGCACAGTGCCGTTGTCCGCGCCGTTTGCGCATTTCAGGAATCCGTCCTCTACCCGATCGTACTGGCCCCTTTGTGCGTCATATCGGGCATGTCGACCAAAGAGATATATCTGCCCATCCTTGTACTGATCTGCCTGTCCATCCTGTTTTCCGCCCTGTTCGCACGGGACACCAAGGTGCTCTTGCCGCCTATTTTTATGGGGTATTATGCTCTTGGAAACGATGACAGCACACATCTGGAGGGTGGCAAGGCTGCCTTCTTCGGTGATTTCGATACCCATGTCTTTTGGATCGTCGCGCTGATCGTCGCCGTCATGGTGCTCGTCCGCTTCGCAAATGACGGCACTTTCTCTCACCTGAAACACCGTCGTGGTGCATTTTTGGGCGGTATCATCGCCCTTGACGTGGCGTTTGTGCTCAATGGTCTGCTCCATCCCGACTGGCGTCCCCGCAATCTTGTGTACGCCTTTACCATGATTTTCGGCTTTACTTTCTTCTATCTCGTATTCTTTTCCATATTCAACCGCACGAAAAACGCCTCTCGTGCACGTTTTGAAAAGTTGACCGTCTATGCCTGCGTCTGCGTGATCTGCGCGGCTGCAGTCGTACTGCTTCAGTTGCTTTGGCGCGTGCGTGAACTCTATCTGACGGACGAGCTGTTGAAATACTCCGAGGACGCAGTCGTTCCACGCTTAATGCGAGAAAATTTCCGCCTTCCTTGGGGCGGCTACGCTACCAATATCGCCGCTGTCATTGCACTTGGCATTCCTCCCTGCATATATCTGGCAAGAAAATGCCGCTTCGCTCCATTGTTCATAGGCCTCGCACTCGTTTTTTACGGCGGTGCTTATTTGACCGGCACGCGCTCGACCATGCTCGTTGGTGCACTTATCCTGCTTTTGGGCATAATACTGAATTGTGTCAGCGGTCAGAACTGCAAGCAGCATCGTTTAATCGCGCTCGCGCTTCTGCTCGTTGCATTTGCCGCCTTGATATACGTCAACCGCCACGCTCGTTCTGTCACCGAGCTGTGGGAACGCTTTTTGGAATTTACCCGTTTGGAAATTTTGGGAGATTTCGATCTGCTTGACGAGTGGATCGCGGACAAAAAAGACTCCGTCGGTGCTCGCTTGGATCTGTTACGCACGGGCTGGAACGATTTCAAATCCGCCCCTATCTTCGGCGTCGGCTTCCGCGACGGCTCGCTGGACCCCAAAGCCAAAGCCGTCGGCCTTCTCAATAACATGTATCACAATTTTCCCATTCAATTCCTCGGCTCGATGGGTGTCTTCGGCTTTGCCGCTCTAACTTGGCACGTCGTTGACCTTGGGCGCGTGCTGCTCAAGCGTTTTTCCATCAGCAAGGCGCTCCTGCTCACCCTCCCGCTGTTGATCCTGGGCACCTCCCTGCTGGATAATTTCTTCTTTTTCCTGAATTTCCAGATCATCTACTGCGCTGCCCTCGCGCTGGCAGAGCACTGTTCCGGCTCAAATTAGTCCATCCAACCGACAGAATAAAAAATATTGGAATTTCTCATGTTTTTTTCAAAAATGACTTGCTTTTTTGAAAAATGTGTGATATAATATTTGTCGTTGAGCAAAAAAGCTCGGCGATAAATATGGAAACGTATCGAAGTGGTCATAACCGCGTGCTTGCTCGCAGACTGACATCGAAATCAGTCTGAGTTCGAGACGATCCTTTCCGCAAAATTTCATATGGAAGCGTATCGAAGTGGTCATAACGGGACTGACTCGAAATCAGTTGTACCTCACGGTACCGTGGGTTCGAATCCCACCGCTTCCGCCAAATCAAAAGAGGATACTTTCAAGGGTATCCTCTTTT